>NZ_JAEDOV010000009.1:0-164467 GCF_017872535.1 Ruegeria sp. HKCCSP351 | reverse complement strand
GCGGCGGCATAGCGCAGCAATACTCTCCTCGCCCCGTAATCCCGCCAGGACGATCCTGATCTTTTCCTCGGCTGAATAGTGCTTGCGCGTCTTGCGCTTAATGCCTCTGACCAACTTGTCAGCGGCATCCTTTGATGTTCCGGATTTCTTATTCATCTTCGCTCCATATTGGCTTCGATGAACTAGAAATCCTCCGTTGCTCAAACCCCAAAATCTGTCCGATGGGTGCTGACGTTAGACAATCTGAACTGAAGCGATCGAAGAACTATTTGGCTGACCTAAAACTTTGCAACGAACCCTATTCATTCGAAGCCTTACGTGGCTGACGCAGAGAGGTTTGATTCCGGTCACTTATAGGAAGTGCGCGACGTCTATGCGGCATTGGAAGAATGCGCCCGCCAGGATCAACTGCTGGGCTTTGTCGCATACTTTTCTGAAGTCTGAATGCGGCTCGAAACTTGCTGTGTTTAGATGGATAATTCCGCAAACTGCGTGAACGGACAGATTCCGAGTCCGAACTTACCCTTTCGGGATGTGTCGCAAACTCTGGGGTCAATTTGACGAGCGTGCGTGATCTGAGGTTTGTACTCGCAAAGTAGTTTTCGAACAGGTTAATTGAGCATGATCTCATTGAAGGGCTGTCATTTCCCCAAGGATGCGGTTTTGTACGCTGTGTACTTCTACTTGCGGTACACGGTGTCCTATCGTGACCTTGAAGAGATCATGGCCGAACGCGGCGTGCAGGTGGACCACGCTACACTTAACAGGTGGGTTGTTAAGTATTCACCGATGATCGAAGCAAGAGCGCGATCGAAGAAACGCCCAACGCTGAGCTACTGGCGCATGGACGAGACCTATATTCGTGTTCGCGGCAAATGGATGTACCTCTATCGGGCCGTCGACAAGGCAGGAAATACACTTGATTTCATGCTGTCCGAGCGTAGGAACCGCCCAGCAGCAGCAAGGTTCTTTGCCAAAGCCCTGTCTTCAAATGGAATCCCGAGCAAGATTGTCATCGACAAAAGTGGCGCCAACGCCGCGGGCATTCGAGAGGTGAACAAAATCCTTAATCGATTTGGCTGCCCAGCCAAAATCCAAACGGTCAGGTCCAAGTATTTGAATAACCTGATCGAGCAGGATCATCGGTTTATCAAGCGTCGCGTGCGGCACATGTGCGGGTTTATATCGTTCAGATCCGCTTCGGCTACTCTGGACGGTATTGAGGTCGCCAACATGATCCGAAAGCAGCAATTCCCCAGCACTACGACATCTGGCTTTCGGCTATTTGCCGAGATCGCAGGATAGGTGCATCCAATAGATAGCTGACGCTGGTCGTTCCAAAAGTTTGCGACACATCCCGCGAAACCCCTAATATCCCTTTGACACTCAATCACAATGGATACGTGGGAGGATTATTGTTTGGAGCGGCACCCGGCGGCCATACTTGCGGCTGATATTGTTGGTTATAGCGCGCTTGTTAGTGCGGACGAGGAAGCCGCTTTGCACGCGTACAAGGGTCACTTTAGAGCGCTGGAGCCAAATGTCGGCTTGAATGGAGGGCGGCTGTTCAAAAAGACTGGTGACGGTTTTCTTGCAGAGTTTTCTTCGGCGTTTGACGCCATAGCTTGTGCGGAAACGATGCAGCGTCAGATGGTTGAGCGGAACGCGTCACGCGGGCAAAGCCCGGAGATGCAATTCCGTATTGGAATTCACGCAGGTGATGTTTTTGATGACAACGGTGACGTTCTTGGTGACGGCGTCAACATTGCAGCCCGGTTGGAAGGTTTGGCTCCTCCCGGAGGGATCATCGTTTCAGGTCGGGTTTACCAAGACCTTGTGGGTAAGGTGGATGTTTCGTTCACCGAATTGGGGCCGCAATACCTGAAGAATATAGCACGCCCTGTAATCGCCGACTCAGTGCAGGCGGCATTCGCTACTACACCTCCGGTAATTCAAACTCGACCAGACAAGCCTTCGGTGGCCGTATTGGCGTTTGACAATCTGTCCTCCGACGCTGAGCAAGATTACTTCGCAGAAGGTATAACCGAAGATATAATCACCAGCTTATCCAGAGTGCCCTGGATATTCGTGGTCGCCCGAAACTCATCTTTTTCTTACAAAGGGCTTTCGGTCGATGTGCGCCGCATCGGCCGTGAACTTGGTGTCCGCTACGTGCTGGAGGGTTCTGTTCGCGGAGCTGGTAATCGGTTGCGCGTGACTGGGCAGCTGTTTGACGCGGAAACTGGATCGCATGTCTGGGCGGATCGACACGATGGCAAGCTCGACGATATTTTTGACCTCCAGGACCAGATCACTGAAGCCGTTGTAGCTTCAATTGCACCAAGCATAAGACAGGCAGAAATAGACCGATCTGCGCACAAGCGGCCAGACACCCTGGGAGCATATGATCACTTCCTGCGCGCACAGGCCTTGATCTACAGGTTCAGTTTCACTGAAGCGGACGACCACTTGTCAAAAGCTCTCTCGCTCTCAAGTGAGTATCCATTGGCCAGCGCGCTTCGAGGCTGGATCAGAACTTTGCTTTGGAACCCGGATTTGCGCCCAAGCAAGGACCGATTTGATTACGCCGTTCAACTGGCGCATGAGGTTCTGGAGGCATCGCACGTAGACTTGGAAGCGCAAGCATATGCCGGCTACGTACTCGCGTTTCTGTCGGAAGACACCGAGTACGGCTTGTCATTGGTGGATCACGTGGTCAAAACAAGCCCAAACTGCGTTTCAGCCTGGGGCTCCAGTTGTCTATTGCACGGCCTGACGGGTGAAGCGCAAATTGCACAAGCGCATGCCAGAGAGGCCCTCCGGCTCAACCCGAATGATCCGCTGAATTACCGGGTCTATATGGGAGTCAGCCTATCGCAAATTGCAGAAGAGAACTGGCACGGTCTAAAAGAAACAGCCCAAAAAATGCGCGCATTTCATAACTCAGTAACTGTATTCCGTCTGAACGAGCTTGTCGCAGAGATGGCTCTCGGCAATGTGGGTCGAGCCACAGAACTCGCGCGTATTCACATGTCGCGGGAACCTGATTTTAGCGTTTCAATGTTTCGGGAAATGCGCGCTCGTATCTCTATCGCAAAGCCGGAAATCTATGACGCCTACTATTCGATGCTCACAGCCGCGGGCATTCCTGACTAGCGCAACCAATTTTAGAACAAGTGCCGGTCATCGAAAACAAGCAACGTGCGAAGGCGCAATTTGTAATTGTTGGTGGGATGTCCGCTTCGGGCTGTGACCAGACATCCGCCCATGCAACGGTCACCCGCTGGCGAAAGTCGGCCAGCCCTGGCGCGCGTATCAATACATGGATCCCAGCAACCAGCGACGTACATTGCGAGAATATGCTGGCCAGACCAGCGCCCAGAATTCCAAGATCAAGGATGTGGATGAAGGCGTAGTTTGCGAGTATGTTGGACAGGACGCCCAGATAAGATAGCGCCACGGCCGTCCAACGGCATCAAACAGAGCCTTCAGACTGAAAAAAGAGTTAAGGGCACGATCCAGATCGCCATCGACATCCAGTACGGCAGCAGGATCGCTAGAACCTCCTTGGGTTGCCCAAAGGCCCAAGCAGCAGATAGAGTGCGATCATCACCAATGCCGCGCCGCCGCCTCCCAGAAGGCACAACAATAGCCCGCTGCACAACGCTAGAGCAACCCGCGCGGCATCGCGTGCGCCCTCGGCTTGGCTGATCCGTACGGAAATTGCGGTGATCACGCCCAAAAAAGTGGAAATCAGGATGATCAGAACGGCCGTGATCACACCTGCCGCCGCCAGAGGAACCGTCCCCTGCGGAGAAATCATCGCCGTATTTAAGACACCGATCAATAGAGCTGCGGCCAAACCGACCATGAGGGGAACTGCCAGCCGGATCAGCGGCATAAACTCGGCGTGGGTGGGCGCCTGCGAAATCAGGATTTGGTTTGTCATGGGTCACCTGCCGGACAATGTCCGACAAAAGAGTCGCGGTAAGGAGCTTTAAGATCAGAGTGAGGAGGCGCTGCTCAGCCCTGCGACATATCCCTATTTGCCAATCGCCTGATGCGTTGTGAAAGACCGGAGATATGATGATCAACGCGCTGCCATTCCGCTTCGGGGTAGGACGGGCAGATTGGCGTAAAACCCCTGCACTGACGCAAGTCGTAAACAGACTGTCACCTTGCCAGTTCCCAAAATCACTCATCCACAAAGTTCACTAGTGCCAGCGATCAAGCAGTTTGTGGCAGAAATCTGCGGCCCTTAAAAAAACAGGCTGGTCACGGGGTTCACCTGAAAATAAGGTGATCAGACAGTTTACTCGGGAGAGATGCCCAATATGACTCCATTTGCGATCGCCGGCGTTCAGATGCACGTCGCAGCGCTTCATTCGAACGTCGAGGCGATGCGCCACCGTATTGAAATTCTGATGGCCCGGTTCCCGTGGACTCAAATGGTTCTGTTTTCCGAACTTGCGCCCTATGGGCCATTGGACCGGTTTGCGCAGCCGTTTCCGAATGACGCAATATTGCAGTTTCAGGAGGATGCGCGCCGCTTTGGTATTTGGCTGATCCCCGGGTCGATGTTCGAAAAGACCGAAGATGGACGTATTCTGAACACGTCTGTCGTCATCAATCCCGACGGTGAAATTGTCGCCAAGTATTCAAAGATGTTTCCCTTCCGCCCGTATGAGGCCGGGATTTCGGCAGGGACTGATTTCTGTGTTTTTGATGTGCCGAATGTCGGGCGCTTTGGCCTTTCCATCTGCTATGACATTTGGTTTCCGGAAACGACACGGCAACTAACCAGCCAAGGTGTTGAGGTTCTTCTTCACCCGGTCCTGACCGGGACCACTGACCGCGAAGCGGAACTGGCCATTGCAAGGGCGACGGCGGCGCAGTTTCAGTGTTACGTTTTTGACGTGAATGGTCTGGGGGCCGGTGGTGTCGGTCGTTCGCTGGTAGTCGATCCGTCGGCAACGGTGTTGCATCAGTCCGCCGGGCAGGAAGACATGTTCCCGATAGAAATCGATCTGGATCAGGTGCGGCGTCAACGAGAAACTGGTCTTAAGGGACTTGGGCAGGTTCTCAAGAGCTTCCGTGATCGTGACGCAGACTTCACGGTTTATGATCGCACAAGTGGTGCCGATGCTTACCTGAACACGCTCGGGCCGCTGGAAATTCCCCGGCAGGGCTCGGATCGCGGATTGCTGGCATCCGACCCCAGAACTTCGATTGAAGAAGCGGAAAGAGATTTGCTGACGCCGCCTAACCTTTCTGTCTTACACGGAAAGACAGGTTCGGATTAAACGGATCAGGAGGCGGCGCTGATCCGGACGCGACAGAAAGGAGGCAGGTATTGAACTTGCACTCGCAGAAGAAGAAGTTGCCGTCCCTACGAGATTATTACAGCGCCACGCAACTTCGCGCTGATCGATGGAGCGCCTTACGAGAGGCTGCTGAAGGCCTCGCCCTGCATGGCCGGGAAAAGCGCCAGAGCCAGAAGCTGATGGCGACGGCAGAACATTTGTTTGATGTTCTGGAACCGATCGAACTTTATTGGGCGTTCCCTGGAATCCACGCCTTCGAGCATCTGCGGCGTCTTCTGCAAAATGGCAATGTCCAGGACCTGTCGATTTGCGTTCGTCGTATCGCACGCGCGCTGACCTCGGGCGCGTATAGGCGGCGGTCGATTCCGCTGTCTTCCGATGAAATAGACAATGAGGACTACGAAGACGAAGCCTCGCTGACACCGGAAGCCCGCGCGTTGGGGCGGCCCTATTTCGAGGTGCTGATCGTCGACGATGTCACTGAACATCAGGAAAGGTTCCTGCGGCAAAACCTGCTGCGCATGCGTCGGCTGGAAGATTCGTTCATTTATGAACCGGTCATTGTTCCGTCTCTGGAGGACGCCCTGATCGGGGTTCTGTTCAACTACAACGTTCAGGCCGTCGTGATCCGGCCGGGCTTGTCGCTCAAATCGAAGATCGATCTTCCGATCCTGAACCAATACCTGACGCGTGTCAGCGAAGACGAGGATGTTGACGGCCTCGACCCGCATGAATACGGACCGGAGGCCTGTCGGCTTATCGAGAAGATCCGACCCGAATTGGACGCGTATCTTGTCACAGACCGTTCAGCCGAAGATATTGCCGGGCTGGACCTGGGCCGCTGCCGGCGGGTCTTTTACAATCAGGAAGACTTTCAGGAACTGCACCTCAACATCCTTCGCGGCGTCGACCGCAGATTCAAAACCCCGTTTTTCTCGGCCCTGAAAGAATATTCGAAGCAGCCAACCGGTGTTTTCCACGCCATGCCGATCAGCCGTGGGAAATCGATCAGCCGCTCTCACTGGATTCAGGACATGGGGGCATTCTACGGGTCGAACATCTTTCTGGCCGAAACATCCGCGACGTCGGGTGGACTGGACAGCCTGCTTGAACCGCGCGGCCCGATCAAGGAAGCGCAAGACATGGCCGCCCGCGCTTTTGGGGCGAAACACACGTTCTTTGCGACCAACGGTACGTCAACGTGCAACAAGATCGTTGTTCAATCAGTCGTTCGACCCGGCGACATCGTTCTGGTCGACCGGGATTGCCACAAATCGCATCATTACGGCATGGTTCTGGCCGGAGCGAGCGTGGTGTATATGGACAGCTATCCGCTGCACGAACATTCGATGTACGGCGCCGTACCGCTGAAAGAAATCAAGCACACCCTGTTGAAGTTGAAAGATGCCGGAAAGCTGGATCGCGTCCGGATGGTGCTGTTGACCAACTGCACCTTCGATGGGGTTGTCTATAACGTTCAACGCGTCATGGAAGAGTGTCTGGCCATCAAGAAGGACCTGATCTTTCTGTGGGACGAAGCCTGGTTCGGTTTTGCACGGTTTGACCCGACCTACCGCCAGCGCACCGCCATGGGGGTTGCCAACGTATTGCGGCAAACGCTGCGCACGCCGGAATCGGCCAGGGCCTGGGCGGCCCAGCAGGAAAAGCTTGAGGGTGCGAGCCACGAAAAGTTGCTCGAGACCCGGCTGATTCCGCCACCCGATGCCCGTGTCCGCGTCTATGCCACGCAATCGACCCACAAGACCCTGACGTCATTGCGACAGGGGTCGATGATTCACGTCAACGATCAGGATTTCAAAGGCGAGGTGGAGCAAGCTTTCCACGAGGCCTACATGACCCACACCTCGACTTCACCGAACTACCAGATCATCGCTTCGCTGGACGTGGGGCGCCGACAGGTCGAACTGGAAGGGTTCGAATTTGTGCAAAAGCAGATCGAGACAGCCATGTCGATCCGGCGCGCCATCTCGGACCATCCGGTTTTGCAGAAGTATTTCAAGGTGGTGACCGCTGGTGATATGATCCCGGAACAGTTCCGGGAGAGCGGTGTCGAAGCTTACTATGATCCCGATCACGGTTGGGTCGAAAAGTGGACGATGTGGAGCCAGGACGAATTTGTACTGGACCCGACACGCATAACGCTGGCCGTGGGTGGAACAGGCTGGGACGGCGACACGTTCAAGACCAAGATCCTGATGGACAAATACGGCATCCAGATCAACAAGACGTCGCGGAACACCGTGCTGTTCATGACCAATATCGGGACAACCCGATCCTCGGTCGCCTACCTGATCGAAGTGTTGGTCGAAATTGCCAATGACCTGGACGAGCTTCTGGACGATGCCTCGAAGATGGAACGCAGGTCATTTGAGAACCGGGTCCAGGCTTTGGTCGAAGACGTGCCGCCGTTGCCGGATTTCAGCCGGTTCCACGATGCTTTCAGGGATGGATCAGATACGCCCGAAGGCGATATCCGAACCGCGTTTTTCCTCGCTTATGACGAGGACAACTGTGACTATATTCCGACCGATGACAAGCTGATGGCGCGGCTTGAAGCGGGCGAGGAGCTCGTCTCATCCAGCTTCATCATTCCCTATCCGCCAGGCTTTCCGATTCTGGTGCCTGGTCAGGTCATCAGTCCGGAAATCCTGTCATTCATGCGGGCGCTGGACGTCAGTGAAATTCACGGTTTCCGCGAAGACCTGGGTCTGCGCGTGTTTACACAAGAGGCCTTGGAGTCCGTCAAAAAATAAAATTCAGGGGAGAGGTTAAATGCCCAAGAAGGTACTCAAGAACATTTCGGAGATCCGCCGTTACTTTCACACGAATTCGGACCCGATATACTTTGTCTCGGCGACCAATTTCAACCTGCTCGGACTGGATGAATGGGTCAAGAACTTCAAGTACATCTGCTATATGGATTGCTTTGACGGACGCCATCCCAACGTTCTGGTTCCTTCCGAACTTCCCCATGACGAGTTTCAGTCGATCGAAGACATCAACAACTATCTGCTTCAGCACAAGGAAGTTGTCGATTACGTCAAGGCGCGCGGCGGCAAGCCGAAATTCGTTTTCCTGATGTTCGACGAAAAGACGGAAAAACTGGTCAAGGAACTGGGCGGCGAAGTTTGGTTCCCCAAGGCGAAGCTGCGCACCAAGATGGACAACAAGATCGAAACTGTTCGGGTTGGAAACAAGGCGGGTGTCCCGTCGGTTCCCAATACGCTGTCCAAGGTCGATAGCTACGATCAATTGAAAAAGGTTTGCAAGAAAGCGGGGCTTGGCGATGATCTTGTCCTGCAAAGCGCGTTTGGAGATTCGGGCCACACTACCTTTTTCATCAAGTCCGAGGCCGATTTCCGCAAACACGAACATGAGATCGTGGGCCAGGGCGAAATCAAAATCATGAAACGCATCGACTGCCGGGGTTCGGCGATCGAAGCCTGCGCCACGTCCGAAGGCACGATTGTCGGGCCCCTGATGACGGAACTTGTCGGGTTCAAGGAACTGACCCCCTATCGCGGAGGCTGGTGCGGAAACGAAATTTTCTCGACCGCGTTCCCGCCGAAGACACGCGAGAAAGCGCGGGAACTGACTTTCAAATTTGGTGAACAACTTCGCAAGGAAGGATATCGCGGCTATTTCGAACTGGATTTCCTGATCGACAAAAAGACCGGCGACATCTGGTTGGGCGAGCTCAATCCCCGGATCACAGGGGCGTCCTCAATGACCAACCACGCGGCTTTCGCGCATGCTGATGCGCCGTTGTTCCTGTTCCACCTGTTGGAATTCTCGAAGAAACCGTTCAATCTAGGTGTCGAAGAGCTGAACGCACGCTGGGCCGATCCCGACATGATCGATTCCTGGTCGCAAATGGTGATCAAGCACACCGAAGACACAGTCGATATCATCACCAATGCCCCAGAATCCGGGATCTACAAGATGTTGCCGGACGGGCAGGTGGTGTTCGACCGGTTCGATTATCACCGGCGTGCAGTTGAAAGCGAAGACGAAGCGTTCTTTTTGAGGATATCGAATGTTGGCGACTACCGGTACGAAGGGGCCGATCTGGGCATTCTCGTCACACGGGGCAGGTCGATGACCAAGGGTTTTCAGCTTACGGCAAAGTCGAAGCATTGGATCAATGGCATCAAGAACGCATTCTCGGCACGTCCGCTGCCATCGGCTCAGGCATTTGAGGATCCGGCGTTTAAGATTATGTAGAGTGCATGAAGCTAACCTTTCGCGCCGTAGAAGAAATGAAACCCGGACAGAAACTGTCCGGGATTTTCTCCGAATATCGAAATGCCTATCTCAAATGGTGGGCAAGCGAAGGGTTGTCATCACGCCCGACATACTCCGAGTGCCGTCATGCCCTGAAAACATATATGCCAGAAATGCTCGAGCCCTATGACATGCTGTGTGCTGCCTTTGGCGCAGGCGATCTGGAGGCGCGATTCCTGAGCTTCTTTTGCCCGCCGCGCTATCTGGCCGGGTGCAGCCAGGCGATTTGGCAGGGGCCAGAACCGTTGATGGTGCGGAACTACGACTACAACCCGTCGGCCTTTGATGGAATTTTCCTGAAGACCGATTGGAACGGACGTCAGGTTATGGGCACTTCGGATGGCTTGTTTGGATTGCTGGATGGCATGAATGATGCTGGGTTAACCGTTTCCCTGACATTCGGTGGCCGCCGCGCGGTCGGCGAAGGCTTTGGGGTTCCCCTGATCCTGCGATACCTTTTGCAGACCTGTTCGACGCTGGAAGAGGCGAAGGAGGTTCTGCTACGGGTTCCGTGCCACATGAGCTACAACGTTACGGTCCTGAACCGGGACCGGCAGTTTTTTACGGCGTTTCTTGCACCGGACCGGCCGACGCTTTTTACCCATGCTGCTGTTTCCACCAACCATCAGGAGCGCGTGGAATGGAAAAGCCATGCACGTCTCACCGCCACGGTCGAGCGTGAGCGTTTCCTTCTGCATCGCCTGACTTTGCACCCAGAGACGAAAGAGATTTTTGTCGGATCTTTCCTGAAACCGCCGCTGTACTCGCTGGCTTTCGATCAGGGTTTCGGAACCCTTTACACGGCAGCCTACCACCCCCACGATCTGACAGCCGAACTGCTATGGCCGGGGCGGAGATGGAAAAAGAGCTTTGGTCAATTTCAAACGGACAGTCTGCAGGTCAATTATCCACGGGATCAGGTTTGAAACTTGGCGGATCGGACAGGGCGGGCTGTTCAAGTAAGGTACAGTGGCAATAGCCATGATTTCTTCCAGATCCCGGTAAGACACACCGTATCGGACATAGACAACACCGCGAACAGGAACACATCCTTCGGAAAATGCGCCTTTGAAGGAAGTCATGAACTGACTTTCGACTGATTTTACCGAAAGTCATTGACCCGCAGCATCTGACCTCGTCAATAGCCGAAAGTTTGCAACAGATCCAAATTACATGCGTCCGGTGAGTATCTTAGCCAGATCAGGTTCAACCTTTCGGGTTTGTTCCAGATCCAGACTGTTTTTTACGTGGAGGAGATGGTGTCGGATGTTGTCTTCCGCAGATTGTGGGTCACCGCTCACGATCGCATCAATGATCGAAGCGTGCTCATCATCGGGACACGAAGAGTCTCTGTTGGTTCCGAACAACGCCACGATCAGAGATGACCGGGTCACCAGCTCGCGGACAACGCGTGTGAGTACTGAATTGTTGTGGCATTTGGCCAGCTCCACATGAAACTCACCTGAAAGCCTAATGATCTCGGTTCGATCGTTTGCTGCCCGAGCCTCATCTTCTTCTTTGACATGTATCCGTAATGCGTCGATTCCCAGGCTGCCATTCTCATGTGCCAGTGTACGTACGATGCCTGACTCAATCATCAAGCGGGCCTCAAAAACCTCTCGAGCTTCGTCAGGGCTTGGACAGGCTATAAAGGCACCACGGTTGGAGTGCAGTTCAACAATGCCTTGACTGCTCAATAACAACAAAGCTCGGCGGACGCGCATGCGACCAACGCCAAAGGTCTCACATAAGGTTTGTTCACTCAATTTGGTTCGTGGAGCCAGCTTTTGTTCCATAACCGCGGAATAAATTCGATCAACGATCAATTGCTCATCCGGATCAGATTGGACGGTGTCGAATTTTTGTTGTGCGTTTGTCATCTGGTTTCAATTCGGCTGGAACTCATGCGCGTTTTTCTTAGAGGCACGGCTTCTGAATGACAATATATTGAGTATTTGTTTGCAATATCAACACTACGTTTTGTCAAAAAATGTTGACATAGATTGTTAACAATGTTGAGTTTGGCGGCATCACCGGGATTCGACCTGTGACTCAATGACCTTTGCAAGCGCCCAGAAGAGGCGCCCGAACCTCAATAGGGAGGAAATAATGAAACGCAGAAATCTGATGAAATCATCGGCGGCCCTGGCGCTGGCCATATCCGTTCTGGGCTCCACCGCCTGGGCGGAAAACCCGGTTCTCAAGATTGGCTTTGTTGGTGTGACTTCAGGTCCGGCGGCGGCCTGGGGCATCTCGAACCAGCGTTCGATGGAAGCACGCGCCGACTGGATCAATGAAACTGGCGGATACAAGATAGGTGATACCACTTACGATATCGAAATCGTTTCATTCGACGATCAGAAGGACCCCAAACGTGCGATCGCCGGCATGGAAAAAATGGCGCAGGAAGGGATCCACTATGTGGTTGGTCCCAACGTGGATGATGGCGCAGCCGCCGTGCGCCCAGTTGCCGAAGCAAAAGGGATCATGTATTTCCCATATGCTTTCCCGAAAGAGCTTTATACCGCTCCGGCGTCCAATGCGGTTCTGGGCATGGTTGCGAACTATCAGTCAGGTCCAGCGATTTATAAGTATCTGAAGGACGAAAAAGGCGTGAAGACGGTGGCATTCGTTGCTGCCAACGAGTCTGATCCGCTGAGCCAGCGGGATGGAGGGATCGCAGCGGCCAATGCGTTGGGTCTTGAAGTTGTCTCTGACAACGTGACGTATCAGGTGGACACCACGGACTTTACCCCGGTTCTGACACCTGTCATGCGAACGCAGCCTGACCTGTTGGTTCTATCGGGTGTATCACCGGCCAATGCACCTCAGCTGATCCGCTCAGCCCGTGAGCTTGGTTTCCAAGGCATCATTTCAACTGAAACGGCGCAGGACGCGACGGTTTTGCGTGAAGGTGCTGGTGATCTGGCCAATGGTTTCATTTCCGTTGGCGGCGCTTCGACTCCTGAAATCGCGTCGGATGACATGAAGGAATTCGTCAAGCGCTACACTGATATGTTCGGTGAGTATAACGACGAGTCGAATACCAAGGTCTATGCGCTGGAGTATATTCTAGCGACGCTAAACGCCAATCCGGCAGGTATCGACGATGTGAACGCGTTCCAGACCACAATGGACACGTTCGAAGCGCCAAATCCTTTTATGAAGGGTGATGCGAAGATGCGGTACGTCGGCATGACTTCCTTTGGACAAAAGCGTCAAATCGCGGTCCCGCTGGTGGTGAACGTCTACCAAGACGGAGAGTTCGAAACGCTCTTTGTCGCAGAAGTCGACTGAGGCAATACTCCCAACCAAGGCAATCGCCTAACGAGCCTCAATCCCTCCCGGGCTGATGATCAGCCCGGGATACCCGAACCTTACGCGGGACTCCAATGGAACAGATACTAGCAAATGGCATCTATCTGGGCGCGCAATATGCGATGATAGCCTTGGGACTGACGCTGATTTTCGCCCTGATGAACGTACTGAATTTTGCTCACGGACAGATGTACGTTCTCGGTGGTTTTGTAACCTACACTTTCTACGGACAACTCGGTTGGCCGTTCGTTCTTGCGCTTTTGGCGTCCTGTATAACTCTGGCTGTGCTTGGCGCGCTGATAGAACGGTTTCTGTTCGCTCCGGTTATCAGGCGATCCTCTCGCGAGGAAAGCACAATGCTGCTGGCAGCAGGGTTGGCGTTCCTGTTCGATGCGGTGATCCTGCTGGTCTTTGGCGAGAAACAGCGCGGTGTACCCAAGATCGTCAATGGTGTCTTAAACTGGGATTTTAAGTTGATCATGCCATATGACCGTATCTTGATTTGCGTGCTGGCCATCCTGTCCATCGTGACTTTTATCCTGTTCATGCAATATTCCAAAACCGGTCGCGCATTGCGCGCGCTGGCGCAGGACAGAACCGCAGCTCAGCTCATGGGTGTGAATGTTGCTCGCTACTCCATGATTGGATTTGCATTGGGCGCAATGCTGGCTGGTCTGGTCGGCGGTCTGCTCGTGACTATTACCGGCGTCAATCTGGGTATGGGCGGACCGACCTCAATCAAGGCCTTCATGATGGTTATGATCGGCGGCGCAGGTGTGATTTCCGGCGCAATTGCAGGCGGCATCATCCTTGGCTTCATGGAAGCCATCGGTTTGGCGGTGCTCTCGCAATATGGCGATATCACTTACCTGCTGATCTTCGTCTCACTGATGATTTTCCTGGCCATCCGCCCGCAAGGCCTGATGGGCAAACCGTGGGGATAACGCAGTGCCAAAACTTTCAATGATCCAATGGGCCGGTTTGGCGGTCTTCCTGCTGGCCATCTTCATCGCGGTTCCCGGCTTTGTCGCCGCCTCCGGACGTTCTGACCTGTACTACACGCTGACGTCGGTGGCATTGCTGTCGATTGCCAGTGCCGGTGTCTGGCTGACCTTCTATATCGGCCGCATTAACATCGGGCAGGGTGCCTTCGCCTTGATCGGAGCTTATGTCTCGGCCATTCTGGTGACCAAGGCTGGTATTTCGTTCTGGCTGTCCCTGCCTCTTGCGGGCCTCTTTGCAGCCGGTGTGGCTGTTCTGATCGGACTGCCGATCCTGCGGCTGCGGGGCGTGTATTTCGCAATGATCTCGCTGGTGCTGACACAGGTTGTCACCCTGACTGCGCTGGCCCTGCCCGTCACCAATGGTGCCAAGGGCATTACCTCGATCCCACTTCCGGGTGGGGTATCGATCCTGGGTATCCCCGTGATACCCGATTTCGGAACGCTGGATAACCCAAGGTTGGCCTTCTACTACACGGCCTGTGTTCTGATGGTCCTGACCTTTGCCGCCATGTACCGGTTGGTGAATTCGCGCCTTGGCCACCTTTGCCGCTCGATGCAGCAGAATGAGGAACTGGCCAGCTCCATCGGTGTGAACATCTCTTATATCCGAGTCATTGTCTTTGCCATCTCGTCCTTTCTAGGCGGTATTGGCGGCGCGATGTTCGGATCGATTGCACAATCGGTTTACCCGTCCAGCTTTCAGGTCGCCGACAGTGTAAACTTCATGCTGAACTGTTTCCTCGGTGGTCTGGGATATGTGTTTGGCCCAATGCTGGGCACGCTGGTTCTGTATTTTGGCTGGGACCTGTTGTTCGAATTGGGTCGCTTCCAACTGCTGGCCTATTCCAGCTTGCTGATCATCCTGATGCTGTTCTTGCCCAACGGGCTGCTCAGCCTGCGTCTGCCCGGCAAGAAAGGAGAGGACAAATGAGCCATCTTCTGGAAGTCCGCCATGTCACCAAGAAATTCGGTGGCCTGACTGCGAACAGCAACATCTCGTTCAACGTCAATGAGAACGAGATCCTGTCGGTGATCGGACCGAACGGTGCGGGTAAAAGCACGCTGTTCAAGATGATTTCATCCTTTCTGCCAACCACGACCGGAGAGGTGCTGTTCAAGGGCGAGAGGATTTCGAACCTCAAGCCACATGTTGTCGCCCGCAAGGGCGTTGTCCGCACATTTCAGGAAACGACGATCTTCAAATCCATGACTGTGCGCGAAAGCATCATCGTCGCGCAACACTTACGGGCTCGCGCGTCGCTGGCCGGGTATTTCTGGGGCACAAAAACAGCGCATGAGGATGTCGACAGTTTCGGCCAATATGCCGACGATCTGATCGAATTCCTCGGCATGTCCGAGATTGCCAACGAACAGGCCTCAAACCTGCCACAGGGCAACCTGCGGGCGTTGGGGATCGCGATTGGTCTGGCGACCGATCCCAAGGTGTTGCTGCTGGATGAACCCTTCGCCGGGATGAACCACGACGAGACCATGAAAATGGTCAATCTGGTGCGCAAGGTGCGCGACGACCGGGGTGTCACAGTGCTGCTAGTGGAACATGACATGCCGGCAGTGATGAACATCTCGGACCGGATTGTTGTGCTGAACTTCGGTGAGATGATCGCTGAGGGCACACCGGTAGAAATCCAGAACAACGAAAAAGTTATCGAAGCCTATCTGGGCAGCGCCGACGACGAGATTGGGATCTGAGCCATGACCAAGATGTTAGATTTCAAGGATGTAGAGCTCTACTACGATCACGTCTATGCCCTTAGAGGGGTATCGATTGATCTTGAGCAAGGCGAAACCGTTGCCCTGATCGGTGCCAATGGTGCAGGCAAAAGCTCCATCCTGCGGGCGATCACTGGGCTGGCCAAGATCAAGTCCGGTTCGGTCGCGTTCGAGGGTGAACAGATTGCCGGAACAAACCCGGCCGAGATCGTCTCGAAAGGCATTGCGATGGTGCCAGAGGGGCGGCGCGTTTTTCCGTATATGTCGGTCAAAGACAACTTGCTGATGGGAGCGTTTACCCGTTCGGACAAAGCGGATGTGCAACAAACGTTGGACTCAGTTCTGGAACGATTTCCTCGTTTGAAAGAACGCTACGGCCAATCTGCGGGCACCCTTTCGGGTGGCGAGCAGCAGATGATGGTGATCGGGCGCGCCCTGATGGCTAAGCCACGCCTGCTGTTGCTGGATGAGCCGTCGTTGGGAATTGCGCCCAAGCTGGTGCAGGACATTGCCCGCTCCATCGTGGCGATCAACCGGGACGAAGGGGTGTCGGTTCTGCTGGTCGAACAGAATTCGCGCATGGCTTTGTCGATCTCGCACCGTGCCTATGCATTAACCACAGGAAATGTGGTGATCTCCGGCAATTCCAAAGAGCTGTTGACCGATCCCCGGATCAAAGCCGCCTATCTGGGCGGGGAAGTGTGAGGACGTTGTGAAACTGCTAGTCGTCAATCCTAACACCACCAGCTCCATGACGCGCAAGATTGCGGATGCGGCGCACGCTTGTGCACATCCCGAGACCGAGATCATAGCAGTGAACTCGCAAGATGGCCCGGCCAGTATTCAGGGCTACTTGGATGTTTCGACTTGCGTACCGGGTCTGCTGGATGTGGTGAGGGCACATCCGGACGTGGACGCCATTGTTGTGGCGTGTTTCGACGATACCGGAGTCGACGCAGTGCGCTGTATAACTTCGGCGCCGGTCATTGGCGTCGGGGAGGCGGCCTACCATGCGGCCTCCATGATCAGTCCAAAATTCAGTGTAATTACAACCTTGTCCCGGTCTCTCGCAGGATTGGAAGCAAATTTGCTGCGCTACGGTTTGGATCGCAGATGTGTTCGGGTTCGGGCATCGGATGTGCCGGTTCTGAAACTAGAAGAAAACGACCCCAAAACAATCGATATTATCCGGGCTGAAATTAGGGCGGCCATCGTGGAGGACAGAGCAGAGGCCATTGTTCTAGGCTGTGCCGGAATGACCGACCTCATGTCGCATCTATCGGAAGAATTCAAACTGCCCGTTGTCGATGGAGTTGCCTGTGCCGTTACCTTTGCCGAAGCCTTGGTCAAAGCAAAACTAACGACTTCGAAACTGTGTTCTTATTCCTGATCCGATTAACTGCATTTCCAGCGTTTCAATTTGATTAGAGTGCGGTTTAGCGCGCATACGAATATTGGTATCACCCATACGCCAAGATTTCAGTATTGGCCGTTTCTTCGATTGCGCTCGCGCTGCGATCAGCGGCGAGTACTTCGTTACCCATCTGTTCAATATGACATGGTCCATATGCACACCACGTCCTGCCATGATCTCTTTCAAATCACGAAAAGAAACCGTGCAACGCCGACAGAAGAACTCAGAGTACAGAACCGCATCCTTGGGGCAACCCGACGTTGACAGGGGGCTTTTTCATGAGTGAATGCGGCTCTCGCAAGTGCATTGGCAAGGCTGCCAAAATACCGGCGAGAGATCACTGGCTATACACCACTTCGCCTTGGCGAACCGTCATCGTCACGCTTAGGTCCAGCAGGTTCTCTGAATCTGCAATAGGATTGTCCGAAAGCACTGCAAGATCAGCGACCTTGCCCGGTTCGATCGATCCGCGACGGTCCTCTTGAAAAACCTGCCAGGCGGCGTCGATTGTTTGTGCCCTCAAGGCGGAGAGGACGCTAATTCTCTGATCTTCGCCCAAAACCTGGCCACTCGAGGTGGTTCGGTTTATGGCGCAATGCGCCAGATGCAGCGGTCTTGTGGGCGTGACAGACGCGTCGTTGTGGAGGGTGTATCGGACACCGAAACGCTCTGCCGATGCGGCCGGAGATAGTCGACTGGCGCGTTCTGGTCCCAGGAATGTGCTGCGGTGCCGGTCGCCCCAGAAATGAATGTGGGCGGAAAAGAAGCTGACCGTCACGCCAAGTTCCGCCATGCGTTCCAATTGATCGTCGCGCAGGGTCTGACCGTGAATGATTGTGTGACGGTGATCAGGGCGCGGGTTGTGTTCCAAAGCGGCAGCCACAGCATCTAAGAACATGTCCGCCCCAGCATCGCCGTTGCAGTGGCAATGTATCTGGTGGCCGAGATCGTGCAGTTTTCTAACTTCGCGGCGGTGATCCTTTTCTGCAACATAGGGCATGCCGCGGGGATATTGCCGGTTGATGGGCTGATGATAAGGCCGCGAAAGATAGGCTGTTTGAAGCTGGAAGGCGCCATCGGTGAAAAGCTTGCGCGGTCCAAGGGTTAAATGCGGGTTGCCCGGCCAATCGAGCGTCTCCATCAGTCCTGGCTCCAATTCTCCGATGGGCAACAGCATCAAGTCGATACCGGGATCCGTATCGGGCCCGAGTGACGCGAAATGTTCTAACAACTCGCGTGATGCCCATGCGTTCTGCGCGTAAGTCACACCATGGCTCAGGTATTCGTTGCGGCAGGCTGCAAACCCTTCCCAGAACCTTTTGCGATCGATCAGGAAATCTGTGTCGCCCATCTCGCCCATGGCGGAAAGCCCCTCGATGAGGCGATCTTAGAAGCACCTACAATGTTCCAAGTCGCGCAACTGGTCGCGGCTACGCTGAACGACGTCATTCAGGAGCATGCCCGGTCCGGTCAGCAAGCTGACAGTGCCTTTCACGCGACGCTTATTCTGGGTGGTCAGATCAAAGGCGGCCCGTCTCGCCTGTTTTTGATCTACCCCGAAGGCAACTTTATCGAGGCTGGCGACGATACCCCGTTCTTTCAGATCGGTGAGACAAAATATGGTCGCCCAATTCTGGTGCGGGCCTATGATCCGGAAATGAGTTTTTCGGAAACCGTAAAACTCCTGCTGGTCAGCTTCGACTCCACGATTAAGGCCAATCTATCTGTCGGAGCTCCACTTGACCTATTTCTCTACGACGAAGACAGCTTTGAAGGCGGTACGCGGTCAAGATTCGAAACCGACGATCAATACTTTCGCATTGTTTCCAATAGATGGGGTGACGCGTTGAAATCGGCCTTGGCCAAACTTCCAGAATACAAATTGGGGCGAAAATCAAACGATTGAGCGTCCGCTTCCGTCCACAAACTGTGAATTCGCCAGCTCCTGATTTCGCAGCGGTAGCGAAAGCCCGGTTCGGCGAAGCTGCAATGCGGCTGGCCACATCGATGCATGTCTCATGTGGGCCGCCAACGCCTGTTAACGTGCGTCAGTCGGCCGCCTCTAGCGCACGGTCTTGCCTGGGTGCTCTTCCGAACTTACGCGAATATTCCCGCGAGAACTGCGCGGAGCTTTCATAGCCTACAGCGAATGCTACTTCGGAGATCTTGGCACGGCTCGTCCGCAGGTCGTCTCTGGCCTTCAACAAGCGCAGGTCCTTTTGGTATTGGAGCGGTGAAGTGCCGGTCACGGCTTTGAACTGCTCGAAAAACGCGGAATTGCTCATCCCGATCCTCGCGGCCAGATCCCCGACGGTGATGGATTCCGACAGGTTTGCCTGTATTTCCCGCGTCGCAAGAAAAATACGGCTGGCCGCGCTTTCATGCCAGAGAAGTCTTTGCAGGATCTGTGCGTGTCGCCCGATCAGAAGCCGTGCATGGATTTCGCGGGATGTGATCGGTGCCAACAGTTGCCTCGTCTCCTCTTCCTCGCACTGAAGGAAATAGCGGTGAAGCGCTTCTGTCAGATCTGGATCGGTGTCACACAAGCAGATCGAGAATGAATCGGAAGACGGCGCGTTCAACGCGGGTCGCACTGCGGGGGACAATGACCTGAGAAGGTCAAGATCAAGTGGAAAGACCAAAGCCGTGTAGGGGGCCTCGCGCGACGCCTCTGTAATCCGTGAAATAACTGGGAGTGTATGGCTCACGATGAGGGATTGTCCGGAGCCCACCGTTAGTGTTCGGGTGCTGGACCCCACCTGCTTTGCGCCTTGCAGGATCAGACAAAGAAGTGGTCGATAAACGGTCGCATTCAGGTCGGTCGTTGCGTGATACCGCAGGAGGTGGGTGCCGCTCTGCGTATGATGAAATGCGCCTTCAGCGACGCCTGCTTGATCGAGCAGCTTTGCAATGCGTGATAACAGTTTTTCGCTCTTCACGGCGTTGGCCTCCCAAAGGTCGCCTATCAATAGCATCATCACACAATATGGCATAACAAATACACGTATTTCTGGAGGAATAGGCAAGTATTTTGGCCAATCGGAAAAGATTGAAACGGCTGATGCGACTAACGTGATCAAGACACAACAAAGGAGGCCGACATGCAAAAGGTCATGATCACCGGCATCGCCGGCGGGTTTGGAAAGCCTACGGCCCTCGCACTTCTCGAAAGGGGCTATCAGGTTGCAGGAAGTGTCCGAACCCGCGAGGGAAAGAACGCCGGCACAGTTGCCGCACTTGAGGCGGCTGGGGCATCCATTGTCGAAATGGATGCAAAAGACACGACCAGTTCTGAGCGGGCGATCGCAGATGCGATCACACATCTAGGTGGCCTCGACGTCTTGTTCAACAATGCCGGGATTGGCTCCTACGGCATTCAGGAATTAATGTCGCCCGACGACATGGCACACGTTTTCGACGTGAACGTCTTGGGTGTCCAGCGCGTCATGCGCGCGGCGCTGCCACATATGCGGGCGCGGGGGCAGGGGACGGTTCTCTACACCTCCAGTCTGATCGGCCGGATCGCGACGCCTTTCTACGGGACCTATTCCGCCTCGAAATGGGCGCTGGAAGCTATTGTAGAATGCTATCGGACGGAGTTGTCAGGCTTCGGGATTGAGTCCTGCATCATCGAACCCGGCGCCATGCCGACGGCCTTTTTCGATGGCATGGTTGCGCCCAAAGACCCGGACCGCGAGGTACAATATGGAGAGTTTGCAGCTGTCCCGGCAATGTCTGCCGCCGGGTTGGCCCAGATGCTTGAAGCAACACCCGATCAACGCCCGGAGCGGATTGCGGAGGCGGTCGTCGCTCTTCTGGACAAGCCCTTCGGGCAGAAACCATTCCGCACTGTTGTCGATCACGTTGGCGTTGGCCCGCAGATCGAACGTTACAACAATGTGCTGCACGATGTGACGCGCAACGTCATGACCAGCTTCGGTATCGAAGACATGTTGAAACTCAACGCCTGACGGAGACTTTCCATGAAAACTATTCTGATCACCGGCGCCTCCTCGGGCATAGGAGAGGCCACCGCGAGACATTTCCAAGCCAACGGGTGGAGCGTTGTCGCCACCATGCGCAACCCCGACAACGCGAGTGATCTGGCAGGTTTGGAAAACGTCCATGTGGCGCAGCTCGATGTGACTGACCCGAGTTCGATCGCCGAAGCTGTTGCCGCTGGTATCGACCGGTTCGGGAAGATCGACGTGTTGCTCAATAATGCGGGCTATGGTGCCTATGGCGCGCTGGAGGCCTTTTCGATGGAACGAATCCGGCGGCAGTTCGACACCAATGTGATTGGCTTGATGGAAGTCACAAAGGCCGTGCTACCGCATATGCGAGCAAATCGCACGGGCACGATCATCAACATCTCGTCCATTGGCGGTCAGATCACCTTACCGCTAGGCACGCTCTATCACGGTACAAAGTTCGCGGTCGAAGGTCTGTCGGAAGCGCTCCATTACGAGCTTGAACCGCTTGGTATCTATGTCCGTATTGTCGAACCTGGAATGATCAAGACCAACTTTGGTGGAAGCTCGTTTGACTTCGCCATGGACGAAGACCTTGCGGACTACGCGCCGATGGCCGAAGCCATGGGGCGGGTCTTTAGAACATTGGCGTCCAACCCGTCAGAGCCCCGAAACCGTTGCAGAGGTTATCTGGGACGCGGCCAATGAAACCGGTCACCGCCTCCGTTACCGGGCAGGTTCAGATGCAGTGAAATTGTTGGACAATCGCAAGGCACAGGACGACGCGACATTCATCGGCGGGATCAAACAGCTGATGAAGGCGTAAGGACTTGCGGAATCACAGCGACAGCAATCCGCTTTCGGGCAGCTGCGCTGCGGCATCGCTTGTAACGACGAAAGCCCGGATTGGGCCGTCCGTGAAGACGGCCCGGTACGGTTAGATTTCAATCGTCTCAGCAATCGCTGTCGCCGCTTGATCATCTACTGGCTTTGAGTCCTGAGCCTAGAAAACTGGAAATAGCTTGAATTGCAGCGCCCATATCATCGTCAGTTGCGAATTCTTCGGGCTTATGGCTAAGCCCATCTTTGCATCGGACGAACAGCATGGCAGTCGGGCAGAGATCGGCCATAGCCGATGCGTCATGAGTGGCGCCAGACGGAAGGCGTGTCGCGGTCTGGCCGATCGTGGCAATGGCAGCCTCCAAGTCGTCAACCATTTTGCTATCACACGGTACGGCGGGCTGTTCGTAGGTTCGTTCCATTGTAAACTCCACACGGCGCAGCCCCGAAATCCTGTCACCTGCCGACCACGCCAATCTTGCGAAGTTGTCTCGAACGGTGTCGTCCAGAGCCCGGATTTCAAGGGTCAGTTCCACGTTCCTCGGGATGGCGTTTGCCACGTTGGGATGCAGGGACAACGCGCCAACGGTTGCACGCAGATTGGTTATCTTCAACGCCGCGTTATGGATTGCAGAGATGAAGTCAGAGGCCGCCACCAGCGCATCGCGGCGGCTGTCCATGGGCACTGTCCCAGCATGGCCCGTGTCACCGGTAAATGTGACTGTGTTTCGTTCAATCCCGCAAATTCCTGTGACGACCCCGAGTGCGGCATCCGCCGCCTGCAGAACCGGGCCCTGCTCGATGTGGATTTCCAGATATCCCAGTGTGGTGGAAGGATCGCGCGCGAGAGCCTCAACTCCGTCCGGATCGCCACCAAAGTCGGCAAGTGCGCGGCGCAGAGACACCCCATCGTTATCCTTCATGGCCAGAACAGCCGGGTCAAACGTGCCGGCCAAAGCGCGCGGCCCCATCAGAGCGGTCGGGAAGCGGACGCCTTCCTCGTCGGCAAAGGCGAGGACTTCGACAGAAAAGGGCAGTTCGACTCCGTTTGCCGCAAGTTTCTCAAGTGCGAGACATCCCAGAACAACCCCCATGATCCCGTCGTATCGTCCACCATTCTTCACAGAATCCTGGTGTGAACCGATCAGGAACGTTGGAGCCCCCAATGGCCCTTCCCTGCGACCGATGAGTGTGCCAGCGGCGTCCATGTGGACCTTCAGACCGGCCTGTGTCATCCATGACCGAATAACACTTAATGCAGCCTTGTGCTCGGGCGTAAACGGAAACCGTGTGACTCCGGTTTCATCGACACTGCATTTTGCTATTTCCGACAGACGGTCCTGAGCGCACTGTCCCCAGTTCATCACTTTCCTCATTTATCATGATAAATTATCCTCTACACATAGGGCGCCTAGGTGTCTATGTTTTTATCATGATAAAATATGAGGTGCAGAATGGACGGCAGCGGGACCCCATCGACCAAGCCAAGACGATCGCGACCAGTTCTGGTTGCCGACGAAATCAAACAATGGGTGGTGGAGCGCGATCTGAAGGCGGGTGACAAGCTGCCAAATGAAGGCGAGATGATCGAGCAGTTCGGCGTGTCGAAAGGGACAGTTCGCGAAGCGCTGCGCATTCTTGAGGCTCAGGGCCTGATCGTGACCAAGACCGGTCCCGGTGGCGGCAGCATCGTAGGTCAGGTCTCGACCGAACGCGCCCGGTCCCTGTTGGCCAATTTTTTCTACTTTCAAGACCTGTCTGTCGCCGACATCTATCAGATGCGAAAGGTCCTGGAACCTGAACTGGCGGCCAGCCTGGCAGGCCATCTAAGCGAGAACCAGTTGGAAGAGTTGCACGACCTCGCGCTGCGCCACCCCGAACCGGCAACATCGGCCGAAGAAGAGAAAGTGCAGCACATCACCTCGCTGGACTTTCATGCCCGGCTGTCGGATTTCGCGGGCAATCGGCTGCTTGGCTTTGTCATTGGGTTTATGGCGCAGGCGCTGACCGACTTGACAGTCTATCGCAGGCTCTATGATCCGCCGAACGTGGAACTTTGGCGTAAAGGGAGAGCGCATCAATTGCAACTGGTTGAGGCGTTGCGGCAAGGCGAGCCGGAACGAGCCCGCAGCATCATGTATTCGCACATGCAGATCGCCGAAGAGTTGATGAGCGTTCAGGAAGCCCATCTGTTGCGTCGCTTTCTCGGAGAATAAAGTGGTCCTGACAGAGCGCATTCTGCAAGATATCCATGATGAGATTTTTCGTCTGGACGATTGGGGAACTCCTGCCCAATACATCCCGGAACTGGCCTGTATTCCACCGCGTCAATTCGCGATAAGTGTTTGCTTGGCAAACGGCGACTGCCTGAACGCGGGGGCCTCGGATCGCCCCTTCTCAATACAAAGTGTGTCCAAGGTTTTTTCCCTCGCGGCGACGCTGGGGCGGTTTGGTGACCAACTCTGGAGCCGTGTCGGGCGCGAGCCATCGGGCACGTCATTTGACTCCGTGGTCCTGTTGGAACGAGAGAATGGTCGCCCGCGTAATCCCTTCGTGAACGCGGGGGCCATTGTCACTACTGATGTCCTTCTTGCTGGGCGGCAGCCCAAACAGGCTCTCGCCGAGGTTCTTGGACTGATCCGTGCGATGGCGGAAACCGATGATATCCACATCAACGACAAGGTCGCAACATCGGAAAGGTTGACGGGTGCGCGGAACAAGGCGTTGGCACATTACTTGCAATCGCATGGCAATCTGCAAAATGAACCAGACCTGACCCTTGGCACCTATTTTCATCAATGTGCAATCGAGATGACCACGCGGCAGCTTGCTCTTGCCGGAAGATCGCTTGCCCGCCTTCGAGCCGGCCCAAACGTGATTTCTCCGCGACATGCCCGACGCATCAATGCGCTCATGATGACATGTGGTCACTATGATGGGTCAGGCGAGTTTGCCTATCAGGTCGGGCTGCCTGGCAAGAGCGGGGTCGGTGGTGGCATACTGGTGATTGCACCGAGGGTCGCTTCGATCGCTATCTGGTCACCGGGGCTGAACCACTATGGAAACTCACATGCTGGCACCCGCGCCGCAGCGATGCTGGCCCAGACAACGTGTTGGTCGGTCTTCTAAGGTCAAATGTTACTGCGGGGCGCAGACTTTGTTTTCGAGCACTGGGACTTCGGCAAGCCAATCAAAGTATGGTGATGTTCGGGTCCTGAGATAGAGCTTTTCAAGGTCCGCTATCGGATCGTCACTGTAATCGATGCGCAGGTCTAATGGTGGGCGATCGGGCGCAAGGACCAACATGGCCGCAGATAACAGCCCGCGGCTGTCGCCGCCCGCCAGCCGAGCAGTATTCAAAACTTGGAGCATTTTCCGATCCGGCCCATCCGTGCAGGTTTGCGCTGCTGTCACCATCGCCGCAAGAACCTCAGGTCCCTCGAGCATGTTTCCTGCAACCGCTAACCTTTGTTGCGTTAAGTGACCGGCATACGGCACGCTGTTCGCTCCAGTGAACCCGTGAGTTGCGCCGCTGCGATCCAGGGCAATCAGTTGCCTATGCCCCTTCCCGGGATCATCTGACGTCACCGCCTCGACAGCATTACGGGCGGTCTGGCCGCGGTACATCGCGCGCACTGCATCGTCTCGCCAAAAGGTGCTGGGGGCGGTGCCCTGTGATGCCACAAGGCCCGATTCGATGTCACCCCGCAGGACCCAGCCACCCACGCAGAGACTTCCCGTTGCGGCGGCAGCGGCAAAAACGCCTGTTTTATTGTCGAAAGACAGAATCGAGAAGGTCATTCTACTGCCCTAACACATTTTTCTTGAATTTATCATGATAATTTGCATGAATGCAATTCATCATAATAAATAACAGGGAGACACCTCATGAAACTGCTGAAACTGTCCCGCAGGGCAATGCTGGCTGCAGGTGCAGCCACGGCACTTGCTCTCTCTCCACTTTTGGCCCAGGCACAGACGCCCGAAGATGTTCTGATCGTTGGGCAGATTGCTGAACCCAAGGCGCTTGACCCTGCGGCCGTAACCGCTGTTAACGACTTCCGAATTTTGATGAACGTCTATGACGGACTGGTCCGCTACAAGGACGGGACGCTTGAAGTTGAGCCTTCGCTGGCAAATTCCTGGGACATCAGTGAGGACGGAACAGTCTACACCTTCTCCCTGCGGGACGACGTGACGTTCCACGACGGAAGCGCCTTCAACGCCGATGCGGTCAAGTTTAACTTTGACCGAATGCTGGATGAAAACCATCCCTATCACAACACTGGCCCCTTCCCGCTGTCCTTCTTCTTCTCGGCTGTAGAGAACGTTGAGGTTGTGGATGACCTAACTGTGCGCTTCACGCTGAACGCGCCCTATGCACCATTCCTGTCCAACCTGGCTTATCCCACCGGGCTGATCGTTTCACCCGCTGCGGTGGAACAGTACGGGGCTGAGTTTGGGCGCAACCCGTCCGGCACCGGCGCATTCAAATTCGCTGAATGGCGGTCCAACGAGGCCGTGGTCATCGAAGCCAACGCCGATTACTGGGACGGCGCACCGGATTTGCAGGCCGTTGTGTTTCGCCCAATCACGGACGCAAACACCCGCACCGCCGAGATGCTGGCAGGCGGTATCGACCTGATGGTCGAGGTTCCCCCGGTCGCGCTGAGCGAATTCCAAGGCGATACTTACACCATTCATGAACAGGCTGGTCCACACGTCTGGTTCCTCATCTTGAACGCCAAAGAAGGCCCGTTCGCTGACGTGCGTGTCCGCCAAGCGGCAAACTATGCCATCAACAAGGAAGCCATCGTCAACGACGTTCTGGAAGGTACGGCAGCTGTCGCCGCCGGTCCGACACCGCCGGCATTCGCCTGGGCCTATAACGAAAGCCTGGAGCCTTACCCCTACGACCCCGACAAGGCGCGCGAGCTTCTTGCCGAAGCAGGTGCCGAAGGCGCCGAGCTGACTTTTTATGTCACCGAGGGCGGTTCCGGGATGCTTGATCCCGTGGCGATGGGTACCGCGATCCAAGCCGATCTTCAGTCCGTTGGCCTGACCGTCAACATCGAGACCTATGAATGGAACACCTTCCTTGGCGAAGTGAACCCGGGCCTTGAAGGCAAGGCAGACATGGCCGAAATGGCCTGGATGACCAACGATCCGGACACGCTTCCGTTCCTCGCGCTGCGCACAGCTTCATGGCCGGATCAGGGCGGGTTCAACTCGGGCTACTACTCCAACCCGAAGGTTGACGAACTTCTGGAAGCCGCCCGCGCAGCAACCGATCAGGCAGAACGCGCGCGTCTCTATCAGGAGATGCAGGTCATCGTGCAGGAAGACGCGCCTTGGGTCTTCGTTGCCAACTGGAAGCAGAATGCGGTTACCTCCGACCGTGTCGAAAACTTCTCGCTCCAGCCGTCGTTCTTCCTGCTGCTGGATGACGTGGTCAAGAACTAGAACGACTCGTGCAGCCGTGTGCATGGTGCGGCTGCACAATTCCGGGTGGGGGCAATGACAGGGTACATACTCAAAAGACTGGTTTCCGCGATTCCGGTTCTGTTCGGGATATCGATTATTGTGTTTGTCATCATGGCGATGATCCCCGGCGATCCGGCCACTGCGATCCTGGGGTCCTATGCAACCCCTGATAACGTAGAAAAGCTCAACCGCGACCTTGGCTTGGACAAGCCGATGGTGCAGCGATATTTCATCTGGCTCGGGAACATGCTTCAGGGTGATTTCGGGCGCAGTTTCTCTCTCAACCGTGCCGTTCTGGACGAGGTGCTTGACCGTTTCGGGGCGACTTTGGTCCTTGCGGGTACGGCATTTGTCCTGTGCTCGCTCCTTGGTGTCGCGGCCGGGGTCGTATCCGCCGCCCGGCAATACGGTCTGGCTGACAAGGCCATCACCTTTGCGGTTCTTCTGGGAATTTCCATTCCGTCCTTTTTCCTTGGCATGATGATGATCCTCATCTTTGCAGTGAAACTGCGCTGGTTTCCGGTGTCCGGCATGTGGCCCATCTATGGCGCGCGGGACCTGTCAGCGCTGATCAGCCACCTGACCTTACCCGCGCTGGCGCTGGCGGTGGTGGCAACCGGGGTCATTGCACGCTTGTCGCGCTCTGCCATGCTCGAGGTGCTGCGTCAGGATTTCATCCGTACCGCCCGCGCCAAGGGCGTTCATGAGCGTTCGGTTGTCTGGCGCCATGCCTTGCGCGCGGCCATGGTCAGCATCATTCCGGTCTTGGGGGTGCAGGCCGGGTTTGTTCTGTCAGGTGCGGTCTATATCGAGATGGTGTTCCAGTGGCCTGGCGTCGGGCGCATGCTGGTCGATGCCATCCTGAAACGGGACATCCTGCTGGTGCAGGGCGGCGTCGTCTTTGTCGCGGCCTGCTACGTCATGTTCAATATCGCGGTCGACGTCGCGCAAAGCCTGCTCGACCCGAGGATCAAGACATGAAGAACTTCCTTATGCTTCTGGCGCGCAACCGGCTGGCGCTTGGCGGGTTGGTCGTGATGGGCCTGGTGGTTCTTCTGGCCTTGGTGACGCCGCTTCTGCCCTTAGCGGATCCGGACGTGACCGATACAGCAAATCGGTTCAAGCGGCCATTTTCAGAGGGTGCCCTGCTGGGAACCGATCACCTTGGACGCGATCTTCTCAGCCGTCTGCTCTGGGGTACACGCCTGTCGCTGGCCGTGGGATTTGCGGCGGCAATCATCGCGGCGACCCTGGGCGCGGCCATCGGCATCATCGCTGGCTACTACGGTGGGCGCACGGACAACATCATCATGCGCGGCGTCGATATGCTGATGGCTTTTCCCTACATTCTTTTGGCACTTGCGATTGTCGCGGCTCTCGGGCCAGGT
Organism: Ruegeria sp. HKCCSP351; assembly: GCF_017872535.1. Taxonomy (NCBI): domain Bacteria; kingdom Pseudomonadati; phylum Pseudomonadota; class Alphaproteobacteria; order Rhodobacterales; family Roseobacteraceae; genus Ruegeria; species Ruegeria sp. HKCCSP351. The sequence goes on along the minus strand of NZ_JAEDOV010000009.1, from coordinate 135,688 downwards.
CTTATGAACGCGCTGATCGCAGTGGCTGCCGTCAACATCCCCTTCTTTGCCCGTAACATCCGGGGCATCACAGTTGGCATTGCCCATAAGGAATTCGTCGACGCGGCACGGTTATCGGGCATGACGGATGCCCGCATCATCCTGACCGAAGTGCTTCCGAACGTGATCCCAGTGATCGTGATCGCCATGTCGACAACCATCGGATGGATGATCCTGGAGACCGCCGGGCTCAGCTTTCTCGGGCTGGGATCGCAGCCGCCGCAGGCCGATCTGGGTTCGATGCTGGGCGAAGCTCGCTCGGCCTTGATCACCAATCCGCATACCTCGATCGTACCGGGCGCAATGATCCTGATCATCGTCATGGCGATCAACCTACTGGGCGACGGGGTGCGCGATGCGCTGGACCCTCGGCTGAAATCCGGCGCGCTCTCACGCCCGATGCCGGCCACCATGGTCCAGCGCGCCGGTCCGGTTCCTACCTCAGAAGGCGACACATTGCTGGCGTTACGCGGGCTGAAGACTCAGTTCCACGTCGAGGACCGTGTTTACAAGGCCGTTGGTGGTGTCGATCTACAGGTCAACCCAGGTGAATGCCTTGGGGTGATTGGTGAAAGCGGTTCCGGAAAATCGGTGACGGCGCTCAGCATCATGGGTTTGGTGGCTTCACCTCCGGGCGTTATCACGGGTGGCGCAGTTCACTACAAGGGTGAGGATCTGATCGGTGCACCCTATGAAAAACTGCGATCACTTAGGGGAGACCGGATCGCCTATATCTTCCAGGATCCGCTGGCCACGTTGCACCCCCTTTACACGGTCGGTGACCAGCTGATCGAGGCCGTACGAGCGCATCACCTTTTTGACAGGAAAAAGGCCCGTGCCCATGCTATCGAGCTGCTGACATCGGTCCGCATTCCCAATGCCGAACAGCGCGTTGACAGCTACCCGCATGAGATGTCGGGTGGAATGCGACAGCGCGTGGGGATCGCTATGGCGCTGGCCAACGATCCGGAGGTTATCATCGCGGATGAACCGACCACGGCCTTGGATGTGACCGTGCAGGCGCAGATCCTGTCCTTGCTCGATGACCTGCGGCGTGAACGGGGATTGGCCATCATTTTCATCACGCATGATTTTGGTGTGGTCGCACAGCTATGTGACCGGGTCGCGGTGATGTATGCGGGCCGAATTGTCGAAGAGGGCCCGACAAAGACCATCCTGGATGCCCCGGCCCACCCCTATACCGCGCGCCTTATGGCCTGCGTACCTGAACTTGGGCAGGGCCGACGCGAATTGGCGGCCATACCCGGCCTCCCGCCAGTGGTAGACAGACTGCCCGAGGGTTGCGCCTTTGCGGATCGATGCCATAAGGCGGGCGATACTTGTCGGCAGGGGAACATAGAACTGGTCCGGCACGGTGCCGAGAGCTTGGTCCGTTGCGTTGCTCCGGAAACGCCACCGCAGGAGGCATGCTGATGATCACCGCTCTCAAACTGACCGAACTCAGCAAGGTCTTCCCCGTCGGCAAGCGCATGTTTGGCCCACCACGGGCGCTGGTGCGTGCTGTTCAACCGCTGTCGCTGACCGTCGAAGAGGGCGAAACACTTGGGATCGTTGGTGAATCCGGCTGTGGAAAATCCACGCTCGCGCGAATGCTTGTTGGTCTCCTGCCCCCCAGCACCGGAACAATTGAAATCAATGGGGAGCCGCTCGACAATGCCGACCCGGCCTTGTTTGGCCGCAAGATCCAGTATGTGTTTCAGGACCCAATCAGCAGCCTCAACCCGCGTAAAACCATCCGGCAGATCATGGAAGCGCCGCTTAAGCACTTGCACGATATGCCCGCGGCTGCCCGCGCGGACCGCATACGGGAGATTTTTGCCGCGGTGAACCTGCGCGAAGAGTTTCTGGATCGCTATCCGCATGAGTTTTCAGGCGGTCAAGCACAGCGGATCGGGATCGCGCGAGCCTTGGCGGCAGAAGCGCGTATCCTCGTTCTCGATGAACCCGTTTCGGCACTGGATGTGTCAGTGCAGGCGCAGGTTCTGAACCTGCTGGCCGACTTGAAGGAGCAGTTTGGGCTGACCTATCTGTTCATCAGCCACGATCTTGCGGTCGTCGAAGCTGTCAGTGACCGGGTCGCGGTGCTGTATTTTGGCTCAGTGGTTGAGGTGGGGCCAGCCGATGAGGTTTTTGCCTATCCCAAACATCCGTACACTAAACTTCTGGCTGACAGTGCGCCGGTGGTTGGGCGTCCGTTGACTGCACCAGAGGGGCGTGAAACCGAATTGCCCGATCCGCTAAACCCGCCGCTGGGGTGTGCATTCCGCGCGCGCTGCGCATACGCCAGTGATCAATGTGGGAGTGAGGCGCCAGGTCTTGAGAAACGGCCGGATGGTGTGGGGGTAGCCTGCCACCACCCGATTGCCTACGCATTTTAGATAACAAGTGTTTCGGAACCTCTATTGGATGTGTCTCAAACTTTTGGAACGACCATAGGCACTCAACTACTGGACACACCTATCCTGCGATCTCGGCAAACATCCGAAAGCCCAAGGTCGTAGCGCTGGGGAGATGCTTTTTTTGGATCATTTTGGCCACCTCAATGCCATCCAATGTGGCTGAGGCGGATTCGAAGGCTTACATCCACACATATGCCGAACACGCCGTTTTATGACCTGATGATCATGTTGTTCCGATACTTGGACCTGATTGTCTGTACTTTGGCGGGGCATCCAAACCACCTTAGAATTCTGTTCAATTTTCGAGTACCTGCCGCATTAGCGCCGCTGCAACTGTCGACAGCGCTTTGGTAACAAACCTAGCTACTGCCGGGCGGTTCATTCGCTCAGACAGGAAGAATTCAATGGTGTTTCCTGCCATTTCGACTGCACGATAAAGATACTCCCATTTGCCGCGAACCCGTATGAAGGTTCTTTAATTGAGCAGCAGCTCTCGGTGACTTTTTTCCAGTATCGATTACCTGCAAGGTTCTTTCCGAAGTCATCCTGTTGGAGCTCCATCTTGGCGTTCAAGGCACCACCCCCCCCAAAGGTCTAATACGCGGTTTGGTTCAAAGAGCCGCAAGTAGATCTCACGGGTTCGGTCGACAGCCTGCCGTGTTGGTCGGTACGGCAACTCGTGTTCGGTTAATCCCCGTTACTCTGATTGTGCCTCATTCATTTGAAAGGTTGTTTTGTTGGAATACTACTTCCTGCCCGGCGACCTGGAACGTTAGATCGGCGTCTTCGTCGACCACTACAACAACCACGGCTACCACGAGAGCTTGAACAACCTGACCCCCGCCGACGTTTATCACGGTCGCGGGGCAAAGGTCCTGAAGATGAGACAGGAGATCAAGAAACAGACAATCAGAAAACGCCGGTTGCAGCACCAAGCCGCGGCTGCCTTGACTGAAACAGAAACCGAACCACGCCTCCGTTATTATTCAGCCTCAACTCTCCGAAAAACCCTGACGACGGACAATCTACAGCCTCGTCAATCCGGTCCCAAAGTTAGCGACACATCCATTTTTTGCCTCAACCTCGTCCAGACAACAGGAGTTTGTGTTACGATTTGATGCGGTCCATTTTGGGATCGTAAAGCGGTTGAAGTGTCACGTCGCAGGGGACACGTTGGGTCGCAACCTCCAACTCATACGTGCCGGACGTAACAAATTCCGCATCGACGCCGCCCTGGTTTCGGACATAGCCGTAACCGATGGATTTGCCGGTCGTGTAACCATAGCCTCCCGACGTTAGCCAACCCACACGTTCTCCATCCCGGTATATTGTTTCGCGGCCCAACAGCACCACATCGGGGTCGACGGTGAAGCAGGCCAGTATCTTTTTGACACCCTCGGCCTTTTGCTTTTCGCTTGCCGCGCGGCCCTTGAAGTTTATGTTTTTGCGCAGCTTCACAGCCCATCCCAGACCGCTTTCAAACGGCGTGTGATCAGGGCCGATATCAGACCCCCAGGCCCGGTAGCCCTTTTCTAACCGAAGAGATTCAATTGCGCGGTAGCCTGCATTTACCAGTCCTTGCGGCTGCCCTGCTTGCATCAGCGCGGAATAGACTGTTTGCGCGTATTCGACAGGCAAGTGCAGTTCCCAGCCAAGCTCGCCCACATATGTCAGCCTCAGTGCCCTGACAGGGCAACCAGCGATCCCGATTGTCCGGATCGTGCCAAACTTGAACCCGTCATTTGACACATCGTCGCGGGTAACTGCCGCCAGAATATCTCGTGCTTTCGGCCCCATCAGCGACAATACTGCGTTTGAGGAGGTGATATCGAACAGCTGGCAGTTGAGCCCGTCCGGAATATTGCGGCTGATCCAGTCGAAGTCGTGGGTGGCAAAGCCGGTACCGGTGACAATATAGAATTCATCATGCGCTACACGGCCCACGGTCAGGTCGCATTCAATTCCGCCCTTATCATTCAGCATCTGGGTATAGACCAGAGTGCCTACCGGTTTATCCACATCATTGGCACATATCCAGTTCATCGCCGCCTGGGCATCGGGGCCTTTCAGCGCGAATTTGGCAAACGACGTTTGATCGAACAGCACCGCCGCTTCTCGGGCCGCTTTGTGTTCGCGGCCAACGGCGGCAAACCAGTTCTGGCGGCCAAAGCTGTATTCGTCCTTGGGTGCCTTGCCCAGCGATGCGTCGGCAAACCAGTTCGGGCGCTCCCAACCCAGTTTTTCACCAAAGCAAGCGCCCTGATCCTTCAACAAATCGTATAGCGGTGACTTGCGGCAGGGGCGGCCGGATTCGTGTTCTTCGTGTGGCCAGGCCATGGTGTAGTGTTTGCCATATGCTTCGACTGTGCGGGTGCGAACCCAATCGGTGTCGAAATGCGGGCGGCCAAAACGGCGAATGTCGGCAGACCACAAGTCAAAGGGCGGCTCGCCCTTGGCGGCCCATTCTGCCAACACCATTCCGGCGCCACCGCCAGAGGCGATGCCAAAGGCGTTGAAACCAGCACCAACAAAGAAATTCTTCAGCTCTGGTGCTTCACCCACAATGAAGTTACCATCCGGAGTAAAGCTTTCGGGGCCGTTCGTCAGTGTCTTAATCCCCGCGGTTTCCAACGCCGGCACCCGGCCTAGCGACAGCTCCATGATCTGTTCGAAATGGTCGAAATTACTGTCAAGCAAGGTGTAGTGAAAACCATTTGGTATGCCATTCACTGCCCATGGGATAGGGTTCGGCTCATAGCCTCCCATGACGAGCCCACCAACCTCTTCTTTGTAATATGTCAGCCGATCGGGGTCCCGCAGGGTTGGCAGGTCGCCGGGCACGCCAAATGGTTCTGTGACCATGTACTGGTGTTCCATAGGCACCAGCGGCACATTCACGCCGAACTTGGCGGCAAAGTCGCGCGTCCACTGACCGGCACACACGATCACCTTTTCGCATTCGATACGGCCATGTTCAGTGATTACGGCGCGGATCTTGCCGTTCTCGATTTCAAGATCGGTGGCCTTGGTATCTTCGAATATCTTCGCGCCTGCCATGCGCGCGCCCTTGGCCAGCGCCTGGGTAATGTCCGAGGGGTTTGCTTGACCATCGGTGGGCAGGAACGCCGCGCCTATGACGTCACCGATATCCATCAGCGGCCAAAGATCCTGAGCTTCCTTCGGAGTCAGCAACTGCATGTCCAGACCAAAGGAATGGGCTGTGGTGGCCTGCCGTTTGACCTCGGTCCAGCGTTCCTCGTTGCAGGCAAGGCGCAAACCACCATTCATTTTCCAGCCCGTTCCCAGACCGGTTTCTTCTTCAATCTTGTTGTACAGATCGACTGAATATCCCAGCAGCTGAGTGATATTGGCGTTCGAACGCAGCTGCCCCACCAGGCCCGCCGCGTGGAATGTGGTGCCTGAAGTCAGCTTTTTGCGTTCCAGCAGCACCGTGTCGGTCCAACCCAGCTTAGCAAGGTGATAGGCGGTCGAGCAGCCGATGATGCCGCCGCCGATGATGACGGCTTTGGCTGTATTTGGAAGGTCGGTCATATCTGTCCTCAGGTGTTTTTGTAATCGGTCAGGGCCGTGCGAAACCGTGCGAGATTTTCGCTTGTGTAGGCTGCGTAGTCGAAGTCGATTTCCGAGGTGATCTCGGACACCATGCTCCACATGGTTTCACGAAGCAGCGAGGCGCATTTCATCGCCGTATAGCGGTGACGCAATTGGTTGGTGATGGGTGCCTGGAAATAGGTTTCCAGAACCCAGTCCTCTTGTTCATTGGAAAGAGAGTTGTTCGAGGCCAGCCCCCCCAAGTCAAATAATGGCGAGTTGAATCCCGCGTAGTCGAAATCGATCAGCCACAGGCGGGTGCCATCGTCCAGAAAGTTGCCGCAAAGCAGGTCGTTATGGCCAAACACGATGTCGAACGGCCCGGCCTCGGCTTCCAGGTCATTTCCAATTCGAACAAGTTCCGGGATCAGGTCCGTGTGCGAACTTCCACGCTCGGTGAGAGTGGCAGCATAGTCGCGGATGACGTGAAAGACCCAGAATACCAGCGACGGGCCGCGCAGGTGCTTGGGCACCTCAAGGTGGCAGGTTTTCACGAGTTCCAGCACCCGAGGCAGCATACTGGGGTCGCGTACGTCTTCTTCGGTCAGAGTGCGGCTTTCGACGAATTCCAGCACTGTTAGTTCGTTGGACGAAAATACTACAGCAGGTGACAGACCTGCAGCATGGGCGGCCTTACTGGCAGCCAGTTCGTTAAAGCGCATCACCTGGTGCAAAGGGATGTCGTCACCGACACGCACCACGTAGGATCCACTGCTGTCAGTAACCTTGTAGTTCACATTTGTGATCCCACCCGTCAAAGGGGTGGCTTTGATCTCGCCCTGCCAGATCGGTAGCTTGCGAATGCGGGTCATCAGATCGGATTGGGTCATATCAGCTCTCCATTCCAAAGCGGATGCGTGCCTGACGAGCGCTTGCGTTGATCAGCCTATCAGCGATGATGGCAATGAATGCGATGGACAGACCTGCTACCAGACCCCGGCCAGTGTCAGCCTTTGTCAGGGCAATGTAGACCTCTTGCCCCAAATCCCGGGTGCCAACGAGGGCCGTGATAACCAGCATGGACAGTGCCAGCATGATGGTCTGGTTAATACCCAAAAGGATTTCGGGCAGGGCCATGGGCAAGCGAATATGGCGCAGGAGTTGCGTGCCTGTGCAGCCAGAAACCAATCCAGCCTCGATCAATTCCTCACTGACCGATCGCACGCCGTGGGCCGCATAACGCACGGCCGGGGCCAGTGCGTAAAGGACTATGGCAATCAGAGCAGTGAAATCGCCGACCCGGAACAGCATCACTACCGGGATCAGATAGACAAAGCTGGGCAATGTCTGCAGTGTATCGATAAACAGGTTAATCACTGTCCCGGCGCGTTTGTTCAGTGCGGCCACAACACCCAGCGGAACCCCGATCAAAGTAGCAAGAAACACAGAGGCTCCGCAGAGATAAACTGTCACCATTGCCTTGGCCCACAGTCCTGAAATGAGGATCAGAGACGCCAGTCCTCCGCACAACAGTGCCAGCCGCCAGCCCCCTGCGTGCCAACCCAGCAAGGTCAGCATGGCAATGGCCCAAGGCCATGGAATTCCCAGCAGGACCGTTTTGATCGGAATCATGAACCACGTCAGGAAGAAGATCTTGATCGCCTCGAACGTGTCGAAATAGTTGATGTTCAGGTATTTGACCGTGTCATCCCAGAACCCGCCAGTGGTGATCGTCTGACTTTCAGGATATTCCAGCAACAGGGGTGAGAACTGCCCCAGAACCCAGGTCAAAATCAGCAGGATCAATACCAGAATTGTCCGGCGATGGCGGGTGACCCACGAGCCGGGGAGCTCGTGATGGACCTGCCCCATACGCTCGGCGAAAGCCTGACTTAGGCGATCAACCGCAATGGCCAGAACCACAATGGCAATACCGGCCTCGAACCCTGCGCCGATATCCAGTCTGCGCAGCGCGGCAAGGACGTCGAACCCCAATCCTCCGGCCCCGATCATCGAGGCAATGATGACCATGTTCAGCGTCAGCATGATCACCTGATTGACACCCACCATCAGACTGTGGCTGGCGGAAGGAACCAAAACGCGCCACATCAACTGCTTTTGCGTCGTGCCTGCCATGCGCCCGAAGTCCAAAATCTCGGGGTCGACGGCTCTCAAGGCAAGCGTGGTGATCCGCACCATAGGCGGTGTCGCATAGATGATCGTGGCGACCAGCGCCGAAATCGGTCCAAAGCCGAACATGAACAGAATTGGTACCAGATAGGCGAAGATCGGGATTGTCTGCATCAAGTCCAAAATGGGCGAGATGATGCGATCTAAAGTCAGGTGGCGATAGGCCAATATCCCCAACAATAGCCCACCGCCCGCGCCAATGGGCACCGCAATCAGGACCGAGGCAAGGGTAACCATCGCGCTGTCCCACTGGCCAAAGACGGCCAGATAGGTAAAGCAGCCGCCGACCAATGCCGCGAGCCCCCAGTCCCGGCAATACTGTCCCAAAGTTATTACGGCGGTGATCACCACGATCCAGCTGATCGCAGGTAGGATGACTTGCGCATCGTTGCCTTGCCCGGTGACAAAACCTGCGGCCAGCAGGGACAAGACAAGGTCATAGGGCTGTTCTATCAACCAAGCAGCAGCGCGGGTAACGTCGGTGAACGAAACTGGGCCGATTGCAGCATCCTCGATCAGCCAGGACATTGCGGATGAGATATAAGTTTTGAACGGGACGACCCAAGCCGACGGGAATTTGGTGATCCAGCGCGCATCGAGCGCTTTTCCCAGGTTACTGCCGAAATACCCCAGCAGGATCGTGAGTCCGACAAGCAGCAGAATGACAAGTTGGCTGCGGGACAGGCGGCTCATACCGCGTCCCCTTCACCGAATAGCACATGGGCCACAGCCTTGCGATCAATGGCGCCAATAACCAGACCTTTGCCGTCTGTCACGGGAATTGGTGCATCTGCGGTGATGATCCGTTCCGCTACGGCCGAGACGCGGGTTGATTGCACAATGGGCTCACCTTCACCCGCCGCGCCGACGGTCATTACACCACCAACTGTCAAAACCTTGGAGCGCGGAATATGGCGCGTGAATTCAGCTACATAGTCGGTCGCAGGATTCATCACCAGTTCCTCCGGGGTGGCAATCTGGATGACTTCACCGTCCTTCATAATTGCGATGCGGTCGGCCAAGCGAACAGCTTCTTCAAAGTCGTGCGTGATAAAGACAATTGTTTTATGCAACCGTTCCTGTAGTCGCAGAAACTCGTCCTGCATTTCGCGACGGATCAGCGGATCGAGGGCCGAAAAAGGTTCGTCCAGAAACCACAGATCGGGCTCTGTCACCAATGATCGGGCAATGCCCACACGCTGTTGCTGACCACCTGAGAGCTCTCGTGGATAGTAGTCTTCGCGCCCCTTCAGGCCGACCAGTTCCACCACGTCTCTCGCTTTTGCTTCGGCCTCGTGTTTGGGCGTAGCCTGAATGGTCAGGGGAAACATCACATTCTGCAACACGGTCAGGTGCGGCAGCAGGGCAAAATGCTGAAACACCATGCCCATCTTGTGCCGACGGATTTCAATCATTTCTTTCTCGCTGGCGCGCAGCAGGTCGGCGTCGTCGAACAGAACCTCACCGCTTGTGGGTTCGATCAACCTGGACAGACAACGAACCAGGGTTGATTTGCCTGAACCGGACAGGCCCATGATGATGAAGATTTCTCCTTCAATGATCTCAATATTGGCGTTGCGTACCGCTCCGATCACACCCGCATTTCGAATGTCATCTGCCGATGGGTTCGGGTTTTGCGCCAGAAGGGTCTCGGCGTTTGGACCGTATAGCTTCCAAACGTTTCGGCAGGACAGTTTTGTTGTGGGGGTCATCTGTAGTGTCCGGTACTAAGACGGAAAAAGACCGAAGCGGCAGAGGAGAGCGGGGTAACCGCTTCGGTCAAGCAGATTATTTAGAGATCCAACCGGACCAACGGTCTTTGTTCGTCTCCATCCAATCCGCGACAACTGCATCAATTTCAACACCGTCCAGATCGGCTTTGCCGACCATAGCGCTCATCTCGTCGTTATTGATGTTGTAGGCTTCGATGATGTCATACGCGCCCGGCCACTTCTCTTGCAGGCCAGACCAAGCAGCCTTCCAGATCGGACCGCGCGGTTTTCCGCAGTCATAGGCCAAATCCGGGTTCACACCGACTGACGGGTCGCTGTAGCATTCGGCCGAAAATGGCGGAAACTCCACGAATTCGCCGTCATATTTGGCCGGGGCCCAGTGCGGAACATAGACCCACAGCATGATTGGATCTTCGCGCTGATATGCGGATTCCAGCTCAGCAAAAAGCGCAGCATCCGTGCCTGCGTGGACAACTTCAAACTCCAATTCTAACGCTTCGACACGTTCTTCGTCGAAACCGCCCCAGGTCACGGGCCCGCCGACATAGCGCCCATTTGGCGAGGTTTCAGCGGTGGCGAATTCCCCTGCACAGTCTTTCAGAGCTTCCCAGTTTGGCAGGCCGGGGCAGCGCTCTTTCATATAAGTCGGGTACCACCATTCTTCGATCGCCATCAGACCGGTTTCACCAACGTTCACCACATTGCCAGAGGCGGTGGCTTCGTCCAGTGCTTCACGCCCGGTGGTTTCCCAGATTTCCATTGCCAGATGTAGATCACCCGTCTTCAGGCCCGCAAACTGAGCGATATAGTCCGCCTGAACATATTCAACGTTGTACCCTGCCTCTTGCAGGATTGATCCCATTATCTTGGTGTTGATCAGCTGTCCTGACCAATCATGCAACGTCAGTTTGATTGGGTCCGTCGATTCGGCGGCCCAAGAAGCCGAAGCAGTTACGCCAGCGACTAATGCCATTGCGTGTAGTGCATTGAATTTCCTGATCATGTTGTGCTCCCTGAATGTGGCTTTTTGAGTGTTTTTCTTTTATTACACTTCCATGCTGCGCCAATCTGACGAGTACGTCAATAAAAACCACACTTCGCCACGAATAATGGTTATAATTCACACAAAAAGCCCCGATCAGAACTGAATTGGGCGCAATATTGTTTTATTGGGATGACTGCCGTATCCCCCTTTCAGGAGGTCGCATGTTAAAGCCACGAAAAACCACAAATCAGCGCGAAGAAGAAATCCTTCGCGAGCTGCAACATGCGGGCGGGTCGTGCAGAGTCAGCCTCTTGGCTCAAAAACTGAATGTTTCCAATGAAACGATCCGGCGCAACGTCAAGGCGCTGGAAGAGCGCAAGATCGTGCGGAAGGTTCATGGCGGCGTACATCTTAGCGAAGACGCAATAGAACCACCTTTTGAAAACCGCTTGGGAACGCAAGCGCATGCGAAAGAAGCAATAGCCCGGGCAGTCGCAAACACTATAAGCGACGGGGATTCCTTATTTCTGGATATTGGTTCGACAACCGCTTACGTCGCGCTTGCACTGCGGAAACACAAAGACCTGTTTGTTGTCACAAATTCGGTTTTCGTCGCTTACACATTGTCAAAGCACAACAACAACCGGGTGTTTCTGGCGGGTGGAGAACTGCGCGCCCATGATGGGGGTGCTTTCGGTGCAGAGGCATTGGATCTTGTAAAGCGTTTCAACGTACAGCTGGCAGTGTTCTCGGTTGGAGCCGTGAATGGCGACTTGGGTTTCATGCTTCATGATCTTGAAGAAGCCAATATCGCACGTGCGGCGGCAGAAAATGCGCAGGTGCGCATCGTCGTCGCCGACAGCGGAAAATTCAACAAGCGGGCTCCGATATCTCTGCACAACATGGCTGGAATTGATGTTTTTTTTACCGATCGCCTTCCTCCTGCAAACATCCAGGACATGCTCAACAAAAATGATATCGAAGTTGTTGTCGCAGGGTCGGACTAAAGCGTTTTGTGCTTAGTCAGAGACCTGTTCGTTAGCCTTGAGGAAGGTCAGACAGCCGTACCGTGCTACCTGCGGATTTGGCCACCTTACATGGCTTCCAAGGTGTGGGCGAGGCCATTTCTGATGTGATCTTCCAACAGTTTCTTGGCTGTATCAGCGTCTTTGGCCAACGCGGCATCGAACATGCGTTTGTGTTCTTGGGCTGCAACCTCACCTCGGTAGGTCAGTACGAGCATCTGATAACGAAGGTACTTGTCATAAATGATTGAGTGAAGAGATAAGAGGTTCTTGGAATTACAGGCTGCAATCATCGCTTGATGGAACTCTGAATCGTACCTCTTCCAGGTTTCCTTCTCAGAGTCATCTCCCTTGAGAAGCCGTTGCTCCATCAAATGCAGCTTATGATGCGCAGCGACCAGGTTGCCTTCCCAATCCGTGTCGCCATTCGCAATAGACAACTCCAGCGCGTGGCATTCCAGCAGAACGCGCAGCTCTGAAATCTCGGTCAGGTCTTCTCGTGAAACTGGGGTGACCAGGAAACCCCGTTGCTCAGGAGCTTCGACAAATCCGTCGCTGGCGAGCCTGTTTAGCGTTTCACGAAGTGTCGAAAGGCTTGCCGAGTAGCGTTCCTTCAAGGCGTCCAGCTTCAGTTTGGAGCCGGGCTGCAGCTCCCCAAAGATGATGTCCCGCTTGATGCGCTGATAGGTGCTTGCACCTATCGTAGACGGCTGTTTCGCCATGCGTTTCACCCGATATTTTCAGTTTCCTCGTTCAATTAGCATTTTTCAGAGACATCAGCAATCCAAACTGATGTATGGTAAAAATAAAAATATCATACATTATTGCGGAATCGCGAAAACCCCAATACGGTCGTGGCAAAGTTGGGCAAGCAGCCCGATCGCAATCATCGGTTTCGGGATTCGCCGGGCCCTCCAGAAGGAAGCAAAGTGTCGAAGAACTTTCGCATTGCCATTGTCGGCATTGGTCTTGTTGGACGCCGCCACGCAGACGCTATCCTAGCGTTGCGCCATGTTGATCTCGTTGCGGTAGTCGACCCCAGTGATGAAGGTCGTGCTTACGCCGTTGAGCACGGGGTCGCATGTTACGAGACCCTCGAGAAAATGTTTGCAAATCAGACGCCAGACGGAGCTGTTCTTGCGACCCCGACCACGCTTCATGTTGAACATGGCCTCACGTGTGTTCGACACGGTTGTCCTGTTCTTGTCGAAAAACCGATCGCCGTAGAAGCCACCGCTGCACTTGAGCTTGTTCAAGCTGCGGAGAAGGCCAATGTGCCACTGATGGTCGGCCATCATCGCAGACACAATCCTCTGATCAGGTCGGCTAAGGAAGCCATTGTCGATGGAAAAATTGGAGATGTGCGCGCTGTCCATGCGAATTGCTGGTTCTATAAGCCAGACGAGTATTTTGATGCTGCGCCCTGGAGAAAGAAACCCGGTGCAGGGCCCATCTCGGTCAATCTTGTCCACGATGTGGATCTGCTGAGGTACCTGGCCGGAGAAGTTGTGACCGTACAGGCTCAGTCGGCTGCATCGCAGCGGGGTTACGACAACGAAGACGTTGCTGGTGCGCTGTTGACGTTTGAAAGCGGGGCGATAGGGACCATAAGTGTGTCCGACAGCATCGTTGCTCCATGGAGCTGGGAGATGACGTCTCAGGAATATCCAATCTATCCTTCGACCACAGAGAGTAGCTATATGATCGGTGGCTCTCATGGTTCGTTGTCCGTTCCCGATCTTCGCCTGTGGAGTTACCAGAGTGAGCAACGGGACTGGTGGACGCCTATCTCATCGACCGCGCTGAAGAAGGGTGCGTCTGACCCTTTGGTCAATCAGCTCAGGCACTTTGTTGAAGTAGCTCGGCACGAAGCAGAGCCGATTGTGTCTGGATGGGAAGGTTTCAGAACGCTTCAAGTTATTGAAGCTATTCAGAATTCCTGCAGAACAGGTGAAGCGGTCAGGATCAAAAACTTGCAAAAAACACCAATGGTAGATGTGACTGCATTATAAAATATCTGATATTTTGTAAAAAATCTTGCAAAAGTTCCAAAATAGGTCAAAAATCTGAATCGCAAAAAGAAGCATCATGATGTCTCAGGGAGGAGCAAAGTGATTACCAAACTTACCCGCCGGGCTGCTGTATCAGCCCTTGTTGCAACCGGTGTTCTGTTTGGCGCAACAAGCGGTGCGCTGGCGGAAGACAAAGTCCAACTTCGTCTCGCAACATCAGGATCGGAGACCGACCAACGCTCGGTCGCTATGGCAGAAGTTTTTGCGCCGATGGTCGCCGATTTCGCAAGTTATGAGCCCAGCTACAATGGCACCATCTTCGCACAGGGAACGGAGTTGGATGCCATCAGTCGCGGCAATCTGGAAATGTCGATCACCTCGGCGCAGGAACTGGCGCAGTTCTTCCCCGAGTTTTCGATCTTTACCGCAGGCTATGTCCACCAGGACGCCGCGCATCAGGTGGCAGTCTTCAACGATCCCTTGATGGATGCCTTTAAGCAGAAGGCCGAAGAAGAACTAGGCGTCAAACTGCTGTCGGTCATGTATCTGGGCCGTCGTCAGGTGAACCTGCGCCAACCCAAGGACGAACTGACCGTCAGAACTCCGGCTGATCTGGAGGGTGTGAACCTGCGGATGCCGGGCACCGATGCGTGGCAGTTCCTTGGCAAGGCGCTGGGTGCCGCCCCGACACCAATGGCGTTTTCCGAGGTTTACACAGCTCTGTCGACCGGTGCCGTTGACGGTCAGGACAACCCATTGCCAACCGTGGTTGATGCCAAATTTTACGAAGTGACCAATCAGATCATCCTGACATCGCACTTGGTCGACTTGAACTATATCGCCATTGGCAAAGAAGTTTGGGACGGGTTGACGCCGGAACAGCAAGCCAAGGTACAGGAAGCTGCGGACGCAGCAGCTGAATCAGGCCGTCAGAAGCAACTTCAGAAAGAAGAGGATCTTGTCAGCTTCCTGAAAGAGCAGGGCATGGAGATTTACGAACCCGATCTCGCTGCGTTCCGCGATCAGGTACAGTCTATGTATCTGGACAGCGAGTTCGCTGGCTCATGGCCCGAAGGCGTTCTGGATCAGATCAACGCTCTGGGCAACTGAACCCAGTAAGACAGGGGAGGGAGAACCATAATGAAAGCCTTTATGAAAGGGTTCTCCCGACTGACCGAAGCGATTGCCGGCGGGATGCTGGCGGCAATCTTCCTGATCTTCCTATTGCAAATTCTCTTGCGCTACTTCTTCACCCCAGCAGGCTGGACGCTTGAACTCATCGGTATTCTGTGGGTCTGGGTGATTTTCTTCAGCTGCGCTTTCATCGTGCGCGAACGGGATCACGTGAAGTTCGACATCATCTATCTTTCGGTGCCGATGCGCGTGCGGCAGGTCTTTGCGATGCTGGCGGCCGCAGCGATCGTAGTCGGTATGCTCTACAGCTTCCTTCCGACGTGGGACTACATAGACTGGATGAAAATCCGCAAGACATCGACTGTCCGCAATCCGTTCTCCGGTGAGAAGATACCGCTGCGCACAGTATTCTCGATTTACGCGGTATTCATGCTGGTCGTAGCAGCGCGGTACGCGTGGCTATTCTTCGACGTCATGCGCAATGGCCCACCAAAGACAGAGTTGGAACTGGTCGTTGGGTACAACGTGGTTGACGATCATCCCCGTGTCGACGTCGAAGAGAACGAGGAAGTTAAGAAATGAGTTTTGAACTTCTTTCCTGCCTGCTCGCTCTGTTTCTTCTGGCAGGCATCGGGACACCTATCGGCTATTCCATCCTCCTGGCCTCATTAGTGTACCTGGGCACGGCCGGACTGGACGTCGCCCTCGCGGGCGAGAAGATCCTGCAAGGCTTTTACAAAAGCACGATCCTGCTTGCCGTGCCTTTGTTCATCGTCGCCGCGAATATCATGAATGCAGGGTCGATCACGGACCGGCTGCTGAACTTCTGCGTCGCTGCTGTCGGTCGTTTCAAGGGCGGCCTCGGGCACGTAAACGTGGTAGCGTCACTGATCTTTTCGGGTATGTCCGGCTCGGCCGTCGCGGATGCTGCGGGGATTGGGAAGATCATAATTGAAATGATGACCAAGGATGGCCGCTACAGCCGAAGCTACGCAGCTGCAATCACGGCGGCATCGGCAACGATCGGCCCTATTATTCCGCCCTCTATCCCGATGGTTTTGTACGCGCTTGTTTCCAAGGCCTCCATCGGGTCGCTGTTCCTCGCCGGTATTCTGCCGGGCCTGATCATGGGCGTCGTCCTCATGGCGATGAACTACTATCTGGCCGGAAAGCGGAACTTTGCATTGGAAGAACCTGTTCCACTGCGCGAATTGCCGGCTAAAACCGCCAACGCATTTCCGGCACTACTGATGCCCGCAATCCTGCTCTACGGCATATATGGGGGTGTCACTACTCCGACAGAGGCCGCCGCAGTTGCTGCATTCTACGCCCTGCTACTGGCAGCTCTGTTCTACCGCGCGCTGACCTTCCGTGGCCTTTATCAAGTGTTCGTCGACAGCGCGCGCTCTTCCGCAGCCGTCGGGGTTGTCATTGGCGGCGCGTTCATTCTGAACTTCATCGTCATTCAGGAGCAAATACCTCAGTCGATCTCGGCACTGCTGGAGGGTTCAGATGTTAGTCCGATTGTTTTCCTGATCCTGGTTAACCTGCTGATCCTCGCGCTGGGTTGCGTGTTGGACGCGACAACGATCATTCTTGTGATCGTGCCCCTGTTCATTCCAACCTGCGAAGCGCTTGGGATTGATCTGGTGCATTTCGGAGTGCTGGTCGTCGTGAACTCGATGATCGGTTTGATCACGCCGCCCTATGGCATTCTACTCTTTGTGATCAACGCCGTGACGGACATTCCGCTGCGTGAAATCATTTCGGAAATCTGGGCCTTCCTCGCGGTTCTGATCGTCGCCTTGGTGATCATGATACTGATGCCGGATTTGGTCCTGTGGTTGCCGCGTATGTTTGGATATCAGGGATAATGTGCCTTTCGGTTTCGACAACGTCGATCCCCGGTGATCTGGCCGAAAAGCTGAGTGCTATCGCTGACGCAGGATTCGGGGGTGTCGAATTACACGAACCGGATTTGACCGCTTTTGACGGACCGCCATCGCAAGTCCGAGAAATTGCATCGGACCTCGGCCTGAAGATTTGCCTGCTACAACCTTTCCATAACCTTGAAGGCCAGCCAGAAGCCGGACGTGAGCGCGCCTTTGATCGACTGAAGCGCAAACTCGACCTGATGAGTGAGTTGGGAACAGAATTGCTGCTTATCGGATCTGCCGTTGATGTAGATGTCGCCCCGACCGAAGAACAGGTGATCGCAGATCTTGGCGAGGCGGCCGAGATAGCAAAGGTAATGGGGCTGCGTCTGGCCTATATGGGCTTGCCATGGTCGGATCTTATTCACTCGGATGAACAGGCGTTAAGCGTCGTTGAAGCTATCGACAACCCTCATTTGGGGTTGGCCTTGAATTCCTTCTTTTCGCTTGCCGACGGGTCCAAACCAGCGCGCCTTCGGGACATTCCCGGAGAGCGGCTGTTCCATGTGCAACTGTCCGATGCACCCCGGCTTGAGATGGATATACGTCGGCTCAAACGGCACTTTGGACTTCTGCCGGGGCTTGGGTCGCTGAACCTTACTGGCTTCGTACGCGTGTTGTCCCGCGCTGGGTACAAGGGGCCTTGGTCCATTGCGCGCGTCAACGAAGCAGCTCCTCAACCCGGCGGCCGAAAACTGGCCCGAGACAGTTACAGGTCGCTGGTGAACCTCCTAGATGAGGTATCCCGGACCGAGCCGGGAACCGATTTCGGCATCCCGGACCTGCCGGAACGCGTCTATGCGTCAGGCTTCGAATTCATAGAATTTACAGCCGACGAAACAAGCGGCGCGCAGTTGGCAGATATGCTGTCAGCAATGTGTTTTCGAATGGAGCGAAAACACGTCACCAAATCTGTCGAGCTGTGGCGGCAGGGCGCGATAAACATTGTTGTGAACACCGAAAAAGAAGGTTTTGCCTATTCGGCGTTCCTGGGTCACGGTCCCTCCGTTTGTGACATGGGGTTGCGTGTCAAAGATGCGGATCAGACGGTTCAGCGAGCGACCGCGTTGGGCGCGCCGAATTTCTCACAGCCGGTAGGGACCGGGGAACTGGACATCCCGGCCATTCGAGGTGTTGGTGGAAATGTTGTCCACTTCATAGATGAGAAATCCGATCTGCATCGGGTTTGGGACATCGAGTTTGAGCCAGTCGCCAAAACCAAAGCGATCCAGCCTGCCGGTCTGCGCCGCATCGACCATCTGGCGCAGACGATGCGTAACGATGAGATGCAAAGTTGGCTGCTCTATTACATTTCGACTTTTGAAATGGCAAAATCCCCGATCGTGAACGTTGCCGACCCATCGGGTGTTGTGCAAAGCCAAGCCATCGAAAGCCCCGAGGGCGAAGTGCGCTTAAACCTGAATGGCGCAGTTGGGCGTCGAACACTGGCGGCTTCATTCCTTGAAGACGGTTTTGGTGCCGGTGTTCAGCACATAGCCTTCCAGTCGGACGACATATTTGAAACCTCAGCCCAATTGCGGAAGTCCGGCTTTCCCAGCCTGTCCATCCCAGAAAACTACTACGCTGATCTGCAAGCGACATTCGGGTTAAGTGAAGACCTGATTGCCCAAATGCGCAGGGATAACATTCTCTACGACCGCGCAGCGGGTTCCGAGTATTTTCAGATCTACAGCCGACCTATCTTTAACGGCTTCTTCTTTGAAATTGTTGAGCGCCGATCTGGCTACTCCGGCTATGGCGCGCGCAATGCTGCGTTCCGATTGGCGGCCCAAGCGCGACACCACATGGCGGAAGGAACAACCTGATATGAAGGCGGCACTAATCGGCCAAGGTATTGCTGGCTCCATGACGCCTGAGATGCACGAGGCAGAAGGTCGGGCGCAGGGCATCGATCTGAGCTACGGTAGGATCGACACTGCAAAAGAGCCATTTCGTGGAATGTCGGTCGCTGATTTACTGCATTATTCAGTTGAATTGGGCTGTGCGGCGGTCAACGTGACACATCCCTACAAAGCATCAGTCATTGATCATCTTGATGAGCTTTCCAAGACTGCTGAGGAGCTTCAAGCTGTCAACGCGGTGGTTTTTTGTAATGACCGAATGGTTGGCCACAACACTGATTACATTGGCTTCCACGGTGCCTTCGGAGAATTTTTAGGATCATCGAAGACTGAAACGGTTCTCATGTTTGGTGCTGGTGGCGCGGGCAGTGCAGTCTCTTTGGCTTTGCTTGATTCAGGTGTTCGAGATCTGGAGATCATTGATCCTGACTTCCACCGAGCGCAGGCGCTGGTCAGTCGACTAGAGGTCTTGCGCCCTTATGCAAAGATTCAGGGTTCCCCTTCGATTTCGTTGGATCGGATCGAACTTGTGGACGGAGTGGTCAACGCAACACCACTTGGAATGGACAAGTACCCCGGAACAGTCATTGAACCATCCCTGTTGCGGGCCGATGCATGGGTGGCAGATATCGTATATTTCCCGCTTGAGACACACCTACTGAGCAGTGCCCGCACAACTGGGTTGAAAGTGATGAATGGTGCTGGAATGGCCGTTCATCAGGCTGCAGCGTCTTTTGAAATCTTCACCGGCTGCACCGCCTCAATCAGTCGCCTTCAAAACGTTTTCGATTCACTTCGTCAGCAGCGCATGCGCGAGTTTAGAGGTGCAACGGTATGACAAACGACGAGCAAGCAATCCGCCAATGGTGGCGTACCTCAATCATCGACATGAAACCCGGCAAGATCGCGTTTCGTGGCAACGCCATAGAGGACCTGATCGGGAAAGTATCTTTCCCGCAAATGATCTGGCTGATGGTGCGGGGCGAATTGCCCAGTGATGCGCAAGCACGCTTGTTCGAGGCTGCTCTGGTCGCAGGTGTGGATCACGGCCCGCAGGCCCCCTCGATCGCGGCGGCGCGCATGGCTGCCACCTGCGGGGTGGGTCTCAATAATGCGATGGCGACTGCGGTGAACATGCTGGGCGATGTGCACGGTGGAGCAGGTGAACAATGCGCAGAGCTGTATTATGATATCGCGGTCCGCATGGATGCGGGAGCTTCGCTGAATGACGCTGTTCGGGATGGCTTGGACAGCTGGCACGAGACGTATGGCAAGATCGTATCTGGCTTTGGCCACCGTTTTCACAAGCCTGTCGACCCACGCGCACCACGATTGATGCAACTTGTTCGTGATGCGGCGACAGAAGGTACAGTTTCTGGCTGCTTTGCCGATATCGGAGAAGAGGTTCAGTCCGAACTCGGTCGTCAACGCGGTGGTCGGCCCATTGCCATGAATATCGACGGCGCAACAGCTGTGATCTTCTGCGAGCTTGGCTTTCCCGCGCCCTTGTCGCGGGGGCTGTTCTGCCTGTCCCGCTCGGTCGGAATACTCGCCCACGCTTGGGAACAGATGAACCAAGGTGGCCGCAACAAAGGGCCCATGCCCCCGAATTACTTACCCCTCTACGAAGACAGGAATGATGACACGTGAGACATCGAAATCCTTCCGG
Organism: Ruegeria sp. HKCCSP351; assembly: GCF_017872535.1. NCBI lineage: Bacteria > Pseudomonadati > Pseudomonadota > Alphaproteobacteria > Rhodobacterales > Roseobacteraceae > Ruegeria > Ruegeria sp. HKCCSP351. The sequence goes on along the minus strand of NZ_JAEDOV010000009.1, from coordinate 115,133 downwards.
GTCGGCCTTATCGGTTGTGGTCGTATCAGCGATATCTATTTAAAAACAATATCTAAATTCTCAAGTGTCGAGGTCGTGGCTTGTGCAAGCCTTGATCCTTCGGAAAGCCGCGCCAAAGCGGATCAATACGGCATCGCCAAGGCCTGCACGCCAGATGAAGTGTTTGACGATCCAACGATAGACTGCGTTCTGAATCTGACAATTCCGGCGGCGCATGCGGAAATCAGTTTGCGCGCGTTGGAGGCGGGCAAGCATGTCTATTCCGAGAAGCCGCTGGTTATGAATCGAACGGATGGTAAGGCGATCCTGCACATGGCCTCTGAAAAGGGGCTCCTGGTCGGTTGCGCGCCCGACACATTTCTGGGCGGTCGCTGGCAGACCGTTCGGCGCTTGATCGAAGAGGGTGCCATTGGCAAACCGACAGGGGTTTTTGCCCATGTCGGGACCCACGGGACGGAGCGCCACCATCCCAACCCGGATTTCTACTATAAGGCGGGTGGTGGGCCATTGCTGGACTTGGGCCCCTATTACCTGACCGCGATGATTTTTTGCCTTGGGCAAATTGACCGGGTCGCCGGAATGGCGCGGCGCACGTTCGACAAAAGGATGATCGAAAACGGCCCTCGCAGCGGCGAATGGATAGATGTCGAGGTGGACACGCACTCTCTAAGCCTGCTGCAGTTCTTTTCCGGAGCAATAGGGTCGATGACCATGAGCTTCGACGTCTGGGACAGCGAAACCCCACGGTTCGAAATCTACGGTGAAACCGGCACCATCAGTATCCCTGACCCTGACCCGGTTCACGGAGCCAACATCTTTCAGGGGGATGTCTGCTTGAAGACGCGGGACACCTCGCGCTGGTCTCATCAGCCTCGTCCAACTGGTCGCGAAGACTGGCAGGTGGTCGAAAACAAACACGGGTTCAATGAAGACAGCCGCGGGCTCGGCCTTTTGGATCTGGCCCTGGCGGCGCAAGAAGGACGCCAACCGCGCGCAAGTGGTTCGCTGGCCTACCATGTTTTCGAGGTGATGGACGCGATTGAGCGGGCACCGAAATTCGGGGCCTATCAGACAATAGAAAGTCGTTGCGCGGCTCCGGAGCCTTTGCCGGTCGATTTTCTGAACGGTGAGAGGAAGGAGTCGGCCCATGCCGATTGAGACACTCGACTTTGCCCAGCCATTCTTTCGCGTGCAGCACATAACTGACGAGCGCAGAATTTCTATCGAGGGTCGCGCCATCGTCCTTAACCTTGGGGGACGAAATCTCTCTGTCGAGGATCAGACCATTGCACCGCTTTCGTCTGTGATCGTGCAAGACAGCGCGTTTGACGGCGTGGAACGTGCAGTCATTGTCCACGGTTTCGACGCCCATGCCGATGACAACGAGTTGTTCGCAAAGGTGAAAGATACGTGGCCATCTGCTTTTGATATCCGCCAAGAGGAGCGTCTGCGCGGTGTCAGCCATTACATGTCGCCAAAAGTCTTTGTGGGTAATGTTGGACTGACCATGTACCATTCCGGCTCGGTCCCTTTGAATGTCGGATTGCATAAGGATCATCCGTTCTGCCCGGTACCGGGGTTTCGCGAAGTGCATACTCAAATCGTAGGCTTCGGCAAAATGCAGCAATGCCGTGAGCGGGATGTTGAAACCCTTTACCTCGAAGAATTCATGGCCCCTGGCACGACGCACAAACCGATGTATGACGCCGAAGGCAACTATCCCTGGCATCAGTACGAGACGATTACCCCCAGCATTTTCATGGCGGTAGAAATACTACCCGAGGGGGTATGGGTCCCGGAAATGGAGGTTCAGAATGGCTGAGAGACTATTACCAGAAAACCTGAACTTTGATGGTCCTTTCCCCCGCTTGTCTCGCCGTTTGCGGTTAGGCGTTGTTGGCGGAGGACGTATCTCTGTCACGCAAGCAACGGCCGCGCGGATGACCGACCGGTGGGAGGTCGTCGCAGGAGCGCTCAGTTCTGACGCAGCGCGCAGTAAGGCGCGTGGGGCCGAGTGGTTCCTGCCGGCCGACCGGTGCTACGCGTCGTTCGAAGAGATGGCACAGGCCGAGGCGGCACGTACGGATGGCGTAGATGCCGTCATGATCACTACCCCGAACCACGTTCATTTTGAAGGTTCCAAAGCGTTTATGGAGGCAGGTATTGATGTACTGTGCGACAAGCCCCTGACCAACGAAGTTGCCGAGGCCGAGGGGCTTGAGGAGATCGCCGCGCGCACGGGACAGGTCTTTGCCGTCGGATATGCGATGTCGTGCTTTCCAGTGATCCGGCAAGCCAAGCAAATCGTGGCCGACGGAGCTATCGGTAAAATAAACCAAATCCACGTCGAGTTCATGCAAGACTGGATGACGCCCGAAGATGTGGCTGATGCGCCTCATGTAAAGTGGCGGCTGGACCCCAAGATTTCTGGTCCAACCAGCTGTGTCGGCGATATCGGCACCCATGCCGCGCATCTCGCCAGTTTTGTCTCGGGCTTGCCCTTGACCGACCTGCGGGCCGAGTTTCATGTCTGCGGCGCGCCAAAGCCTTTGGAAGACACGGTGTTGATGTTCACTCGTTACCAAAATGAGGTTCCGGGAACTTTGATGGCAACACGACTTGCCCCCGGAAATCGGGGTGGGTTGCGGTTGCGGATCTTCGGGAGCGAAGGAGGTCTGGAGTGGGACTTGGAGAATTCAGAACAGCTGAAATTCAATCGGTTTGGTGAGCCGGATCGTATCATCAGCCGAGGTCACGGGCACGGTATGGGACCCGGTGCGGAACGTCTGATTCGTACCGCGCGCGGCTTTCCTGAAGGGATTATTGAAGCTTGGGCTAATCTTTATACTGAGTTCGCAATGGCCGTAGCCGCGCGTCGGGATGGCGTAACCGTTCCGACCGATTGGCTTGCTTATCCCAGTGTCGAACAAGGCGCAGACGGTGTCCGATTCATTGACGCCTCTGTGCGCTCTCACCAGTCCGGAGGGGGCTGGGTCACTCTCTAAGGCTCTGCTTACACGAATGTAAAACACGCCCGGGCCGTTGCCCGGGCGTTTTCATTTCCTTCCCAGCATTAAAAGTTGATATTTTATAAAATACCAGATATTTTTAATAACGTGTGATGAAATAAGATTCGCAGGCACGTGGAGCTGTCGTTCATGGTGAAACCCGAAGAGGCAGGCGCAAGCCCCTCTCTCTATTCTTTGGCGCATCTGACGCTGATTGGCTGTACGCCGCCCGAGTTGGTCTATATCGCCGCACGGGCCGGTTACGATGCCGTCAGTCCCCGATTTATTCCGATGCATGTGCCCGGTGAATTCACTCAATCCCCAATCGACAAGGCACAGGTGCAGGCTACCAAAACTGCTCTCACTACCACCGGTTTGAAAGTCCTTGATGTCGAGCTTGCGCGCATCACCGAAGATGTCGATCCGCGCAGTTTTGAGCCTTCGTTGGAGATCGGTGGGAAACTCGGCGCCAAACGTATGATCATGAGCGCGTGGACCAACACCCGCGATGATCGTGATTTCCTGATCGACGTATATTCCGAGACCTGCGAACTGGCGGCGCCGTATGGTCTAACTGTGGACCTAGAATTTCCAAGCTTCTCTCGCTTGCGCACTCTGGATGAGGCGCTGGACATAGTCCGCGCCTCTGATCAGCCGAATGGAGGTATTCTGGTCGATACGCTTTATCTGCACCTCAGCCGTGTGGATTTGGGAGAGCTCTTGCACGTCCCCTCAGACCTGTTTCACTTCCTGCATATCTCTGATTGCCTGCCCGGCATCGCCGATACGCGTGAGGGCATGATCCAACTGGCCCGTGATGCGCGGCTATATCCCGGTGAGGGATGGATCGATTTCACCGGCATCATCGAACGGATGCCACCCGTCGACTATTCAATTGAACTGCCCAACCAAAGCCGCGTGGCCGAGTTGGGATATGAAGAACACGCGCGTCGCTGTCTCAGCCACGCCAAGCGAACATTCGGCGAGGCGCGGTCACAGCGTCGTATGCCCGATGCTGCAATTCCAAAACACCAAGAGGATCATCATGGGCAAAGAGCTCACTGAAAACGACTGCAACATGGCGGCCGACATGCTGGCACGCGCCCGCGCCGCCATGGCCGAGATCGAGGGTTGGGATCAGGGCAGGTTGGACCGCCTGTCCCAAGCAATCGCGTGGTATGCGGGGAACGAGAAAACCTTCACGCGCCTGGCCCAGCAAGGCGTGGACGAAAGCGGCATCGGAGATCGTGAAGGGCGTCCAGCGAAACGGTTCAAAATCCACATGGTACTGCGTGATGTCTTGCGCACGCCCTCGACGGGGATCGTCGAAGTCGACGAAGAAAAGGGGCTCGTGAAATACGCCAAACCTGCCGGTGTGATCGCATCCTTGATTCCCATGACTAACCCTGCGATGACACCGCCAGTGACCGGCGTGTCCGCCGCGAACGCCCGGAATGCGGTCATCTTCAGCCCGCACCCGCGAACCGCCCATACCACCTTTGAGATGGTCGAGGTCATGCGCGCAGCCTGCCGCGCCGCCGGTGCCCCCGAAGACCTATTCCAGTCGATCCGCAAACCATCGATCCCGTTAACACAGCACCTCATGGAGATTTGTGACCTGACACTGGCGACGGGTGGCAAGCCCATGGTCAAAGCGGCATATAGTTCAGGGCGTCCAGCCTATGGCGTCGGCGCGGGCAATTCATCCATTGTCATCGATGAGACAGCCGACTTGGACATCGCCGCTCAGAACACACGCATTTCAAAGACCTCCGACTTTGGGTCGGGCTGCTCGGCCGACGGCAACATCATTATCCAGCGTTCGGTTTACGACGATATGGTCAAGGCGCTGGAGGCCGAAGGTGGATACCTGTGTTCGGACGAAGAGAAGGCCATGCTCGAAGAGGTCATGTGGGACGAAAAGGGCAACCGCACGTTCCCGACCATCGCCTGTCCGCCTCAGCAAACGGCCAAGGTAGCCGGGTTCTCGATCCCAGAAGATCGCAAATTCCTGATGGTTGAAAATCAGGGGCAAATCGGGCCTCAGCACAAGTTTTCGAAGGAAAAACTGACCACGCTGATGGCGCTATATCACTTCGACACATTCGATGACGCGCTGGAAACGGTCAGCCAGATCTACAACACTGGGGGCAAGGGCCATTCCTGCGGCATCTACAGCCACAATGACGATCACATCGACCGGTTGGCGCGCCTGGCTCCAGTCAGCCGCATGATGGTTCGACAGCCTCAGTCCAAGGCCAATGCGGGTGCCTGGACTAACGGTATGCCTATGACCAGCAGCCTTGGTTGCGGCATTTGGGGCGGAAACATCACCAATGAAAATGTCACCATGAAACACATGATGAACTACACCTGGGTCAGCCGTCCGATCCCCGAGGATCGCCCCTCGGAGCAGGACCTGTTCGGTGAGTTCTACGGACAGGAGGTCGCGTGATGGACGGAGCGAAACTGGACGGCAAAACCGTTGCCGAACATATCGTTGACTTTCTCGAACGCCGTGAGGTCAAGCACGTTTTCGGCCTGTGCGGGCACACGAACATTGCGGTTCTGGCTGCGCTGGCGGAAAGTTCCATCGATTTCGTCACAGTACGACACGAACAAATCGCCAGCCATGCGGCGGACGCTTATGCCCGCGTGACGGGCAAGGCCTCGGTGGTCTTGTCCCACCTCTCCCCGGGGCTGACTAACTGCGCCACCGGGGTCGCCAACGCGGCACTGGACTGTATCCCGATGGTGGTGATCGCAGGCGATATTCCCACGCATTACTACGGCAAACATCCGCATCAAGAGGTGAACCTGCACGCAGACGCTGCCCAGTGGGAGATCTATCGCCCCTTTGTCAAACGCGCTTGGCGGGTAGATCGGGCAGACCTGATGGCCGAGATTCTGGAAAAGGCGTTTCACCTCGCCGAAAGCGGCCAGCCCGGGCCGGTGCTTGTCAATGTGCCGATGGACATCTTCTCCGAGGTGATCCCCTCGGACAGCTTCGACCGTATCCGCGATAACACGCGCGCGCTCAAAAAACCGTCGATTGACGATGAAACAGCGCGAGAGATTGTCGAAGCGTTGGCTACAGCCGAAAACCCGGTTGCTTACGTCGGCGGTGGTATCCTTCTGGCGAAAGCCGGTGAGGAGTTGCGCGAGTTCGTTGAACATTTGGGCTTGCCCGTCGCACATTCCCTGATGGGCAAAGGTGCGCTGCGGGACGACCACCCACTTGTGCTAGGAATGACTGGGTTTTGGGGCACCGAATTGGTAAACCAATCCTGCCTGAATGCGGACTACATCTTTGCCGTGGGAACACGGTTTAAAGAGGCAGATTGTTCCAGCTGGTATCCTGGCTATACGTTCAACATCCCCGGGTCCAAGGTCATTCATATCGACATTGAACCGCAGGAGATTGGTCGGAACTATCCCACCGAGATCGGAGTCGTTGCTGACGCCAAGGCCGCGTTACGTGTCCTCAATCGGGTCGCCCGCGAGATGTATCCGGACGGTTTCAACCGCCCCGCGCTGGAACAGAAGATCGCAGACTTCCGAACGGACTTCAAAGCGCGCAACGTGGACATGGTGACCTCATCGGCCTTTCCGATGATGCCCGAGCGCATTCTGGCAGATACCCGCAAGGCACTGCCCGATGATGCCATCATCACCACGGACGTTGGGTGGAACAAGAACGGTGTCGGACAGCAATTTAATATCCTGACCCCCGGTTCAATCCTGACCCCGGGCGGGTTCGCGACGATGGGCTTTGGCCCTCCGGGAGCGATCGGCGCAAAACTGGCAGCCCCTGACCGTGTGGTGATAAGTCTTGTTGGCGATGGGGGGTTCGGTCAGAACCCGTCGATGCTGGCAACCGCGGTCGAGCTTGATCTGGGCATTATCTGGCTGGTTATGAACAACAACGCCTTCGGCACTATCGCAGGCCTTCAAAAGGCGCATTACGGTCTGACATATGGGACCACGTTCCCCGGATCAGCCGCAGCTCCTGCAAACGGACCGGGTTATGCAGACATTGCACGAGCTTATGGTGCAGAAGGGCACAGGCTTAGTGCTGCTGATGAATTGTTGCCCGCATTGGAAGCGGCAATCGCCAGCGGCAAACCAACCGTTCTTGATGTCCCAATGATCAACAATCCAACACCAACGACCGGGCACTGGAACATCTTGGACATTTACTCACCCGACAAAGAGATCTCTCACGTGGCGACCTGAAGATGCTGGGCGCGGCCAACCGCGCCCAACACTTGGAGTTAAAAATGTGTCGCAGACTTTGGGCTAGGAATGACGAGAGTGCCTACTCTGAGCCTCTGGTCGACAGAGTAAGCTGGATCAGGCATTAGAATAGTCTTTTTCAAACGTCCGCACTTCCTGAACTAAGAAACCATGTAAGCCATATAATTTTTTAGCGAAGTTCCTCTCTGACCGAAGCAGGGTCCTGTTCATCCAGTTCTTTTTTGCCGTTTACAGTATCCTGTTCTCTGAAATCGGGTCGAGCGCGAAGGTCTTTTCAATACTCGCTTGCATCATTCGTCAATTGCTTTGTCACACACGTGGCAGTTAACACCGTGGCTCAGGCAGCGTTGGATCATGCGGTGCAAAATGAATGGCCAACTACCGCCATTGTCGTTCATCCGCGCAGGTACTTGGTGCACTTGGTTTATCGGGTGCCGCTGGTCCTGACAGCAATCAGTGCGTCCCGGCAGGTCTGACAGAGATCATTCTGAGTTATGAGTGAAAAATACGCACTACCGACTTGAACGACATTGGCGAATGAAAGCACCGCATCTGCATTGCGTACTTTAAAGCGGTCTGTTGTTTCGTCGATCCGATAGCTCAATCCCTTGTAACTTGATGATACCGCTCGAGATACGCAACCGCCAGTTCCTTGGCTTGCGCGATGAAACGTGCATTTCGGGTTTGTGTCGGATCTTCGTCTGCGCGCGTGATATTCCAGCCCACATAGGTCGCGGCGCGAAGAGCGAGAAACAGCAGAAAGTGGTTTGTGTTCATTGGGCGAGTACGCGTATATCCGTCGATCATCGCAGCTTTGAAAGCCGGATAACCTGGGTCCCAGCGATGTTTCAGCAGCGCCGTGGCCAGTTCAAACACGCGGAAACCGAAGCCGCCATCGTCAAAGTCGATAAGATGCAATGCGTCGGCCGAGCACATAACATTGCCAGGCACGAGATCAGCGTGGATGAGACCATAATCCAACGTTGCAGAAAGCCGCGTCAGATGATCCCGGGCTTTGGTTCTAAAGGCGAGGAAAAGCGCTTTCTCGTCAGGTGTGAGCCCTGGATTGTCCCAAAACCTGCCCCACATGGGATCTTTGCCGACAAGTCCATCAATATCCCAATGCGGTCTGTCACATCCCTTAGCGCTCGGCCAATGGTCACTAGTGTCATGAAGTTGAGCCATGGTCTGACCGAGGCGAAAGAAGAGGTCACATTGTTGGGATAACGGCAAGGACAATAAAGCTACATCAAGAGTTTTACCATCCAGCCATGTCAGGATGTCGACTTGTGTCCCTGAGACAAACTGTAAATTTGGACCGGCAAGACTTGGAACCGGGGCGGGTACTGAGAGGCCTGCGTGATCCAGCCAAGCCATCCAAGCAAGTTCCGCTTGCAGCTGTGCGTCTGTTCGATAGCCTCGGCGGTGGAGTCGGAGGACATACCGATCCAACGGTGTATCAACGCGGTAGATGGCGTTTTCCCGTTCTGCGATGAGCGTCGTTTCTGTGTTCTCGAGACCCCAGAGAGATAATGCGAGTTCAACATTGGTCATGGGTGCAGCGGCACCTCGTTCAGGACCAAGTCCAGCGTATCGACCAACAAATCGGCGTTCTCTTTGGAAAATGGCATTGGTGGTCGTATTTTCAGCGTGTTCTTATGGCGCCCTAATCTGGACAACAGAATTCCATGTTGTCGCATCGCATTGATAACGCGATCTGTGAATTCGGTCGCAGGTGTCTTGCTGTCGCGAACTATGACCATCTCGGTTCCGAAAATCAGGCCGGACCCACGGACGTCCCCGATGACATCATGCCGTTTGGCTATCGCCCACAACCTTTCGCGGGCATAGTCCCCGACACGTTTTGCGTTTTCAATAAGTGCCCTGTTCTCGATCTCTTCAAGTACGGCCATCGCAGCGGCACAAGAGACGGGGTTTCCGCCGAAGGTGTTGAAATAACGATAACCCTTTCGGAAAGCCGCGACTGTATCTGCATTCGCAACCACGCCCCCAACCGGATGACCATTGGCCATCGGTTTTCCCATGGTCACAATATCAGGGATGACACCCATCTTTTCATGGGCCCACATATGCGTGCCTGTGCGGCCAAAGCCCGACTGAACTTCGTCACATATCAACATGCCCCCTGCGTTACGCACAATGTCCGCCACGGGTTTCAGCCAGCCATCCGGATTGTTGGGAAAACCCTCGTTCAGGAAGTAGGGGCAAACGACAAGGGCCGCAAAACCGGTACCGTCAGCTTTCAGCTGTGCAATCTGGGCCGCTACTGTGTTGGCGAAGTGAACCCCGTTGGCGTCAGGTGAACGGTAACTGTCCGGGGCATCGACAAAGCGGAAGTACTTTTCCAGACCAAAGCTCACAGAGGGCAAGTTAGACTTACTGAGCTGGCTAACGAGTGAGGTATTTCCATGATAAGTGGCATCCGTGGCGATGATACCGCGTTTGCCGGTGACGGCCTCGGCCATCCGCAAGGCGATGTCATTGGCCTCGGACCCGGTGCAGGTCAAGATTGCCGTATCCAACGTAGCGGCCATCGTTCCAGTCAGACGCTCGATATACTCAAGGATTCCCTCGTGCAGATAGCGTGTGTGGGTGTTCAATGTGCTGGCTTGCTGACAAATCGCTTCGACCACCCGGGGGTTACAATGCCCGACATGCGGCACGTTGTTATAGCAATCCAGGTACTTGCGGCCGCCCGCATCCCAGAGCCACACCCCGTCGCCTTTCACAATGTGGACGGGTTCCTCATAGAATGTCGAAACATTTGGCCCCATCAGCCGCCTGCGCGCGGCCACCAGATCTGCTGTACTGCGGGTCAAAGCTTAATCCCCATTCCGTCATGACCTGAGCTCAACGACGATGTTGTGGCCGTTGATCGCACGTGAGGTTTTTGGCGCATCGCGGTTCCGGCCCGGATCGCAGGTCTGCTATTTGCCCCCGGAAAGGCAATGCCGGTCTCGGGCACGCTTAGCGTTCCATTGCGGCTGTGAAACCGGCGTCAAGCGCGGCCAGGATTAAGCTGGCATCGCCCTCGGTCAGCACCAAAGGGGGTGAAAGGATCAAGTTAGGTCCCGAGACCCGTACCATTGCTCCGTTCTGATAGGCCACCTCCTGAACGGTTGACGCGGTTGGTGTGTCTATCGGTTTTTGGGTGTTACGGTCGCTGACCATTTCGACTGCAGTCATCAGGCCGTAGCCACCACGCACATCCCCGATGATGTCGTATTTCTTCATCAGTGCGATGCAACCCTCATAAAGCTGGGTGCCGCGTGCCACTGCGTTTTCGACCACGTTGAGCCGTTTGGTTTCCGCAAGGCAAGCAAGCGCAGCGGCAGCCCCGACTGGATGGCCGGAATAGGTGTAACCATGGCCAATCTTGGCGTCAGGGTTGTTTTCGAAGGCCTCGACCATCCGGTCGCCAAGCATCACCGCACCAAACGGGAAGTATCCGTTGGTAATCGCCTTCGCTGTGGCCATCATGTCTGGCTGGATGCCCCAAAGGCGGGCACCAGACCATGCGCCGGTACGGCCATAGGCTGTGATGACTTCGTCCGTGATCAGCAGGATCCCGTTTCGGTTACAAATCTCTTGCACTGCAGGAGCGAAGGACGGATGCGGCGGGATCACGCCACCCGCCCCAAGGATTGGTTCCATGATCATGGCTGCGATTGTGTTGGCTCCCTGAAACGCAATCTCGTCTTCCAATGCCTGTAGGCATAGCTGTGCCAGCTTCTCGGGGTCTGTTTCGTTGAAAGGGTTGCGATATGTGTAAGGCGCCGGGATGTGGAAACAGCCAGGCAACAAAGGCTCGTAAGCGTTGCGAAAATTCGCGTTTCCGTTGACAGAGGCCCCGCCGACATGCGTTCCGTGGTATCCTTTCTTTAGGCTGAGGAATTTTGTGCGCCCGGCCTCACCCCGAAGCTTGTGGTATTGCCGCGCGAGGCGCAAAGTCGTCTCGACGCTGTCCGAACCGCCCGAGGTGAAGAACGCACGCGAAAGGCCGTCGGGTGCAAAGAATGCGTTTAGCTCAAACGAGAGCTCGATGGCGACGTCATTCGAAGTGCCGCGAAACGTGGAATAATAGGGGAGGGTGTCAAGCTGGGCAGCAATTGCATCTTTGACGGGTTGGCAAGAATAGCCGAGATTGACGTTCCAGAGACCGCCAACGCCGTCGACCACCCGATGCCCGTCGACGTCAATAATTGATACACCTTCTGAACCGGTTATAATCTTCGGCGGATGGTCTGCACTGTCCTTCGGAGAGGTCATCGGGTGCCACATCAGACGACCGTTGTGTTCTTTCAGGAAATTTGAGTCTTTCATGATGCAGGTTCCATTGCATTCGATTGCTTGACGGAGTGAGCCCAGGCCGCCTCGACATGGGCGGGAATTACTCCGCCCCAGTTTCGGGTAATCTCGCGTGCGGCGATGATCAGCTCTGCCAGGATCGTCTGCTCTAACTTCGGGGTGAAGCGCGTGGCGACAGAAGCAACAGCCACCGCGCCGGCGAATTGACCTGTTTGGTCAAAGACCGGGGCTGACAGCCCATAGGTTTCTTCCGCATAACTTTTATATGCGCGCCCAATTCCGGTTGCGCGGGCGGCGTCAACCAATGAGGTCAGGCCATCGGTATCAGTTGGTGTGTTCGCGGTGAATCTTTCAAGATCCTGTGCCGCGACACAGAGAAGATCTTCTGGCCCAAACGCCAGTGCGCACAGGCCGGATGCAGTCGCATGAAGGGGAAAGGTGTTCAGATCAATGACGGCACGGATCGCGTGGCGAGGGGATTCGCATTCGCATAGCCCATAAAGGGTTTGCCCGGAGAGTACTGTGGCATGCGCAGTCTCGCCCGTCGCATCCGCGAGGGCGGCAAGAGCGTGGCGTGCGCCTTCTTTACGGGGAACCGTGGCCTCGCGTATCTGCGCAAGTTGCATGACCGCAGGACCTAAGCGGTACTGCTTGGTAAGTGCATTTTGTTCAATAAACCCTGCATTTTCAAGGGATTGAAGATGTCGATATGTTGTCGCCTTGTCTCTTTTTGCAATCCGGCACAGCTGCGACAACCCGATTTCCGGGCGAGAGATCGAGAAGTAAGACAGCAGTTCAAGAGCTTTCGTAGCCGACGACATTGAGAACCTTTCAATTGCGGGGCGCAAAAAAAGTTTGACAGAAGTTCATTAACAAGGCAACCTTTTTTATAAAACAACGGTTCGTTATATGAACCACCAACTGGGAGCGCGAAATGTTGAAACTAACCAAATCCGCAACGGCCATGGCGATTGCGATTTCAGCGGTTGCTGGAGCAGCGCAGGCAGAATATCCGGAAAAACCCGTTGAGTTTGTTGTTCCATGGCCTCCGGGCGACCTGGAAGATGTCTTGACGCGTATGATCGCCGAGGACTTCTCAGAGGCTTATGGCGTTCCCACCGCTGTCGTGAACAAGCCCGGTGGCGGCGGTGGTCCATTCCCCGGTGCGATTGAAGTCGCAAATGCCCCCGCTGATGGCTATACGATTGGGTCATTCATCATCGCCATCCCGGTTGTGGGCCCGCAAATCGGTATCCCAGAGCTGAACCCCGACCCTTTCGTGCCGCTTGGCAACTTTCTAACCTATCCTTTTGTGATCGCGACGAGCGGTGACTCGGGCTATACGACTATGGAAGAACTGGCGGCCTACGCACAGGACAACGACGTTGTGCTCGGTCACTTCGGCGCGCCATTGGTTCCGACGCAGGTGACGCTTGGGCTGGCCAAGGAGATGGGTTTCTCCTACGCCTCTGACGCCGCTTTTGACGCGCTTGACTGCAACACTCTGGCGTCGGGCGACGTCGATGTCATCAACACTACGCTGCAGCTGATCCTGCCCTGCCTCGAAGATGTGAGCGTTCTGGCATCCATCGGGTCCGAGCGCATCAATTTGACGCCGGACACACCGACTGTGGCAGAACTTGCACCTACTCTGGACGTGTCTCTCTGGAATGGACTTTTTGTCCGTGCCGACACTCCTCAGGACGTGCAGGACAAAATCATCGCAGTCGCGGAAAAGACCGTGATGTCCGACCGCGCCCAAGCGCTGGCTGCCGAGACTGGCGCATTGGTTTACTGGCAGCCTGCAGCGGACGTAGTCTCGCAAATTGAGAAGGATACGCAGACTCTGGCCGGAATCGAATCCATGCTGTCCGAATAGGGCTGGACCTGCCTGCTGGGCAGCATTGGACTGCCCAGCCATCCACCTGCTTTCTCCTGCAACGGATAAATCCATGTCGCGCGTCAAAACGCTCCAGTCGCTCTTCAAGCGCTACCGCAGGCCCGGCGATATTGTCTTCGCGTGGCTAGTTCTAGTCGTCTCGGTCTTTCTTCTGTCGCAACTGATGGACCAAACCGCGTGGCGCAATGGCGGGAAACTGTTTGCGCAACCCCGGTTCTGGCCAGCGGTGTCGCTGAGCGGTATGGTCATCTTTGCCGCGTTTCACCTTTTGGGATCCGCCTTGTCCGAGCGCTTAGATGGCCGCTGGCAAGAAGTTCAGCTCTGGCTCGCGTCGTTGGAATATGCAGGCTGGTTTGTCCTGTATGCTCTGGTCGTTCCGTATTTGGGCTATCTGCCGTCCACCGTCTTGTTCGCTTTGGCATTGTCCTTGCGTGCCGGTTACCGAAAGGTTTCTACCCTGATCGCTGCGACCTTTTCGGCGGTGGTGATCGTGCTTCTGTTCAAGACCTTTCTGAAAGTCAATCTGCCGTCAGGGCTGATCTACGAGAGCTTGCCCGAGGGTCTGCGGCAGATCATGCTGACGCATTTCTAGAGGCCGCAAAATATGGAAAACCTGATTGCCGGACTGGAAATGCTTGCGCGCTGGGATGTCATGCTGGCCTTGCTCGTGGGTTCAATCGGCGGCGTGATTATCGGAGCAATTCCCGGCGTCGGACCGGCTGTCGCTATTGCGATTTTGCTACCGGCGACATTCTCCCTAGATCCAATCGTTGGTCTTACGATGCTGTTGGGAATTTACGGATCGTCAATGTACGGAGGTGCTATTCCAGCAGTTCTGATCAACACGCCAGGCACGGCGGTAAACGCCCTGACCTCGTATGATGGCTATCCGATGACAGAACGGGGTGAGGCACACCGTGCGGTATCACTCGCATATTCAGCATCGTTCTGGGGTGGCATATTTGGCATTCTGTGCCTGATCCTGCTGTCTCCGGTGCTTGCTTTAATCGCGCCAATGTTTGGTAGCCGAGAAATCTTTCTTGCCGCTTTGTTAGGCATCATTCTAGTGATCCTTGCGCATCGGGGGCAGATCTTTGCAGCAGGTTTGTTGGCGATGTTCGGAATCTTCCTGCAGACCATTGGCCTTGACGCAGTGACATACACACAACGCTACACGTTTGGGCTATCGTTCTTATCGTCGGGGGTGAACCTTATTGTGGTGGTGTTGGGCCTCTTCGCGCTCAGCCAAGCTTTTTTTCTATTAACAACACCCGACAGCAGCCCCGACGCCCAGCCAGTTACCGGCCGGATGGGGGCCGGTATTAAGGAACTGCTGGGCCACAAGCGCGTAGCAACTGTTGCGTCGAGCTTTGGTGTCCTGTTGGGGATGATCCCTGGCACGGGCGAGTTCACAGCCCAGTTCATGTCCTACACTTATGCGCAAAAAACTTCGAAAGATCCGGATAGTTTCGGTAAAGGATCCCCGGAAGGTCTGATTGCTTCGGAGGCGGCCAACAATGCGGTTCCGGCTGCGGCAATGATCCCGCTGCTTGCGCTTGGCATTCCGGGTGAGGCGCTGACAGCGATGATGCTGTCGGTCTTTTATGTTCACAATGTTATCCCGGGACCGCAGCTGTTCCAGAACAATATTGATCTGGTCTACGGCCTCTACTTTGCGCTGATCGCTTTGAACGTCATCGTTATGGTCTTTCTGCTGTTTTCGACAAACCTTATGACCAGGATTATCCGCGTACCGACTCGCTTTCTGGGTGTGATGATCTTGTTGTTGTCCTTTGTGGGTGTCTATTCGCTCCGCAATTCACTGACCGACTGCATGATCTCGGCAGGCTTTGGCGTGTTGGGCCTTGTTCTAAAGCGACTGAACTTGCCGATTGTCCCAATCATTCTGGGCATGGTCCTTGGTGGTATCATGGAGGTAAAGCTGCGCTCGGCTCTGCCGCGGTTGAAGACGCCACTGGACATGATCGACCGACCGATTGCGGCAATAATATTCGGTCTGATCGTCATTGTTCTGGCTCTGCACTTACGGACGCTGATCAAGGAATGGCGCGCTCATCAGCCGGAAGAAGACCACGACATGCACGACAGCCATACGAGGTAACTTGATGGATCAGTCCAAGATCGATGCCCTGCGGGCCCGACCGGTGGCCGCGTTTGATCACTTGATCGACGGCAGGCATGTCGCCGCTTCCGATGGTGGGCGGATGGAGATAATCTCGCCAATCGACGGGACGGTCCTGACCACGGTAGCGGCTGGTACACCTGCCGACATGGAAGCAGCAATCGCATCAGCCCGCGCCGCTTTCGACGATGGCCGCTGGGCGGGTCAACCACCAGCCGCTCGCAAGAAAGTGCTGTTGAAATGGGCCGATCTGATCGAGGTCAATGCCTTGGAACTGGCTGTCCTTGGTGTGCGCGACAATGGAACCGAAATCAGCATGGCGCTGAAGGCCGAGCCCCTCTCTGCCGCCGCGACGATCCGGTACTACGCAGAAGCCCTCGACAAGATTTATGGCGAGATCGCTCCGACACCCGGCAACATCCTCGGCATGATCTATAAAGAGCCTGTGGGTGTCGTGGGGGCAATCATCCCTTGGAACTTTCCGCTGATGATCGGTGCGTGGAAGCTGGGACCTGCTTTGGCGGTGGGCAATTCTGTGGTCCTAAAACCGGCCGAAACCGCGTCGCTGTCGTTAATGCGGATGGCGGACCTGGCGCTAGAAGCCGGACTGCCACCCGGTGTCCTTAACGCAGTCACTGGCAAGGGCCATGTCGTAGGCGAGACATTGGGCTTGTCGATGGATGTGGATGTCCTTGTTTTTACTGGCTCGGGGATGACGGGGCGGCGGCTGATGGAATATTCAGCGCGGTCCAATTTGAAACGGGTGTATCTGGAGTTGGGCGGCAAGTCCCCCAACATAGTCTTTGCCGACGCCCCAGATCTGGATGAAGCCGCCAAGGTTACGGCCGCCGGGATCTTCCGTAATGCAGGTCAAGTTTGCGTGGCTGGGTCGCGTCTGCTGGTTGAGGATGCGATCCATGACGATTTTGTCGCCGCTGTCGTAAAGGTGTCCGAAGCAATGCGTGTGGGTGATCCGTTGAGGATCGACACTCAAATCGGGGCTGTAAATTCAGAAGCGCAGTTGCAAGCGAACCTTGCTTTCGTTGACACCGCAACACGGGAAGGTGGGCGGGTTGTCATGGGTGGATCCCGTGTTTTGCAAGACACGGGCGGCTACTACATGGCCCCGACAATCGTGACCGGTGTGACCCGCGACGCGACTTTGGCACAAAAGGAAGTGTTCGGTCCGGTTCTGGGCGTTACCTCGTTCGCAACAGAGGAAGAAGCAATCTCATTGGCTAATTCCACAGTTTTCGGGCTTGCCGGGGCGGCATGGACCAGCAACCTCAGCCGCGCTCACCACATGGTAAAGTCCGTTCGAACCGGGGTCATGCATATCAACACATATGGCGGGGCCGATGGTACGGTGCCATTGGGTGGTGTAGGGCAATCCGGAAATGGATCCGATAAGTCTTTGCATGCCATCGAGAAATACGTGAATCTTAAAACCGCGTGGATAAAGCTATGAATGACGCAAAAACAATTCTGGTCATTGGCACCTTTGACACCAAAGATGATGAGCTTGGCTTCCTTTCGGGCGTGATCCGCGACCAGGGCGGCAAAGTCCTGACGATGGATGTCTCAGTACTTGGAGACCCGTCAAAGCCTACGGACTACTCGAAACATGATGTCGCCGCAGAAGGTGGCAGCACGATACAGGCCGCTATCGATAGCGGTGATGAAAACCACGCGATGCAAATCATGGCCCGAGGTGCCAGTCTGCTGGCGGCGCGCCTTCACGCCGAAGGACAATTTGACGGCATGATTGTGCTGGGCGGTACGATGGGTACGGATCTTGCGCTGGACGTGGCCTCGGCTCTGCCACTCGGCACCCCAAAATACATCGTCTCTACGGTATCCTTTTCGCCACTGATCCCTGCCGAAAGACTAGCTGCTGACACGCAGATGATCCTCTGGGCTGGTGGGCTGTATGGTTTGAACTCGGTCTGCAAGGCCTCCCTCAGTCAGGCTGCGGGCGCTGTACTAGGTGCTGCCAAGGCGGCGCAGAGGCCAAACCCTGACAAGCCGCTTGTTGGAATGACGTCACTTGGCACCTCTGCACTGAAATACGTGATCCCGCTGAAACCCGCGCTAGAGGCGCGCGGTTTCGAAGTGGCTGTATTCCATGCGACCGGCATGGGCGGGCGCGCCTTTGAAAGCCTCGCAGCACAAGGAGCCTTTGCCTGTGTGTTCGATTTCTGCACGCAGGAGCTGGGCAACCATGTCAACGGATCAAACATCTCGGCTGGTGCGGATCGATTGACAAATGCCGGGTTGACCGGAACGCCACAGATCGTATCTCCCGGGTGCTATGATCTGGTCGATGTGGTTGGCTGGCAGCCTGTTGCAACAAAGTGGGATAGTCACCTCAAGCACGCCCACAACCGCCTGATTACTTCGGTCGTTCTGCAAGCCGCCGAAACGAACCTGGTGGCGCTGGCCCACTGTGATCAACTCGCCAAGGCGAAGGGGCCCACAGCGATCATTCTGCCTGAGCATGGCCTGGGGGAATGGGATCGCGAGGGCGCGGACCTCCATAATCCAGATGGCCTTAAGGCGTTTCTAACAGGAATTGAAGCCAACTTACCCAAGACGGTCGAGGCACACAGGCTGGCTTGTCATATCAACGACAAGGCATTCTCGGACAAGGCGCTGGAGATTTTCGACGGCTGGCGGGCCGACGGGACAATCTCTGTCTAGTTGCACGCCGACACTTAGATGGCCAGAAGATCGATCGGTGCGGTATCGGTGGCCAAGATTCTAGATTGCACCTGCGGTATCGGAACCTGAAGGTCGCAATCCAAATCCCCACACGCGCCTGAAGGGTTTCCGTTTTCCAAACTCGGTTAATCCCTATGCAATTCAGTTGCTTGACTGCTGATCCCCTCGTCTTCGCGACTATGGGGACCAGGTCAGCAGCTTCAGATATTGGGCCGCTACACCTTCCTTCGCTTACCTGTGAAAGGTGACGATCCTGCTGCAATGGACCGCAGATAATCTGCGCTGAACCTTTCCGGTTTGCCTTACGAAAAAATTTAATGTCCGACATTATAGTTTATTTTGTCGGACATTAAATGTATCAATGATTGGACCATGATTCGGAGCAGTGGCACGTGGAAACAAGAACACCTCCACAAGAAACGGCTGAGAGTGTCGGCAATTCCCTGAAGCCGCTGCCGCCTGGCAGTAGTAGCCGGGACGTTCTGGATGCTCTCTCTGGAATGATCGAACTGGAAGGTTTGAAAGTAGGCGATCGCCTGCCGCCAGAGATCGAAATTGCAAATCAGCTTGGGATCGGACGGGCGAAGGTTCGCGAGGCCCTGACAAGCTGGCAGAACATGGGCATCGTTGTGCGGAATAAGAAAGCCGGGACGCGATTGGCGGCCGAGGTATCTGCCAACACGATCCACCTTCCATTCACGCTGAAGCTCGAAGCCGAAAGCCTTTTGCGGACGCACGCCGTGCGTCGGCCACTGGAAATTGAGGCAGCAAGGTTGGCAGCACTGAATTGCTCAGACTCGCAGCGGCTTTTGATTTCGGCCCGCGTTGCAGAACTCATAGCTGTTCATTCTGCGGGTGAGGACTGGCGTCAGGCAGACTACCGGTTTCACGCTTCACTGCACGAAGCGTGCGGAAACCCATTGTTCGGTCAGCTAATCCGGCAGATTCAAGAAGCCTTTAACGAAGTATACGAAGCACCATTCGGCCAACCGCACTTGGGTCAAGCCACAATTCCAATGCACACGCAACTTGCCGAAGCAGTCGTCGCTGGCAGAGCAGAAGAAGCCGCAAGGATTGTCGGTGAGATCATGGACATGGTCGAAGCAGAAGTCCTGGAAATCATGGAAAGTCAGAATGTCTGATTACAAAGACCTTGCAACGCGTCTTGCAGCAATCTTCCCGGACGCGGCAGGTTCGGTCACGCCGCCTATTGTTCAAACCTCACTATTCACTTTCGACAATTATCAGAGTTTTGAAGACCGGATGGCGGGAAGATCAGAAACAGCCATCTACACGCGCGTGGAAAACCCGACCGTCGCCGCGTTTGAAACGCTCATGGCTGAAGCCGAACAAGGTCAGACAGCCGTTGCATTTGCTTCCGGGATGGCCGCAATTTCTTCGACGCTGCTGGCATTTGTCAAACCCGGTGACCGGATTGCCTGCGTCGAACATGTCTATCCGGACACATTCCGGTTTATGGAGCGCATCCTGCGCCCGTTCGGGGTGCATATCGACTATCACGTGCCGGAGCGTTTCGAAAACGACCCCGAACTGCTTGCCGATGTAACGCTAGCCTATCTGGAGAGTCCCGGTTCCGTCGTTTTTGAGGCGATGGATCTGCGCCGCGTCGCAGAGCATGCCAGACGCCACAATGTGCTGACGATGATCGATAATTCATGGGCAAGCCCGGTATTCCAACGCCCCCTCACACTGGGCATCGATATCGTCATCCACTCAGCCTCGAAATATATCTCGGGGCACTCGGACACGGTTGCGGGCGTGGTGGTTGCCTCCAAAAACCATATCGCCCGCATCCGTGATCTGACACTTCCTTTGCTTGGTGCTAAACTGGCACCTTTTGAAGCGTTCCTGTTGACGCGCGGCCTGCGTACTTTGCATGCGCGCATGATGCAGCATCAGGCGACTGCCAACATCTTCGTCGATCGCCTGGCCACTGCTTCGCAGGTGAGGCGAGTCAACTCACCCGGGGCCAACGACGTTCCCGGGTTGACGGGGCGGTCCGGACTTATGTCGGTTGAGTTTGATGACAGTGTCGACATCGCAAAGTTTTCTGATGCTTTGAACCTATTCCGCCTCGGCGTGAGCTGGGGCGGCTTCGAAAGTCTGATCCTGCCTGCGCGCGTTGGGCTTGCTCAGGCTGGCGAACAGAACTCAATGCAGAAATTTGGGGTCTCACCCAATCTGGTGCGCCTGAGTTTGGGGCTCGAGTCGGCAGAAGATCTATGGGCCGATTTTGCTTCGGCTCTCGCCGAAAGTACGGCTTAGAACTGTTCGCTCAATAAAATCAACAGGAGGAAAACATGAAAAAACTACTATCAGGAATGACGGCTGCGGCCGTGTTCATGGGTTCGGCATCTTATGCCGAGACCACACTGAAACTGGTCGAGGTTATTACGAGCCCCGAGCGTACAGAGGTGCTTCAGGGGCTGGTTGATGAATTTGAAGCCAATAATCCCGACGTCACTGTCGAGATTGTATCGCTGCCGTGGGGCAACGCGTTCGAAAAGCTGGCGACAATGGTGGCAGGTGGCGACATCCCGGATGTGGTTGAAATGCCCGATACCTGGCAGGCTCTTTATGCCGGGTCCGATCAGCTGGTCAGTCTCAAGGACCATGTCGCTGGATGGGAACACGGGGCAACGCTGACAGACAAGACCGTTGCCATGGGCAGCCAGGCGGGTGATCTCTATATGATCCCGTACGGCTTCTACCTGCGGGCGATGTTCTACAACAAAAAACTGCTGGCCGAAGCCGGTATCGACACCCCTCCGACTACGATGGAAGAGTTCAAGGCTGCCTCTGCCGCGGTGTCCGAGCTTGACGGCAAGTACGGATACTGTCTGCGCGGTGGTCCCGGTGGAACAAATGGCTGGATCATGTTCGCCGCAGCCATGAACGGCACCAACGAGTTTTTCACAAAAGACGGTGTCAGCCGCATCAACGAGCCCGGCTCGGTCGAAGGCATCCAGTTCATGATCGACATGTATCAGAACGGATATGCGCCCAAGGACGCCGTCAGTTGGGGCTTTAACGAGATTGTGGCTGGTTTTTATTCCGGCACCTGTGCGTTCCTCGATCAGGACCCGGATGCACTGATCGCTATTGCCGAGCGGATGCCTGCCGAAGATTTCGCGGTCATTCCGATGCCTGTTGGACCTTCGGGCAAAGCTTTCCCGACCATTGGGTTCGCAGGCTGGTCGATCTTCAATGCAACTGAACATGAAGACGAAGCCTTTGATCTGGTTGCGGCCCTGTCGACGCCCAAAGCCAACGCCACGTGGGCAAAGCGTGTTGGCGTCATTCCGATCCACAAAGGCGCCGATCAGGATCCTCATTTCCAGACCGAGCAATTCAAAGGCTGGTTCGAAGAACTGAACGGTGAGCAATATGTGCCGACAACAATGCCAACCAACCTGGAGCAGTGGGGCTATTTTGGCAGCACACTTCTGCTGGAAACCAGTCAGGAAGCCCTGTTGGGACAGCGCAGTGCGCAGGACGTCGCGGATGAGTGGGCAGAGTTCCTCACCGACGAGCATGCCAAGTGGAAGGCAAAACAGTGATTTCGCGCATTCAGAAAACTGTCAGGCCCGGGGAAACCCGGGCACGACGCTCGCTCTACCTGCAATACATGGTCGAGCCTTTTTTCTATTTGTCGCCCGCAGTTCTTTTGATCGGTGCGGTGATCATGGTTCCGCTAATCATCGGAATCTCATATTCGTTCCAATCCATTGAGCTGTTAAAGCCTTTTGCTTCTGGCTGGATCGGTTTTGAAAACTACGGTGACCTGTGGCGAGACCGCAAGTTCTGGATCGCGATGGAGAACACGCTGTTCTGGACCTTTTGGTCGATAACGTTCCAGTTTCTGCTTGGCCTTGGCCTTGCTATGCTTTTGAATACGCAGTTCTTTGGAAAGAAACTTTTTCAGGCGCTTGTTTTCCTACCCTGGGCTGTCCCGACCTTCCTTTCCGCGCTGACTTGGGCGTGGCTTTTTAACCCTGTCATCGGCCCGCTGCCGCATTGGCTGGCCGCGCTTGGCATTCTGTCAGAGCCCTACAATATCCTTGGCGACCCCAAGCTTGCCATGTGGGGTCCGATCACGGCAAATATCTGGTTCGGCGTGCCGTTCTTTGCGATCACGCTGCTGGCGGCTTTGCAATCAATACCCGATGAGCTTTATGAGGCCGCAGAAGTCGATGGCGCGACCCCCTGGCAGACCTTCACCAAGATCACGTTGCCGTTTCTTGCTCCGATGATCGCGATCACCGTGATGCTGCGGACAATCTGGATCGCCAACTTTGCCGACCTGATCTATGTGATGACCGGTGGCGGGCCTGCGAATTCGACGCAAATCCTGTCGACCTATATCTTCACCACCGCTTTTCGCAAATTGGACTTCGGTTACGCGTCAACCATTGCTGTGGCGCTGCTGCTGATCCTTCTGATCTATGCCGTTATCCTGCTCTGGCTTCGCAAGAAGCTGGTCAAGATTTGAGGAGTTGGCCATGTCAGCTGTCAGGAAACCCAACCCCCTGCTGGTTGTGGGCAAATACGCGGCACTTGCGTTCTATCTGATCTTTGCGTTGTTCCCGCTTTATTGGTTGCTCAAGATCGGGTTGACCCCGGACGCGCTGATCTTTTCAGAGGGCACCCGGCTGTTTCCAAGCGAGGTCACCTTTTCAAATTTCAAGACGGTCATTTTTCAGACCGACTTTGTGGCCTATTTCCGGAACTCTCTTGTGGTGTCGCTGGGGGCTGCGTTCTTTACTACTCTGTTTGCGGCTGGGGCGGGCTATGCCTTTTCGCGCTTCGTTTTCGCGGGCAAACGCATCATCATTGCCTTGATGCTTATCACCCAGATGTTCCCGCTTCTGATGATCATTGCACCGATCTATAAGATTGTTGCCGACCTCGGACTGCTGAATTCGCTGACAAGTCTGATCGTTGTCTATACTGCGTTCAACATCCCCTTTGCTACTTTCCTGATGCAGTCTTTCTTTGATGGCATTCCCAAAGATCTGGAAGACGCGGCGATGATGGATGGCTGTACGCGGTTTCAGGCGCTGCGCAAAGTGGTGTTCCCACTGACATTGCCCGGTCTCGGGGCGACGCTTGGATTTGTCTTTACTGCCGCATGGTCCGAGCTGTTGTTTGCGTTGATGCTGATTTCAAAGAACGACGCGATGACATTCCCGGTTGGCTTGTTGACATTTGTTTCCAAATTCTCGGTCGATTGGGGGCAAATGATGGCGGCCGGCGTGCTGGCACTGATCCCCAGTTGCCTCTTTTTCATCTTCATTCAACGCTATCTCGTGCAGGGCCTCACGTCCGGCGCGGTCAAAGGATAGGAGGCCAGATCATGGCACGTATCGAACTTCGTGACGTTGCAAAACGCTATGGATCCGTTGAGGTCCTGCGCAACATCAACCTTGAAATTCAGGATGGTGAGTTCATCGTTCTGGTCGGCCCGTCAGGCTGCGGCAAGTCCACTTTGCTGCGCATGGTTGCTGGTCTTGAACCGATATCAGGCGGCGACTTTCTGATCGATGGCGAGCGTATGAACGATGTGAGGCCAAGAGATCGGGACATCGCGATGGTATTTCAATCGTATGCGCTTTACCCGCATATGGATGTTGCGCGGAACATGGGTTTTTCGATGGAAATCCGCAAAGCTCCGGTGGCTGAACGCATATCAAAGGTCGCCCAGGCGGCAGAGACGCTGGGGTTGACCAAATTGACGGATCGCTTGCCCAAGGCCCTTTCGGGTGGTCAACGTCAGCGGGTTGCCATGGGGCGGGCCATCATCCGGGACCCACGCGCCTTTCTGTTTGACGAGCCTTTGTCAAACCTTGACGCGGCTTTGCGTGTCGAGATGCGGCTGGAGATTGCGCGGCTGCATCAAAAACTAGGTGCGACCATGATCTATGTGACCCATGATCAAGTCGAAGCGTTGACGCTGGCAGATCGGATCGTTGTTCTGAACGCAGGGGATATCCAGCAAGTCGGCAGCCCGCTCGAGCTTTATGAAAGACCGGCCAACAAGTTTGTTGCGCAATTTATCGGCTCACCCACCATGAATGTTGTGCCCGCTCTGGGAACCGAAACAGGTGTGAATGTCGGGAATGGGGTTGAAATCAGGATGCTCGATCAACCCCTTACCGCTCAGGCGAAAGAACTGGGTGTAAGGCCGGAACATATCGATGTTGTGGACAACGGTGCCGGTGATCTGTCGGCCGTGGCGGATGTTGTTGAACATCTGGGATCGGACACGAACATTTACGTCAATGCCGAGGGGATAGGCCCCATGATGGTGCGCAAGCATGGCAATATCCCCGTGAAATCCGGGGACCATCTCGGTTTGCGTATTCAAGCGCAGAATGCACATCTGTTTGCTTCGGATGGTACAGCGTTGCGACGGGCTTGCTGAGATGGTGGATAATTTAGAAGATCGGGCTTCGTCGCACGCGACAGAACTCCATCCGCGGGATCTTTAGATGAACGAAAACCAGCTGTTGCTACCTGGGTCGCAGTCCGAAGCCGGGTTTTGGATTGAAACGTCAAGACATCGCGATTGGTTGATGAACGAGGCCAAGCGGCAACTTACGTTCTTCAGCGCGAGTTGCCGGGATGAGCCTGGGTTTCATACACTTGGTCACGATGGCAGCCCTCTGCCCGGCAAGCTGCAGGAGCTGCACACGACGACCCGGTTGATTCATTCTTATGCACTAGGACATCTGTCTGGTTTTAAAGGCGCTGAACGGATCATTGATCACGGCATGACATTTCTCGAAAGCCATCACCGAGATCGCGACCACGGCGGATATCTCTGGGCGTTGGATGGGGATCAGATCAAGGATGACCGCAAGCTTGCTTATGGGCATGTCTTTGTCCTTCTTGCCTCGGCAAGTGCGAAACTGGCGGGTCACCCCGATGCAGACAAGCTAATGACAGATGTCCGAAGTGTTCTGGAAAAACACTTCTGGGACGAAGAAGCAGGCCTGTTTCGCGATGAATGGAACAGGGATTGGACGCCGTTTTCCACATATCGTGGAATGAATGCGAATATGCACGGCGTTGAGGCGATGCTGGCGGCCTTTGAGGCCACAGGGGACGAGATTTATCTGTTCCGGGCTGGTCGCATTCTGGACTTCTTCATTGGTAAAATAGCACCCAGTGAAAACTGGCGGCTTCCCGAACACTATTCGTCTGATTGGCAGATCAACCGGGATTATGCGGGTGACCCGATGTTCAGACCTTCCGGAACAACGCCGGGGCATTCGTTCGAACTGGGGCGGCTTCAGCTTCAGCATTGGGATTTGTCGGGCCGAACCGACCCCAATGCTCTGGATAGGGCGCGCCGCTTGATTGCGCAGGCTTTGAATGATGCGTGGCTGCCTGGCGGCGGTTTGGCCTATACACTCGATTTTGATGGCCGCGTTGCCAATGCATCGCGGTTCTGGTGGCCCATCACCGAAGCCATTGGGGCGGTTGCGGCTCTGATCGCGCTAGACAGAAGGCCAGAAGACGAGGAGTGGTACAGAAAGCTCTGGACCTATGCGAATGAAACATTTGTGGATCATCAGCATGGCGGCTGGTTTCCAGCAGTGGATGGGGCAGGCGCTGTAGTGACATCTATTTTTGACGGCAAGCCGGACATCTATCACTCGTTGCAAGCCTGTCTGTTTCCGCTGTCAGGACGTCTGTCGAGGATGATACCGCTTGAGAAACCGGAATACTCCGACAAGCCTCAGACGCCGTTTTCTTAGTCTGCTCAAAGGTTCACTTTGCGGGGTCTGTTGTGGTGAACCGCACGGAACTGCCAAGAGCTTTGGTGGTGGTTGATCAATACATAACACCGCGTATGCCGGTTAGTGACCGGTTTTGGCAATAAAAAGGAGCGCGACATGACAGACACGTATCAGTGATGCACGCGGCTGGAATGCAGGCTGTCGTCTTCCAGACCTGCCGGGGTTGATTTTGCCTTGTAAGGAGCGTTTCTTTCACACCTTGAGTTAGATGCCCTTCATCACCCGATCTGCCACAGCTTTTCGCAGCGTCCCGTCTCATCTTCTAACCATGCTATGATGCGCCGAAGCGTTCTCGTTTATTCGAACTCTTCAAACGTCTCTCGCACAGCATCGTCAACGGCCCCGGCCAGCAACCTGCCACCATCGTTGTCGCAGGCGTCTTCAAGCTCTTCGACGAACTCGGTCTTGAGATCGCCCAGATATTCTTCGGGGACGGTGGCCACGACATCGATCTGACGGTTGTAGAGCGACACCATCGCCATCAGACGCACGATCTGGCTTACCTGATCGGGGTCATCCTCATGCTCTGCAAGAACACTGGCGCAGCTAAAATGCATGAACGGTGCAGCTGTGGCGATGATTTCGTCCATCTCCGCATCGGCAGAGGCAGTGCTCGCCAGCGCGGTCATGCATATCCCAAAAATGGCCGAATGGGGAACAAGTTTCATGTGATCTACCTCATTTGTCTAATAGCGTTCGGCACGCGCAGCGTGGCCCTAGCGTTTTTTACGATAGCCGGCGATGGCTCCGACGACGGCTCCGGCCTTTGCCCCGTCACTGCCGGAAACAAGATACCCAACACCAGCCCCCACGACCGCACCGCCAACTGTGTTCTTTGTTCGTTTTGACTGGGCCTCTGCTGGTAGTGGTAAGGCCAGGATTGCAGCCATCAGCAAGGCGAGTGCGGTGGCCTGTGACTTTGTTGAAAACGGCATATCTCGGTCTCCTTATCGGTTCAGTTGACTCGTTCGGCCGATGGAAAGGTCCAAGTTCCATCCAGAATTTCGGCGCGCGGCTGGTACAGGCGGACGGTGTAGTTCCAGTTTGGCGGGGTCGGGATACAGTTGTTCCGGCCATCGTCACATGCGCCGAAATTGATAGTGTATGACCCGTCCTCGTTGGGCTTGGCTGAAACGTTGTTGTAACTGTTGCGGCCAAGCTCGTTCGGCTCAAGATAGCCGTCGGCATTGTAAACTGTGATCGACCAAAACGCGTCGACCGGGACGTCGCTGACCGTAATCGCATGGGGTGTTTCACCATCATTTGCATCGACACTGGCGATAACGGCCGATGCCGTGCTCGCCGGTTGCCCGGCCCAACCAGCGATGGCGCCGACCAGGTGATCGATCGGGTCGACCTCGTCCTTGCGGCCAAAGGCATTGGCAGCATCAAAGCCGACCGCGCTTGCCAAATCGTTCACCGCCTTGCGCGCTTCGACCAGGCTTTCCATATCCCAGTCCGGAGCCTCGAACGGGCCGTTGCCACCGCCGCTGAGCACGATTCCATCCTGCGCCGCATGTGCCTTGGTCAGATCTTCTGCGTCAGCAGCATCAACAAATGTCCGGAATAGGATAAACGCAAAGCGTGTGCCGACATTTTCCTCGGTCAGGTCATAGGTGCCCGGCGTTGCCTCGACAAAGGCATAGTGATCCTGGCTGATAGCTAGCATCGACTGAAAGCGACCATCGCTTTCGGGCAAAGTAATTTGAACCGGCTGGGATAGGTCTAGGATCACCGCGGAATAAAGCGTGTCCTGATTTGCGCGGATGATCGGCTGCGGAGCATCCGCTGAAACCAGCGCACGTTCGTGCACGATTTCGCCCACGCCTACCCCATAGGCGGCAAGATTTGCCCGGATCATCGTGTCAGATTCCGCCCGCACAAGGTTGTGGATGCGCACCTGTTCAGACACGGCAACAGAGGGCGCGCAAAGCGCAAGGGCAAAAAGAAGACGTCGCATGAGAAATCCTTTCCGTTAATTCAAAAGGCGGGCCGGGGGGAAGCTCCACGTCCCATCCAGAACCTCGGGCCCGGGCTGATACATACGCACGGTATAGTTCCAGCCCTCCATGATCGGCAGGCAGTTGACCCGCCCATCCAAACACCCGCCCAGGTGAATGGTCATTGATCCATCACCATTGCGCGCACCTGTCACCGAATTGACGTTATAGGCGTCTTGTGCGTTGGGCTGGAAAAAGCCCCTGGCGTTATAAAGGCTGACAGACCAGAACGCCCCGACCGGCACCTCGGCGGGGACATCGATGCGATACTCGGCCACTGGCAGATTGGGCTCGACACCGACGTAATAGGCCTCATGTTCGGGCAACCCGCCCCAACCGCCAGCGGTGCCGATCAGATGCCGGACCGCCTGAACCTGATCACGCGCGCCGAACATATGGGAACTGTCCGGCACATAGGGGCCAAGGGCCAAAATGCTTTTTAACAGCCCCTCAAAACTGGCTTCGTCATAATTAGGAAGGATGAACGGACGGGCCGATCCGGCCTCGACCAGCATCTGGTCCTGCAACGCGTTGACGGCGGCCACATCCGAAGGATCAGCGGCATCGACCAGCACACGCATGAAGACGACGACATAGGGCGTGCCGAAAGTCTCGACATCCAGCGCATAGGTACCACCGCCGTGAATCACCTCTTCGATGTAGTGATCCTGATTGAGGACCATTGCGGTCATATAGCGGCCATCTGCATTTGGCAGCGTCAGGGTTGCGCCTTCGCTGATGTCGATAACAGCGGTGCTGTACAGCGTGTCGCGGTTCATCCGGATTGTTGGTTGATCATCCACCGGGGTCGGCTCGCGAAAGTGAAAGAACCTGTTCACGCCTCCGGCCAGAGACACATATTTGCCCAGCTCAAGATCAGTCGCGGCGCGGATGAAATTGTCGATGGTAATCGGGATCTCGCGGCTGTCACTTAAACTGTCGACGGTTGTATCCATTTCCTGCGCGTACGCCGCCTGAATCCAGATCGTGGCCAGCAACGTCAGCGACAGACTGATTGAGACGGGGGAAGACTTACTCACAAACATGTCCCTTATGAAATCAGAGGTTTCGTCGGTGATTACGGGTTCGGGGAATGGCGGTGTAACCCGTTGTCGCAGAGCGATTGTGCAGCGCCCTTATGGGTTGTGTCACCGGACAATTCCCGACAAACTAACCCAATGCGCCGAAACATGGTTACAATTCGCGAGTTGGCCCATGTCGTGGAACTGCTTGAAGATTTCGCAGGGGCAAGCACCGTCACTGACGCACTTCAAGCGGCCGGCCTGGACCGTTCTGTTTTATCTCTGAAAGCGGGTTTTGCACCCTACGCATCAGAGGGCATTCTGGTCGAATCGGTGGCCCGAGCGATGGGCGACAGGCTTCTTGGTGCCCGGATTGGCCGCATATTCGATTACGCGCGCTATGGTGCGTATTCCAGTTTTGTGCTGAGCGCGCCTGACCTGGCTACCGCGCTGGCGCGTGGGGCACGTGCGTTCTTGCTGATACACCCAGGTTCAGAGATCGTATTCCGTCAGACCGAGACACATGTCGTGGTCGGGCGCAGCGCGGTCGGGCTGACGGTCATGGGTCACAGACACCTGGACGAAGGCTCGGTGTTTGTCCTCGTCACCGTTATTCGCCATTTTCTGGGCAAAGGCTGGCACCCGGACTGGATTGAACTGCCACATGAGGCGCGCGTCGATGTCCCGCAGATCGAAGAGATGATTGGGGCCTCAGTGCGTCTTCGGGACAGCCCGCCTAGTATTGCCATCCGACTGAGAGATTTGCAAACGCGCAACTGTTCGCCCCGCAGTCTGGATGCGAACATCGACCTTGATGATCTGGCGGCGTTGATGGGCGTTAATCCTGTACAGACCATTGGGGATGCAGTGGAACAGATATTGCAGATCACTGTCGCAAACGCGGACATGTCCGAGGAAACCGTAGCAAGCCATCTTGCGATAGGGCCGCGAACCCTGCAGCGCGCGCTGCGTCAGGAAGGTACGTCCTTCAATGCCGTCCAATCCCGCTTTGCAAAAAGCAAGGCACAGCATCTGCTGACTCACACCGACAGGTCAATTGACCAGATCGCCAGTACGCTTGGTTATAAAGACCCCCGCAGCTTCCGACGCGCTTTCAACCGCTGGACAGGCGTTTCGCCCTCTCTCTACCGAACCCAGCGGCGCACAGGATCTGACCCAGTTCTGGCGGACTAGACCCATTGAGGTCGCGCCGGGTGCGGGCGCCGGGCATCGAAACCGGACCCCTTTTGCGACTGATACCTATGGTCGCGCGTGGCAATAAACGTTTGCCAATGTCGAACTATTTGCAAAAGAAATGTGTGAAATCTTGTGCCGCGAGTTCACAAAGCGGCGGGAACATCCGGAGCGAAAAGGGTCTGATGCATAGGTTTTGGTGGCTATTGATCTGTGTCGCCCTGACAGGGTGTGCGGCGAAAACCTACAATGAAATTGACATCATGCCTTCGCCAACGGTCTTTGCCAATGGCACGCTCGACCCGTTCGGGGATGTGACCGAGGGCAATTTTGAGGCGCGGACGCGTCTGTTTTACGCAACCGACCGCCAGCCTGCGGAACCGGACGACCCACAGAAAAGCTATAATAACGCACGGGGGCACGTGTTGCGGGCGGGTGTCGCGCAGATTGCGTCGGACCCGCCGCTTGAAAGCTGGGAAAACGCAAGGCGCATCACGCTCGCCGCGGCGCGGGATCGGGATTATAGGCTGCGTGTGGCGGGTGTGACCGAGACCGGCATTCTGCCATTCAGCGCAATCAAATACATGGATACGCCACCCAGCCGTGCCGAAGTCGAATCTGCTGGTCGCCGTTTTGCGTCACAAATCAATGCGCAATTGGCGCAATCGGCCAACAACGACATTTTCATTTACATCCACGGCTATAATGTGGATTTCGACTATTCCACCCTGGTCTCAAGCCAGTTGCAGCATTTCCTGGGCTATCAGGGTGCTTTCATAAGTTACAATTGGACAGCAACCCCAAGTACGCTGGCCTATTTCCGCGATCAGGAATCGGCGCTGGCCTCGCGACGCTATCTGCGCGAGCTGATTGCCTTTCTTTCGACCCATACCGATGCCCGTCGCATTCACCTGATCGGCTACAGCGCCGGGACTAGGCTGGCCTTTGATGCCGCTTATCAAATCGCGTTGGGAGCCGAGGAAAACGCGCGGTTGGGCAAACTCATCCTGATTGGCAGCGACCTGGACCGCGCTTATTTCCTTCATGCTATCGAGGACGGTCTTCTCGATGCGGTTACGGACCTGACGATCTATCAGTCGCAAACGGATTCCGCGCTGGCGATCTCTAGGTTTGTCTTTGGCCGCAAGCGCGTCGGAGAGACCTCGCCGCCCGGCGAAGCAGTGCCTGCGGTGCAAGCGGAACTGGCCCGGACCCCAAGGCTGCATGTCATCGACGTGACGGATGCCGAAGAGGCGGGCACCGGCAACGGGCATTGGTACTTCAGATCTTCGCCATGGGCCAGCAGCGATCTTTTCCTGTCATTGTTGACCGACAAAGACCCAGCCGCGCGCGGCCTGGTGCGCGCATCCGGAGAGATCATCTGGCGATTTCCAGAAGACTATCCGCAAAGGATCAAGGAACTGGGGCGCTTTTACTGAAGGAAAGGAACCGTCAGGTTTTCCCGGCTGCATAGCGCTTTAGACCGTCTGATCTTGACCCGCGTAGTCGGAATTCCTGAGTGTTGGCCGCCGCAGTATAGCGTTTTCTCCCGCCCCGAAGCACGGCAGTTTCAGCGGAAACAGGGTTAACCTCGGGACAGCGTAATCAACAGGATTCCCAATGCGATCAGGCTGGCCCAGCCGATACGGTGCAGAAAACGGGATTCCTTGAGGATGATCGCTGCGAGGGTCACCGAAACCGGGATTGAAGCTTGCCGGACCGCACTAACTGTGGCGGCCTCAGCCCCAAGCTGAAAAGCGGTCAGGATGAACAGGTAAGACACGTAGGAAACGATCCCGGCAAATACGATCCGCACCGGTGCCTGTGCCCAGCCCCGCACGACCCCCATGAAAGGGGCTGACAAGTGGCGATCTTCCCACGCCCTGATGCCAGCAAGCAGCGGTGTCACCAGAGTATAGGTGAAAAACAGGAAAGGTGCCGGATTGGTCAGTTTCATGGCGTGGGCATCGCTTAGCGAATAAGCAGCCGATCCCAGCATCGCCATACTTGCCAGCGAGAATGCTCTGTGATCGTGCAGCAGCCCGCCGGGCGACTTCTGGATCATCAGGCTGCCTAGAAGGACCAGCGCGATTCCCACCAATGTGAACCACGAATAATGCTGATCAAGAGCCAGCCAGCTGAAGGCGACAATAGCAATCGGCGACGAACGGATGATCGGGTAATAGACCGAAAGGTTCCCACGTCTCAGGGCCGACAACGTGCCGTAGTAATAGAAGGTTAGTCCAAGGACCGAAATCGCGACAAAGGGCCAGACCTCATAAGGTAAGCTCAGATCATGTCCCATGACCAGCGTATGAACCGCAGCCATGATCACCCAGGTCAGAGAAACTCCGACATAGCATGACACCGGATGCGCAACCCCTTTCAGCATAAGGTCGCGCAGCGGGTGGGTTGCCGCCGAAACGAGAACCAATGCGATCCAGTAGGTCTCCATACCTCAGGTCTGATGCAATGGGTTGCGGTGCAGGAAAGTGTTGAAATGCACTGTCAACTGATCCTCGCCAATCTGTACGACGCCGTAGGCCGGAGGTTCGTCGCAGAACTCGCCATCGACACTGGCCGCATTCAACGGAATCTGGTGGTTGAGGCTGGGCAGGCTGGTGAATGGAAAGCCGCGCCAATTTACGTAGGTCATGCGGTGTACATGGCCGTAAAATACATGCCGAATATTGTGCCCGTGTTTGAGGGCATCAGCAAAGGCGTCCGCCTCGACCAGCCTGATTTCGTCCACCAGGGGAATGCCAAGGTCAAAGGGTGGGTGGTGCAGAAACACATAGGTTGGCTTGTCCTGGGCTAGGATCAGTTGCTGCCTGAGCCAGTCCAACCGGGCAGGGCAAAGCTGCCCTTCATGCACATCGCGCCCGTCTTTGGTTGAATCGAGAAACAAGAAAACACCCTCATCCGTTTCGAACCGGTGCTGGACAAACCCGTTGGCATCCTTTGGATGATCCGGGAAGACCGATTGGAAAACAGCTCGGTCGTCGTGATTTCCTATCAGCAGAAAAGAGCGGAGCGGAAAGGCGACCATTCTCGCCTTGAGCGCCCGATAGGCCTCTTCCTCGGCAAATTCAGCCAAATCGCCAGAGATGACACAGAACGCCGCATCGGAATGCCATCGAATGATATCGTTCAAACAGGCGTCCAGCCGCTGGGACGGAAAGCCGCCATTTAGCCGACCGGAGTCGCGGACGAGGTGAATGTCAGTGATGTGAATGAACTTCAACCGCTATTTTCCCCGATTATTGTAATAAACAAGGTATCGACGAAGCTTGCCGATCGCACGGATTTAGTAAGAAATTCCCTGGGATCACTCGCACATACGCGACAAGTTTGGTAGTCGAATTTGAGTGCCGCCATCACCTAACTCTCAAATCTTCCGGGAAAGAGTCCGCATAAAAACCTTCGAACAAGGTTGACAGAGCGGCGGCGTGAAAATCCCTGCATGTCGGTTAGGTAATTCACCCACATCCCCTCCAGCAAGGCCAGCGTTCCGCTGGTTGCGTCATCTACCAAGTTCGGGTCACGCCCTTTTTGTGGGGCTATATCTGTGAACGCGGACCGCAAGGTTTCGACAAGTTTGTCATCCTGCGTGCTGCTGTATCGGGCGATACCTGGATGAGAGCTTGCGATACCCCGAAACGCATGCCAGATTTTAGTACTGCGGGGATTGAGCAGAGCTTCTGACAGGTCGGCCTCAATCACTGCCATAACACGATCTTCGGGCTTTGCGCTCGCGCCCAGATCCGTTCTTCTGTCCATCTCGGCATAATACTCGGTGCTGAAATGTTGGGCGGCTGCGGTCAGCAAATTGTCCTTACCCCCGAAATGCAAATGGATCATTCCGCGCGACAGACCGGAACGCTCGCAGATTCGGCTGACCGAGGTATCGGTAACCCCAATATCGGCAATCGTGTCCAGAGTCGCGTCGATCAGTAGCTGTTTGTTGGCTTCCGGATCCCGCTTCGAACCACGTTTTTGTTCCTTGGTGATTTGCACTTTATTCAATGTTACCAACCGCTTGCGAATGCCTCATAGAGGTGGCTCACAGGAATATTGACACGAAAGACATTTCTGGCGCAACATTTAATGGACGATCGTCCATTAGTAACTCGTGAATTGCGGGAAGGGAGGTTGGGTGATCTTTCGTAGTGAAGCGTCCCGGGGATATACCCTCAGCGCGCCAGCCACGGCTTACGTGGGCTTTCTGGTCGCGGCGCCATTGGTGATCCTGATTGCCTATTCATTCTGGACCCAAACCTATGTGACGCTCGACAAGACACCAACGCTGAAGAATTACAGCGATGCGTTTGCGGATCCGCTGGTCCGGCACCTGATGCTTCGGTCGATCTGGATTGCCGGAGCGGTGACCATAGTCACCGTCGCGCTGGCCTATCCCATCGCGTATTTTATCGCGATGAAGGCCCAGAAAAAGACCATCTGGTTATTACTGATCACCATTCCATTTTGGTCCAGCTATTTGCTGCGCGTATTTGCCTGGAAACTCATTTTGGGTTTCAACGGCGTTATGAACTCTGCGCTTCTGGCGCTGGGTCTGATCAACGAGCCTCTCGACTTCCTGCTCTACAACGAATTCGCAGTTGTGCTGACGCTCGCTCATGCCTGGGCTCCATTTGCGATCCTACCGATCTATGTCTCATTGCAGAAAATCGATCCCAGTCTGCTTGAGGCTGCAACAGATCTTGGAAACAGCCCCATTCAACGTTTTATGCGGGTGACGCTGCCGCTGACGATCCCAGGTATCATTGCTGCTTGCCTGATCATCTTCATCCCTACAGTCGGTGATTATGTGACCCCGGCTCTGGTTGGTGGTTCAGATGGGAAGATGATCGCCAATCTTATTCAGGTGCAGTTCGGGGCCGCCAACAACTGGCCACTTGGGGCTACGCTATCGTTAATCGCGATGCTGTCGGTGGGCTTTGTGGCCATCGTGTTTGTCATGTCCGCCACGCGGCTGGGGAGGCGGATCAGATGAGACGTCCTACGACCCTGACAGCCTATGCGTTCCTGTATCTGCTGTTTCTGTACCTGCCGGTTTTGTTCCTGCCTTTGTTCTCTTTCAACAGCGGCACAATCGTTGCGTTCCCGATCAAGGGCTGGACACTGGACTGGTATCGTAAGCTAGGCGAGCAGGACACGTTGATCCAGGCGCTTTGGAACTCGCTTGCCGTCGGAACTGTTGTTGCCCTTCTGTCGACCGCCATGGGGCTGTTCGCCGCCCGTGCCTTTGTTCGGTACCGTTTTCGGGGTCAACGCGCGGCAGAAGGTCTGGTGATGCTGCCTTTGGTGATCCCAGGTATTATCGTCGCCTCTTCAATGCTGGTCCTGTTTCTGTTTCTTGGTCTCAAGCCGTCATTGCTGACAGTCATTCTGGGCCATACGTTTCTCGCGCTGCCGTTCTCTGTCTCGATCCTGAAATCCGCTTTTGATGACTTCGACGCATCCCTGGAGGAAGCATCTTACGATCTGGGCGTCGGAGTGTTCGAAACCTTCCGTCGCGTGACGCTTCCGGTCGTCGCTCCCGGTATCGTAGCCAGCGTTTTGGTCACGTTCACAGTCAGTTTCGATGAATTCGTCCTCGCCTTTTTCCTGTCCGGCAACCAGCCAACCCTGCCGGTTTACATCTGGAGCCAGATACGCTTCCCCGCCAAGCTTCCAAACGTTTTGGCACTGGGATCGATCCTGTTGCTAACCTCGGTCCTTCTTCTGGTTCTGGCCGAATACTTCCGCCGCCGTTCATCCGCATCAGAGGTCCGATGACAAAAAGAAACATCATAGAGCTCAGGGACGTTGAAAAGCGCTACGGCACATTTGTGGCCGCGAGCGGAATAAACCTTGACCTCAAAGAGGGCGAGTTCTTTTCGCTCCTCGGTCCTTCGGGATGTGGCAAGACCACGGTTTTACGCATGATCGCGGGCTTTCAGGAACCCACCAGGGGAAAGGTGCTGATTGACGGTCAGGATATGGAGGGGGTGCCCGCCAACAACCGCCCAACGAATATGGTTTTCCAAAGCTACGCAATCTTCCCGCATCTCAATGTCGGGAACAACGTTGCCTTCGGGTTGCGGGGCAAAGCGCCCAAGGCCGAGATCGACCAGCGCGTCGCCGAAGCCTTGGAAATGGTCGAACTGGGTGGTCTTCAGGATCGCGGTGCAAGCGAGTTGTCGGGCGGGCAGCGTCAAAGGGTGGCGCTTGCCCGCGCGCTGATTATGCGGCCAAAGGTGTTACTTCTGGATGAACCCCTGTCAGCGCTCGACAAGAAGCTGCGCGAACAGATGCAGTTCGAAATGCGCAATCTGCAACAGTCGCTTGGCATTACCTTTGTGATGGTCACGCATGATCAGTACGAGGCGATGACCATGTCCGACCGTATCGGCGTGATGTTCAATGGACAACTCAAACAGGTGGACACGCCAACAACGCTTTATGCCCGACCCTGCGACCAGCAAGTGGCCAACTTCATCGGTGAGATGAACATATTGCCAGCCCAATTGCTGGGTGAAAACGGTGACGCGTTGTCAATCGATGCGGCTGCTTTCGGGCGGATGGATATCGAGAGAAATCCCAATGTGGCGACCAGCGCCAGAAACATGAATATTGGTATTCGGCCGGAACAGCTGGAGATTGCTGTAGACCGCCCTGAAGACTACCCATCAACGGTTCAGGGTACTGTCAGCAACGTCGCCTTCTACGGTGAGAATATTCACTACCACATTCAGGTGGCTGGGGCCGAGAAACCAATCTCGGTCTCGGTTCCAAACTATTTTCATACGGTCGATTTCAAACGCGGCGACGCTGTTTGGCTTGGGCTTCAGGCGGCCAGTGTGATCGATCTTGGTACGAACTCGGAATAAAACAGAGGGAGGATAGAATGAAACTTCAGGGAATTGCGGCCTTCGCATGTGCGACGGCGTTAACGACAGGCAGTGCCAGTGCAGGCGGTGCCGATCTGACGGTTTTTGACTGGTCGGGATATGAAGATCCCGGGTTCTTTGCCAGTTACATGGAAAAATACGGGGACGAAGCGCCAAGCTACTCCTATTTCGGAAGCCAGGAAGAAGCCTTTACCAAGCTGAGCTCCGGTTTTACTGCTGATCTGGCGCATCCTTGTTCCGACGCGGTCAGAAAATGGGTCGCACCCGATCTGATTCAGCCTTTGGATGAAAGCAAGCTGACCAACTGGGTGGATGTGCTGCCCGAGATCAAAGAGGTCGACGCCATCGTTCTGGACGGCCAGCTTTACATGCTGCCGTTCGAATGGGGGAACACGGGCCTTATCTATCGCACCGACAAGATCTCGGGGGATGATATCTCGCTGCAACTGATGGCGGACCCGGCCTATGCAGGCAAAATCGCCATCCCGGATGCCGCATCGTCAGCTTATGCCCTGGCCGCGCTGGCCACCGGAAACGCGGATGACTACACCGACCTGAGTGATGAGCAATTCAAGGAAGCATCGGATTTCCTGCGCGCGATCCACCCGAATATGCGCTTTTACTGGTCCGACGCGGGTCAGTTTGACCAAGCCATGACCAGTGGCGAGATCGAAATGGGGTGGGCCTGGAACCAGTCCGAACTGAATCTGATCTGGAACGAAGTGCCCGCCGCCATGATGCGTGACGTGGACAAAGGCATTGCGACCTGGGCGTGTGGCTATGTGCATCTGAAATCGTCCACGACACCGGTCGATCAGGTCTATGACCTTTTGAACGCGCTTACGGACCCTGCCAGTGGTCAGTACATCATCGACAACTGGGGCTATCCGCATTCCAACGCAAAAGCGTTCGAAATCGCCGATCAGGCCAATATCGAAGCCTATGGTTTTTCCGATCCCAAAAGCTTCTTCGAAGGCAGCTTGTTCTTTGATGCTGTGAACCCCGAGCTTGAGGCAAAGATGCTGGCCGAATTCGAGCGGATCAAAGCCGGCTTCTAACACAACCCATCATCCGGGGCCTAAGGGCTCCGGAATCCAACAACAGGAAAACGCGTGATTATGTCGAACGCGAACCCATATGCTCTGCTTTTCGAACCGATCCGGATCGGGCCGGTGACAGCCAGAAACCGCTTTTATCAGGTGCCGCATTGCACCGGGATGGGGCATCTCAGGCCGCGGGCGGACGCTGCCGTGCGGGGCATGAAAGCAGAAGGTGGCTGGGCCGTGGTGTCCAATCAGGAAACCGAGATTCACCCGACCTCGGACTTGTCCCCGTTCCCCGAAGGGCGATTGTGGGATGCACGCGATGTACCTACGCTGCGGCTGATGACTGATGCAGTGCATGCACATGGCGCGTTGGCGGCCATCCAGCTGGTTCATAACGGCAACCACGCGCAAAACCTGCTGACCCGCGCTCCGGTTCTTGCACCGTCCGAGATGTCTGTGGATACGACGCAACCAAAGCACGCGCAGGCCATGGACAAGGCCGACATCCGGGAACTCCGCCGTTGGCACCGCGACGCGGCCCTGCGCGCGAAAGAGGCCGGGTTTGACATCGTTTATGTCTATGCCGGGCACAACATGACATTGGCGCAACATTTCATGCTGTCCCATATGAACCAGCGCAGCGATGAATATGGGGGGTCGCTTGAAAATCGTGTGCGGCTGACCCGTGAGTTGCTGGAAGATACCCACGATGCCATAGGCGACAGCTGTGCCGTCGCGTTCCGCTTTGCCATTGACGAGATGATGGGCGCCGACGGTATGCAGGCAGCAGAAGAAGGCAGGGCCGTTGTCGAGCTATTGGCCGATCTTCCCGATCTGTGGGACGTGAATGTGGCGGATTGGTCCAATGACAGCGCAACGACCCGTTTCCAGCCTGAAGATGGCTATCAGAACGCGTTTCTGTCCCACGTCAAACAGATCACCCGAAAACCTGTTGTTGGCGTTGGCCGACTGACGTCCCCGGACATGATGCTGTCGATGGTCAAAAAGGGAATTGTCGACCTCATCGGTGCCGCGCGGCCATCCATTGCGGACCCTTTCATTCCAAAAAAGATCGAGGAAGGCAGGATCGACGAAATCCGCGAATGCATCGGCTGCAATATCTGCGTGTCGTCGGACAATCTGGGTATTCCGATCCGTTGCACACAAAACCCGACCATGGGCGAGGAATGGCGCCGCGGCTGGCACCCCGAGATCATCGCGCCAAAAAAAAGCGACGCAGAAGTGCTGGTCATCGGCGGCGGACCTGCGGGGTTGGAATGCACGATGCAATTGGCACGACGCGGGTACAATGTGACACTGGCCGAGGCCTCGGCCGAACTTGGTGGACGGGTTGGAAGGGAAAGTAGACTTCCCGGCCTCGCCGCTTGGTCGCGGGTGGTTGACTATCGCCTGAACGATCTGAAACAGCGGGCCAATGTTCAGTTATTCACTGACAGCAAGCTCGAAGCCAGACAAGTCGCCGAGCTTGGCATCGAACATGTCTTTGTTGCAACCGGCAGCCATTGGCGTGCCGATGGAGTGGGTCGCAATACGCAACGCCGCCTGCCTAGGGTCACGCCGGATGCCAAGGTGTTGACGCCTGATGACATCATGAAAGGCGTTCTGCCCCCGGACGGCCCGGTGATGATCTATGATGATGATCACATCTATCTGGCGGGGGTGATTGCCGAGAAATTGGCGACAGCCGGATATCAGGTCATTTTTGCCACGCCAGAGAGTTTGGTTTCAGCCTACGCCGTTCATACTTTGGAACAGTCCCGCATTCAGGCCCGAATGATCGAACTGGGGGTGGATATCCGCTGCAATCAGGTGCTTGCGGCGGTTCAGGGCGACGCGGTGCGGATCGGCTGTGTCTTTTCTGGTCGCGAAACTGAAATCCCGTGCGCCTCAACTGTTCTGGTGACCGAGCGCCAGCGTGAAACCGCCCTTTTCGACAGCCTGAAGGGCGCCGGTTTGAAGACGCTTGACCTCATTGGTGATGCCGCGTCGCCGGGATTGATCGCAGACGCGGTTTTTGCCGGCCATCGCGCCGCCCGCGACTTCGAGCGCCCAAAGGCCGATGCAGACAAAGACTGGTTTCGCCGTGAGATTATTGATTTGGCAGAGGATGCGACATGAACAGCACCAATGAAACAACCCGTTCACGTCGTCGCGGGGGCGGCGGGCGCGCAGCGCGTCTGAAGGTACAAGAGACGACCACGGGTAACGAAGCCGTACGTGGGGGTCTGAGCGGCGGACGCTATAGACCTCTGAGTCAAACCGACATGGAGAACATCCATCATGCAGCCCTGACCGTCCTGGAACAAACCGGCATTACCGATCATTTCCCCGAGTTGCTTGAGCTGGTGCTTCCCAAAGGTGCAGTGCTGAGTGACCTGAACCGCCTGTGCTTTCCACGCGCCTTGATGGAAGACATCCTGGCGGGTGCTGCCAAGGAGTTTTACGTCTATGCCCGAGGGGAACGCGAAGGCAAGGACGACATGCATTGCACGGCAGAAAGCGTCTATTTCGCCAATTCCGGTACCGCGGTGACAACATTCGATTCCAAAACCAAAACCTATCGTCCGTCGATTCTGCGTGATGTTTATGATTTCACCCGCTTGGTAGACCGTTTGGAAAACATCCACATGCTGGGCGACACAGTTCTGGCGACGGATGTGACCGATGATTTCACCCATGACATGAACACCATTTATGCCATGCTTGCAGGTAGCCAAAAGCCCGCCTGCCTAACGTTCCGCGACCGCAGCCACATCCCACATGCCATCCGCATGTTTGACCTGGCTCAGGGCGGCGAGGGGGCTTTCCTGAAAAAGCCAAGCGTCATATTTGGCGGCTGCCCCATTGTTTCCCCTCTGCGGATCGGCAAGGAAAACATGGAAATCCTGATCGATACTGCCAAGCTGGGCCTGACTGTCGATCTGGCCGTGCCGCCTCAAGCCGGGGCCACGGCTCCGGCGACGCTTGCGGGAACGCTGGTTCAGACCGTGGCCGAAACACTTGCCTGTGTCGCCATCGTCAACCTGATCACGCCGGGTTGCCCCATCTGCTTTGCGGCCTGGCCCTTCATTACGGACCTGCGCAGCGGGTCTTTTACTGGCGGCAGCGGCGAACAGGCGCTGATCGGTGCCGCAGCAATTCAGATGGGCAACTTCTACGGCCTTCCTACCTCGGTGGGTGCAGGTATGACCGATGCAAAAATACCTGATGCGCAATACGGGCTGGAAAAGGCGCTGACCTTTACCCTTGCAGCGCATGCCGGTGCCAATCGCCTGTGCGAGTTTGGTGGCATGATCGGTAGTCTTATGGGGTGCAGCTTTGAAAGCATGGTGATCGATGACGAAGCGGGCGGCATGATTCTGCGATCGTTGCGCGGGATAGAGGTTACCGATGAAACCATGGCGGTGGATGTGATCCACCAATGTGCCATAGATCCGGGTCATTTCCTCGGCAATCCTCACACGCTGAGCTATATGAACAGCGAGTTCGTCTACCCTCAGCTGATGGACCGTGAGCGCACGGATACTTGGGAGAATGAGGGGAAAACTGATCTGTTGGACCGCGCCCGCGACAAGGCGAATTCCATCCTCGACAGCCATTTCCCGAACTATTTTGGCGCCTTGGACGCTCGGGTGCGCGAAGAATTCCCCATTATACTTAGCGCAGAAAGTATGGCCCGCCATGGATAACTCAAACGCCAAGCAATGGGACAATGATCACTTCCTGCATCCGTGGGAAGGGATGGAGGCTTTGGGTGAAAACGACCGCACGTTTATCGAAGGAGCCAGCGGCATTCATCTGATAAACGAAAAGGGCGAACGCCTGATCGACGGACCGGGGGGTATGTGGTGTACTCAGATCGGGTATGGGCGCGCGGAAATGGCCGAAGCAATGGCCGAGCAAGCCCGGAACCTTGCCTATTTCTCACCCTTCAACAACACCAACTCGACTGCGGCACATTTTGCCCGCGAAATCGCCAAACGCGCGCCGGGCGACCTGAATAATGTCTTCTTTACAACCGGCGGTTCGACTGCGGTTGATACAGCCATCCGGTTTGTTCATTTCCGCAACAACCTTGTGGGTCGGCCGGAGAAAAAGAAAATCATTTCAAGGCAAAAAGCCTATCACGGAAGCACATATCTGGCAGCCAGCGTCAGTGGGAAGGAACGTGACAGGCTCTGGCTCGACAAGGCCGACGACCTGGCGCATTTCCTGCCGAACGTGAACCCACTTTACCGCACGCCTGGTCAAAGCGATGAAAATTTTCTGAACGAGAAAGTTGCTGATCTCGAAAACGCCATTGTGGCACTTGGCCCGGAAAACGTTGCCGCTTTTATCGCTGAGCCGGTTTTGGCCTCGGGCGGCGTCATTGTGCCACCAATTGGGTATCACGCACGCTGCCTGAACATCTGCAGGAAGTATGATGTTCTGTATATTTCCGACGAGGTCGTTACGGCTTTCGGGCGATTGGGTCATTGGTTCGCCTCCGAAGCTGTCTTTGGCATTCAACCTGACATAATTACCTGCGCCAAGGGGATGACATCCGGGTATGCGCCGATGGGGGCCGCGATTATCTCAGACCGGTTGATTGCGGATGTTGCGGGAAAAGATGCCACCTTTTCGAATGGATATACCTATTCGGGCCATCCGGTCAGCGCGGCAGCCGGGTTGAAAAACATCGAGATTATCGAGCGGGAAAAGATACTCGAACACGTTCGAGAAGTCGGTCCGGTTTTTCAGGATCAACTTCAGCAGTTACGTCAGATTGACATCGTGGCTGATGCGCGTGGGATGGGATTGATGGGGTGTGT
This sequence comes from Ruegeria sp. HKCCSP351, assembly GCF_017872535.1. Taxonomy (NCBI): domain Bacteria; kingdom Pseudomonadati; phylum Pseudomonadota; class Alphaproteobacteria; order Rhodobacterales; family Roseobacteraceae; genus Ruegeria; species Ruegeria sp. HKCCSP351. The sequence goes on along the minus strand of NZ_JAEDOV010000009.1, from coordinate 71,941 downwards.
TCAGTGCTCAGTCGATGGCGATCCCCGAAGCGAGCTGGGGCGCGACTATGAGATTGGCAGCCGTATCGATATGGAATGCCAAAAACGCGGTCTGCTTGTACGGCCCGTGATCAACATGTGTGTTCTTTCACCGCCCCTCATCATTTCAAAAAGCGAAATCGAACATATGTTTGCTATTCTGCGAGAAGGGCTAGAAGCGACATCCGAATGGCTCGGCAAGATTAGTGACCGGTGAATGGTGCGGGCAATCTGGCGCTAGATTTTGCAGAACTGGATGGACAGACATTTTGTACTCACCCACTACCAGTGTAAATGGTGGTGGGTGAGATTATCTAAGCAGCAAGCCGGTTAGATCAAAGTTTAATGCGGAAGGCTGCGAAACCGTCTGCGCCTTCCCCTGCGTCCTCGATTGTCACACCTTTGACATCGCCCATATAGTCGCGGGCTTTTGGACCGGTCTCGAACAACACAGTGGTGTCCGCCAGCGGCGAAAACGACCAGTTGGCATCCGCTTTGGGATCGATTGTGCCCTGTTCGACAATGTAGCGCACAATGACGTCGCGGTTGGTGTCCGGTGCTTCGAACACGATCGTGTCGCCCAATGCGCCCGGGAACGCGCCGCCGCCTGATGCGCGGTAATTGTTGGTGGCAATGATGAATTCCATGTCATCCGTGACAGGGGCCCCATTGAAGGCAAGGTTCACGATCCGGGCCGCATCGGGATTCACCTCTTCACCCTTTGGTCCAAAGCGCGACGGCTGTGACAGGTCAATCTGATAGGTCACGCCGTCCATCACGTCGAAATTGTACGACGGGAACTCGGGGTTCAGAAGGATCGCATCCTTGGATCCGGCCTCGACCTGATTGAACATTCCGGCCGAGCGTTCCAGCCAGCCACGCACCTGCGCTCCGTTCACTCGAACAGCGCGGACCGTGTTTGGATAGAGGTACAGATCGGCCACGTTCTTGATGGCAACGTCCCCGACCGGGACATCGGTGTAATACTCCGGACCGCCTCGGCCGCCAGCCTTGAACGGTGCCGCTGCAGACAGGATCGGCAGCCCTTCATGCTCGGTGCCTTTCAGCATGTCTTCGACATACCATTTCTGCGCGATCGAGACGATCTGCACAGACGGATCATCCGCGACCAATGCGAAATAGCTGTGCAGCGGAGCCGAGGTCTTGCCGACCGCGCGCCGAACATAGGCGAGCGTTTCGTCATGAGCTTTCGCAACCGAATCCAGAACCTTCTGATCATCTTCGACCAGAGCGGTGATCGAGCGGTCTTCGTTGCGTTTGGAAATCGGTCGCGCCTCGGAGGTTGTGGTAACGACGCGCCATTCATTGCCGTCCCGTTCCAAAAGCAGGTCCAGCAGGCCAAGATGCGACCCCCAGAAACCGCCCATGACGGCAGGTTTGCCCATCAGCGTGCCTTTTTCCACATCGATCCCTGGGCGGTCAGCAAATGTCGGTGACGGGAAAACCAGGTGATTGTGGCCGGTGACCAGCGCGTCGATCCCGTCGACACCTGCCAGAACCACCGATGCGTTTTCCATGCCGTCTTCATGATCGGCACCCCCGATCCCCGAATGCGACAGGGCGATGATCAGGTCACATCCCTGTTCCTTCATCTCGGGCACATAGGCCTGAGCCGTCTCGACGATATCGCGGGCTTGAACATTACCCTCCAGGTGCCTGCGGTCCCAATTCACGATTTGTGGTGGGGTAAAGCCGATGACACCGATCCTGATAGGATGTTTGGTGCCGTCGCCCATCTCGATGTCACGGTCGAGAATAGCATAGGCCTGAACAAGGGTCTTGTCGTCACGCGGGTTTGCACCTTTTTCCTTGGCGACGTTGGCCAGAACAACAGGGAATTCGGCACCGGCCAAAGCCTTGTTCAGGAATTCCAGACCGTAGTTGAACTCGTGATTGCCCAGCGTCGCGGCATCATACCCGACCGTATTGAAGGCCGTGATGATGGGATGGCTGTCGCCGTCCTTCATGCCGCGCTCATAAGCGATGTAGTCACCCATCGGGTTGCCTTGCAGGAAATCGCCGTTGTCCACCAAGAGCGAGTTTTTCGCCTCAGACCGGATTTCGTTGATGATCGACGCTGTGCGGGACAGGCCCACCGTGTCACGGGGTTTGTCCGAATAGTAATCGTAAGGGAACAGATGGACATGGATGTCGGTGGTTTCCATGATGCGCAGATGTGCCTGATTATTGGCCGCCGCCACCGAAAACGGGTGCAGGGTAATTGCCGCCGCACCAGCGGTTGTCGTGGCGAGGAACCGGCGTCGCGAAATTGTAGAACGGCTGGAGAAAGACATGGGTCACCTTTCAGGTTTGTTGGTCAACGCGCCTTCTTGCCGGAGATTCGAAACAACCGTATGAACGGGGTGCCAGCGCGTCTGACGCGTCATGTGTAGGCGGTATTGTTTGGTACAATACCCCAACTTCCCGTACATGATAAGGCGTGGCAGAAGGGGAGCCGGGGCTAGCGATTGCTGGATCCAGCCAGAACCGGGAAGGTCCGGACCGATGAACGGTAACTCAGAGTCATAGAACATAGAAAAGCAGGCCTTGGGCAACACCCTAATGTTGGCACAACACCACATCGCGCTCCTCGTCTCGGAGGCTTTCCGGGGCGATCTTGGCGTATACCTCGGAGGAGTGAGATACCTCCAGTTTCCGAGCCACCTGCCTTGGTCAATTTGTGTTGTCAGATTTCGACGTCAGCGGGCGACAGCACGCCAAGATTACAGCTGCAAAAACTCACGGCGAATAACTGGCGGGGCACTCCAGAAAGGGTAGGGGGCGTCTGCACCCCTTCCAACAACAGCGACGTAGATGCCGCACAAAACGCGGTCCGCGTCAAACTGAAATTTGAAGGGACTTCATAACTTTTCCATGCCCGCCGGCCATAAGGCCGGTGATCGCGCCGTCACGAACTTCGAGTTCAACCTGAATCAAACTAGGCGAGGGGGTGTCCATGAACATGCCCTGTTCAATCAGAAATCCGTGCTGACGGCGGTGGCCCAGGTCGTGCAGGACACAGGCCAGCGGCCCTGCGGCCATTCCCGTCGCGGCCTCTTCATCGATTGCGTAACGGGGGGCAAACATGCGTGCGGTAGCGTCGCGTCCGTCCAAGCATTGGGCCGTTGTGAACACGTAATATCCGATCAGGTCCAGACGGTCGCTGATCGTTTTGATCTGCTCGAAATCGGGTTTGATTGAAGCCAGGGTTTCCCTGTCGGCAACTCCGATCACGACAAAACTGTTGCCGGTATTTACTAGGACGGGCGGCATTTCTTGATCCAGATTGCTCGGGGACAACCCCAGAGAACCCAAAACGTCCTGCAAACTGACACACTGAGAGGTCCAATCTTCAGGCGTTTCATATCTAGGGGCCAATTGTTCCATAAACGCGGCACCATCCTTGATCATGATCCGGCGGGGGCCGTCTACAGTTTCTTTTGAGGTTTCGGGACCAGGAATACGCCCAAGTGCATCCAGATGGGAAAAAGCGGCAATGGTCGCATGACCGCAATGCGCGATCCTGCGGTTCGGGGTGAAGAAGTCCAGTTTGAAACCCTCGGTCGCAGATTGCGAGACAAAGGCGGTTTCGGAAAGGCCAACCTGTGACGCGATCTTCAGCATCTGCGCTTCTGTTAACCCGTCGGCGTCCAGGACAACCCCGGCAGGGTTGCCGCCTACTCCGTTGTCCACAAAACCGTGCACGATCTGAACAGTCACGTTATGGTCGATGGCTTGGCTTGTATTCATGGCGTTTCTCCCATTTCTTGCGGGCGCTTTTGCTTTGTTAAAGTGTCTTCGCCTGAGACGTAGTGTGTTTCAACAGTCAGCAGAATAATGGTATGTTTGAATTTGTTATTTACAATTTTGGAATAATGCATGGACAAGTTTCGCGCGCTTCTGGTCTTTTCGAAAGTAGCCGACCTGGGTGGCTTTGCTGCTGCTGCGCGCAACCTGAACATGTCGCCGCCGGCTGTGACGCGCACTATCTCGATGCTGGAGCGGGATCTTGGCATCCGGTTGTTCGTAAGAACGACGCGATCTGTCATGTTGACCGAGAGCGGGCGCAGATTTCTGGAAGATGCCAAGCGTATTCTCGTTGATCTGGAACAGGCGGAAAACGCTGCGGTCGGGACCTATTCGGAACCCAAAGGATTGCTCAATCTCACTTCGTCCGTATTGTTTGGCAAATTGTTCATCACGCCAATTCTTGCGGATTTTCTGGAGCGCTATCCAAAAATCGAGGCGCGAACACTTTATGTAGACCGGGTCGTGAATGTAATCGACGAAGGTGTGGATGTTGGTGTCAGGATTGGTCCGCTCGCGGATTCCAGCCTTATGGCAGTGCGTTGTGGTTCAGTCAGACAGGTCGTTTTTGCAGCACCCGAATACCTTGAACGGGCAGGTGAACCCGAAAGACCGGAAGATCTGAACGGTCATGTACTGATCAATTCTCAGCCCCTGTCACCGTCGGGCCAATGGCAGTTTGATCAACTGGGCAAACCGAAACTTGTGCGTGTTCATCCACGGGTCAGCATGAATACCAACGATGCCGTGATCGAGATGGCGCTTCGCGGTCAGGGTCTGGCCCGGCTTTTGTCTTATCAAATCGCACCGTATCTGGCGGACGGACGACTCAGTGCTGTGTTATCTGATTTCGAACCGGCTCCTGCGCCGGTTCACATCGTGCACCACGAAGGGCGGATGGTGTCCGCAAAAGTTTGCGCGTTTGTCGAATTTGCCGCAAGTCGCCTGAAGCGTGAGGCAGCATTGGAATACTGAAGCATCGCATCTCGACCCACCACTCTTACCGTTTTTCGAGGAAATTGCTGTGTCGGCAGGCGAATGAAAGTGTCATCTTTTTTCTTGAGACGTTTGTGTAATTATAGGAATGTCTTCGAAAAATTTGATCGTAGGACAAGGGAGTTGACGTCAAATGGCTGGAAAGTTCGAACTATACAAAGATAAGGCCGGTGAATTTCGGTTTCGCCTGAAAGCGGGGAATGGTGAAACCATTCTGGCCAGTGAAGGATATGTTCAGAGGGCAAGTGCCACGAACGGGATCGAGTCTGTTAAGAAAAACGCGCCGGATGACAGTCGGTATGAACGCAAGGAAACCAAGTCCGGCGGCCATATGTTCAACTTGAAGGCAAGCAATGGTCAGGTCATCGGCACCAGTGAAAGCTATACCAGCGCTTCAGGGCGGGATAACGGGATCGATTCCGTCAAACGGAATGCACCAGACGCACGTGTCGACGATCTGACCTGACTTGACGCGGCTGCTCTGCGTAGTTTCTGAATGTGCGGGCTGCGGCGGCGAAGTGCGATAGTGCAGCGCGCCGCCCAAAAGCCAGGACGCCTGTTGGCCGGCATAGTTATTACCTACACGCGTCACATCAGGGAATTCTCACTAACCCTAGATCCCTTAGGCGGACTTTCACGAACACTTTAGGATCGTGGAAAATCATCAAACTGGGCCGAAGCTTTCGGTGTGAATTTGGTCTGTAGGGATGCCCCTGCGCTCCAGATCTGCTTGTATCTCGGCCATAAAATTGACAGGGCCGCACAGAAAATAATGCGCGCTGGCATCGTCGATCAGTTGCGCCAGAAGTGCCCCGTCGACACGGCCATGTAAGTCATAGTTCATTCCGAATTCGTCTTCTGAAGTTGGTTGGCTATAGGCCACATGCGTCGTGATCCCCGGCCGTCTGGAGGCCAGATCGTGAACTTCACCGGCCATAGGATGGTGTTGACCGTCCCGAGCACCGTGGATGAACCAGACAGGGCGATTGCCACGCTCGCCTGCGACCTTATTCAGAATGCTTAACATCGGTGTGATACCAACACCTGCGCTGACCAGAACCAATGGGCACCGGTCGCAGGTCATTGCGAAATCACCCGCAGGCCGACGGCTATTGATGATTGCGCCTGGCTCCAAATGATCGTGCAGAAATTGCGAGGCGATCCCCTGCGGCTCACGCTTGACCGTGATCCGATAGCGATGCTTGTTCGGTCCGTTGCTGAGCGAATAGGTACGGCGCACCGGTTCGGCGATCCCTGGAACTCTAAGCTCGATTGGCAGGTGTTGGCCGGGCTCGAACCCGGCTAGCGGGCCACCATCGCGGGCTTTGAAAACGAATGAGGTGACATCGACGCTTTCACGGGTCTTTTCGATCAGGCGGAGCGACCGGACTGAATCTGCATCCGAAGTCCATCTGAGGCTGACTGCCGCACGCGTTTCCACTACCTCGTCGATCTCCAGCGTCACCAGACGGCGCGCGCCAGGGACCTGTGTAACTTCGTCACTGCCCCAGTCGATCGTGGCAGTGCCGGTCAGTTGCAGCAAGCTGCCGCTTTCGAAATCGACGAACAGAAATCCTGCCTTTGGGTCGAGCAACAGGTTGCCGAATGTGTTGAAGTGGTTATTGCCGGCATAGTCGGGAAACCGCAGTCGCCGGTTGTCCAGAACCTGCACGAAACCGCGGTCGCCACCGCGATGGGACGCATCCATTCCATAGGTCGGGCTTTCGCCCTCTTCGCGGTAGCCGCTGGCGATAAAGAAAGTGTCGGCTGTTTCGACCCACCGGACCTGATCCGACGTCAAATATTGGTTGCGCGACATTGGTCCGGGCCTCGAATCTTCAACCCGGTGCCACGCACGTTCGCGGATGTATTGAGGGCAGTTGCCAAAGGTCTGGTCAACGTGAAAGTCAAAACCTGTTGGAGTGACGCGTCCGGCGCGGCCATTGATACGGTTGCGCCGACGCGTAGCCAACTCAATACCCAGGATGCCAATATCACTTTTGGGGTGAATGGCACCGTGCAACGCGTCACCTTGGGTCGGCAAGGCGGTTATGGAAAGCGTTTTGTTGTCTGGTGCAGTGACGAATCCGGCTGACCCTTCCAATAGCGTGACCCATGGTCGACCTTGCGCATCGCGCGCGGCCATCACAAGAAACGGCAGGGCGGTATGAAAATCACGATGCTGTTCGGGCATGTGGTCGCGGACAACTTTCCGCGCCCAGTGTTCAATATCGCGGACACCCATCCGCGCCTGCGCCATGTGTTCGCCCCGATGAAAAGGGGAGGTGCTGCTATCGCTGGGTTCGATGGGTGTCATGGGATCTCCCTTCTGATGCGGTGCATGGAAGTGCAGCGCGCGCCCGGCACTGACGGCCGGGCGCGCGCTGGTGTCAGGCAGCGAGGCCAACCTTGGTGCTTTGCATGGCCACAAAACCGGGCAACGCCTCAACCCTGGCCAACAGGGCGCGGATATTGGGATAATCATCCAGTGAAACGTTCCCCTCGGGCGCATGGGCCGTATAGCTGTAGATCGCGACATCAGCGATGGATGGGCTGGTTCCGACCAGCCAGTCGCGTCCGTTCAAATGCGCCTCAAGCCGGTCAAAGGCGGACTTGGCGATGGCCTTGGCACGTTCTGCATCCAGTTGAGCACCAAAGACGGTGATCAATCGCGCTGCCGCTGGGCCGTAGGCAATGTCGCCTGCGGCCAGCGACAAGAACTTCTGAACCTCCGCCTCGCGCACCGGGTCAGTCGGCAACCAGTCAGGCGCGTATTTCCGCGCAAGGTACACGAGGATAGAATTGGAGTCGGCGATCGCGATTTCACCGTCCTCAATCACCGGCACCTGTCCGGCAGGGTTCAGGGAAAGAAACGGCTCTTTCTTGTGTTCGCCAGACAGCAGGTCGACATCGATCAGCTCGTGATTGATGCCGCCAAGTTTGGCGAATAGTTCCACCCGGTGTGAATGCCCGGACAATGGATGACGGTGGATTCGGATGGCGTTTGGCATGTCTGCTTCCTTTCGGAGGAGTTTCTTGGGAGTGAGCTGACGATGTGGGTCAGCGATCACTGGCTAGAACATGGCAAAACCATTTCCAGTTATAATCCTGCATTTCATTCAGTAACTATGAACGAATTGGGTATAATAGGGCATAAATCAACCTGACGAAGGAGCGCTGCGTTGGATACAATTGACACGATGCGGGCATTTATGGCGGTTGCCCATGAGGGCTCGTTCACTGCCGCGGGGCGGAGGCTGGGCCTGTCTACAAGACTGGTCAGCAAGTATGTTGCCCAGTTGGAGGCTAAGCTGTCGACGCAGTTGTTCAACCGGACAACCAGAAGCGTTTCGTTGACGGACGTCGGCATCGCGTACCTTGAACGCTGTCGTCCGATCGTGGAACAAATCGACGAACTGGAGGACCTTGTTCAGGAACGGCAATCGGCGCTGGCCGGGCCGATCCGAATAACCGCACCAACCGGGTTCGGCAGCATCAACCTGACACAGGCTTTGGCCTTGTTCCTGCGGGCGCATCCCAAGGTCGATATTGACCTGAAACTATCGGACTCGCGCGTGGCGCTTGTTGAAGAGGGGTTCGATCTTGCCATTCGGATCGGAGTGTTGCGGGATTCGACCCTGATTGCGCGGAAGCTGTCGGACATGCCGCTGATCGTTTGCGCGTCGCCTGATTATCTGGCGGAAAGGGGCCGTCCGGGTGATCCGATGGCACTGGCTACACATAACTGCCTGATTGACGAAAATCCGGCCGACGCAACAGCATGGAGGTTTCGAGCTGGGACAAGGGATATTGCGGTCAAGGTGGCCGGGATGTTTCATGCCAATGCCCCGGCGGCGATTGCCAACATGGCGATTGCCGGGCTGGGTATCGCGCGTTGCCCGCACTATGTGATTGCCCGCAGTCTGGAAGAGGGTACCCTGGAGCACTTGTTTCAGGACTATGAAACGGAAAACTTCGGCCTCTATGCGCTCTATCCACCCAATCGTCACCTGACGGCCCGGGTGCGCGCGTTGATTGATTTTCTGGCGCAGCATTTTCGTTCAGGCTGAGGCTTCGCACCTGAACCAGGAGGTATAACCCAGTTACAAAATTCGCGCTGCGCTCTCAGCAGGTTGCGTTGTTTGTGTCTGCACTTGTTGTGAATGCAGCAAGTTTCGGTTCACTGTTTTTTAGGCTGGTTACCGCGCGGGCACCTGCAACTCTATGTGCCGGAACAGCAGAGAAATGAGGCCCGCGATGATCAGGTAAATTAGCGCCAACAGCAAAAGCGGCTCGTATACCACGAACGTATCCGCTCGAACTCTGGAAGACACGGCGTAAATTTCAACCACGGTAATGGTCGCGACCAGCGGGGTTGCCTTTAGCTGCAGGATGGTCTCGCCACCGAGCGTCGGCAATACACTGCGAATAGCTTGAGGAAGCCAGATCCTGCGAAACATCGTAAAGCGCGGCATGCCAAAGGACTGCGCCGCTTCAAGCTGGCCTTTTTTTACACTGGCGAATGCGCCGCGCATGATCTCGCCCTCATAGCCTGCGTAGGATAGGGTAAGAGCCAAAACTGCATAGGGCCAGGCCTGCCTTAGATAGGGCCACAGTTCACTGCCGCGAATCCACGGGACTTGAGGGAAGAGTGATCCAAGCCCGTAGTACAAAAGCCAAATTTGTAAGAGGATCGGCGTGCCTCGAATGATGGTGCAAAACACGCGCGCCGGGACCGACAGATACCAGGGCCCAATCGCCTGCGCGAGGCCAAGCGGGATCGCCAGTAGAAACCCGAGCGCTGTGGTGACGACAAGCAGCCAGATGGTTCTCCACAAACCTTCCAGTGCCAGCGGTGCATAGGTCGGAATCCAATCCCATCGTAACGAGAGTGCGCACCAGATTACGAACGCCGCAAACAGGGCCATCAGCACGATCCGGTGCGGTTGCATGAGTGCCCGCCAGTTCATCATCGGCTTGCTCCCTTCAACGAAGGTTGCCCGCGGCGGGCCCATTTCTCGATCCGGCCAAACACGACGCCGGAACACAGGGTGACGATCAAATAAAGCGCACCGGCAGCAAGGAAGAACGTGAAATATGCGCGCGTGCTTGCAGCAGCCTGGCGTGTTTCCAGCGTTAGTTCGCTGAAACCAACGATGGCAAGCAAAGCAGTGTCTTTGGTGGCGATCAGCCAAAGATTGGCCAGCCCCGGTGTGGCAAAGGACATCATCGCGGGGATCGTGACACGCCGCATAAGCATGAATGGCGGCATACCAAAGGATCGCGCCGCCTCAATCTGCCCTGAGGGTACCGCCTGGATAGCCCCACGCAACACTTCGGTCGCATAAGCCCCCTGCACAATGCCCAATACCCAGATACCAGCTACAACGCCGCTGATTTCAACCCGGCCATAACCCATTGCCTGTGCGGCCTGATTGATCAGGTCGGTCCCTACATAGTAGAGGATCAGGATAAGCACCAGTTCAGGTACGGCGCGCATCACGGTTGTGTATATGGCGAGAAGGTCGCGGGTGACCGGTCCGCCATATAGTTTCCCATAGGCCCCGAAAAGCCCGATGATCAGTCCGAAACCGAACGCGCCAAGTGCGATCTGCAACGAGTGAACGAGGCCACGCAGGAGATTACCGCCCCAACCCGGAGGGGTTAGGGACAGCAGCTCCAAGCTTTGGGCAAGCCCCAGGCTTTCGAGGAGCGCTTCCACGACGAAGCTTATTCGCTGTAGATGCTGGTCGTGAAATAGCGCGAGGTAATTTCCTCATGCGTACCGTCGGCAAGAATTGCCGCGATTCCCGCATTCAGTTTTTCACGCAGCGCGTCGTCACCCTTGCGAACACCGGCGCCGACGCCACGGCCCAGAATTGCCACGTCGTTCGCGACCGGGCCCTTGATTTCGCAGCAGGCACCGGTGTCGGTTGCGACAAAGTCAGCCATAGCAATGCTGTCCGCTTGAATCGCGTCGATCCGACCGGCGAACAAGTCCTGATTGGCCTCGTCCTGGGTTTGGTAAACTCGGATTTCTGCGGCATCTTTGAAGTGTTCGTTCGCATAGGCCTGGTGGATGGTTGATGCCTGCACGCCGATGATCTTGCCAGCCAGAGATTCCGGCGTTGGTTCGATGTCCATCGACTTGTCGGCGACGATCACTGCCGGTGTGTTGTAGTAGGGATCGCTGAAATCGATGGTTTTCAGGCGCTCTTCGGTGATCGACATCGACGCCATCAGAGCGTCGATTTGCTGACCGGTCAGCGACGGGATGATGCCGTCCCAGGCAACCGGTGTGATCACGCAGTCAAGCTCGGCCGCGGAACAAACCGCGTCAATCACCTCGATTTCCCAACCGACCCAGGTGCCCGAGGAATCGAGTGAGGCAAATGGGGGGTAGGGTTCGGCGGCGATCCCGATTTTAACTTCTTCTGCACTGACCGTTCCGGCGCTGAGCATTGTCGCAGCCACACCTGCTGCAATAAGGTTTCTTTTTATCATTTTAGTCTCCCTGTTATGATTTTGTTTACTCAGCCGACTGATTTCAGGAATTGCTTCAGCCGAGCGGATTTAGGATTATCAAAAAGCTCGTCAGGTGGCCCCTGTTCCTCGATTTTTCCTTCGAAAAGATACACAACGTGGGTCGCAACCTCACGCGCAAACTTCATCTCATGGGTCACTATCAACATGGTCCGGCCTTCGGCGGCGAGATCCCGAATGACGGTCAATACCTCGCCGACCAGTTCGGGATCCAGCGCGCTGGTGGGTTCGTCAAACAACATCACACTGGGATCGACCGCCAGCGCGCGTGCAATCGCTGCACGTTGTTGCTGACCACCTGAAAGGAACGAAGGGAAGGTGTCTGCCTTGTCGCCCAAACCCACGCGCTCCAGCAGTTGATGCGCCCGTTTGATTGCCTGGTCACGCGGCACTTTCAAAACGTGAACGGGCACTTCGATGACGTTTTCCAACAAGGTGCGATGAGTCCAGAGGTTGAAGGCCTGGAATACCATCGCCAGCCGCGTGCGGATACGCTCAAGCTGACGCCGGTCTTTGGGCAACCCGTCAGGGCGCATCGCGATCGTTTCACCGTTTACAACGATCTCGCCAGAGCTAGGCGTTTCGAGGAAGTTGATGCAACGAAGGAACGTGGATTTTCCGGAACCGCTGCCTCCGATGATGGCGACGACATCGCCCTGATGGGCAGTGAGCGAAACGCCCTTGAGAACCTCAAGCGAGCCAAAAGACTTGTGCACGTCAATGACCCGAATGGCCTCATCCGGCTTGGTCTCGGGGTCAACGTTCATTTGTTGTTTCCATCCCTATCCACCATTTTTTCCTTGCAGCTTTATCGATTCCCCACAATTATGCAACTGTATAATTATAATATCTGGAAAGAATAATGCCGGATCACGTAACAAAATTTAGGCGCGAACCAGCAGAGCAGCGTAAAGAGTCGTTGATTGAGGCTACGTTGTCTTTGATTGCCGAGCAGGGTTTGCAAGGGGCAACCGTTCGGGCGATTGCTGATCGGGCGAATGTGACTCAGGGTCTGATCCGGCATCATTTTTCTTCGAAAGAAGACCTGATTACAGCAGCTTACGACTATCATATGCGGCGAATGACCGCCATGACTGCCGCGCAGAGTGCTGAACCAAATGACTCCGCCAGATCACGGCTGGCGACGTTTGTAGTGACCGGGTTGACCCATCCCGTGGTCGACCCGGACTGGGTTTGTCTGTGGGCGGGGTTTCTGAATAAAACGCGCAAAGATACCAAAATGCAGGAGATCCACGAGCAGACCTACCGTGATTTCCGTGATCGGCTAGAGGCGCATATTTCAGATGCTCTGCAAGAGGCGGGTATGCCCCCAAAAAGCTGCCACCTAAGACGAATGGCCATCGCTTGCAACGCGGTGATCGACGGACTGTGGATGGAAGGTGGCGCCCTGCCAAGCGCTTTCAAAGCGGGCGAATTGCCAGAGATTGGGCTCGACTCAGTCGGATCAATCATCGGTTTGGACTTAACGGTTATTGAGTAGGATCGAAGATGAAAGAAACAGCGATAACCGAACGCCTGTCCGGGTTGGGTGGCGCAAAGTGGGAAGTGCATCTTGCAGCTCAACGCCGTGTTGCAGAAGGGCAGGACATCATCGAATTGACGATCGGTGAGCCTGACGTTCCAGCACCTACCAGACTTGTGGACGCGGCTGTGAACGCCCTGCATCAGGGTCGAACGACCTACTCGAGTGGACGCGGTGAAGCCGGGCTGCGTGCAGCATTGGCAGAGCGCTACTCCGATAGGTCCGGCCGGGCGATTTCCGATTTGCAAGTGTTGTGTTTCCCAGGGACCCAAACTGCGCTTTATGCCGTACTAATGGGTGTTGCGGAAACCGGTTGTGAAGTGCTGGTAGGTGATCCGATGTATGCGACCTATCAAGGTGTAATCCGCGCCAGTGGGGCGGACGTCGTGCCTGTTCCTCTGCGACCGGAGAATGGCTTTCGGATTGCTGCCGATGACATCGCCGCTCGCATCACCCCGAAAACCTCTGCCATTTTGCTCACAACGCCACACAACCCGACGGGTTCGATCCTAACCAAGGCAGATCTGAATGCTATCGGGCAGCTGGCCATCGATCATGATCTCTGGATCATTTCAGATGAGGTCTATGAAGAGTTGGTTTTCGACGGAAACGAATTTGTTTCGCCCCTGTCCCTGCCAGAGTTGTCTGATCGGGTCATTGTGGTGTCATCCATATCAAAATCGCATGCCGCCCCTGGATTCCGCAGCGGATGGTGTATCGGCCCCGAGGCGTTTGCAGAACGCCTTTTGCCTCTGTCTGAAACCATGCTTTTCGGCAATCAACCCTTCATCGCGGACATGACCGAAATGGCCATTCGCGAGGGATCGGATGTCGCGGCAGGAATGGCGCAACGCTTTGCCAATCGCGCGCGCATCTTGCAGGACAGGTTGTCGACTGAAACGCGGCTGCGTGTTCATCGTCCTCAGGCCGGCATGTTCGCGATGATCGACGTTTCGGCGACCGGACTGAACGGCAACGATTACGCATTTCACCTGCTGGAACATGGCAAAGTGGCTGTAATGCCGGGCACATCGTTTGGCGACACAGTGGATGACTGGGTGCGTATCGCACTGACGGTGGATGACGCGGACTTTGCCACGGCTTGTGACCGGATCATCAATCACGTGAACCAGTTGCAGTTGGAGAACGCATGACAAGCATTGGTGAGGCGTTGGTGTCCCAACTGGTTGCGCGCGACGTAGATACTGTCTTTGGTATTCCTGGCGTACATACGGTCGAGCTGTATCGGGGGCTTGCATCCTCTGGTATCCGCCACGTCACCCCCCGGCACGAACAGGGCGCGGGGTTTATGGCGGACGGGTATGCCAGGGTGTCCGGCAAGCCCGGCGTTGCATTTGTTATCACTGGTCCAGGTTTGACAAATACACTTACTGCGATGGGGCAGGCCAGGGCAGATAGTGTTCCGATGCTTGTGGTCTCTGGGGTGAATACGCTGTCCAGCCTTGGTAAAGGTTTAGGACACTTACACGAGTTGCCGGATCAGAGGGCGATGGCGCGGACAGTCGCGTTGCGGTCCGAGCGCGTTGAGGGCTCGGATGATTTGCTTCCGGCCATGGATCGGGTCTTTCGACCGTTCCAATCGGGACGCCCGGGGCCGACGCATATCGAAATTCCCTTGGATATTGCTGGGGATCAGTATGTTGAAACAACGGTAGCGTCCGGATCTCTGACCGAAAAACCAGAAGACATGGCGCTAATTGACAAAGCTGTCAGCCGATTGGCCGCAGCCAAGGCTCCGGTGCTGTTGGTCGGTGGCGGTGCGCGTCGGGAAAGCGCGGCAATACGTTTGCTGGCGGAACGTTTGGATGCGCCGGTCGTGCAGACCGTAAATGCGCGCGGGCTGATGTATGGTCATCCACTCAGTGTGCCGGCAAGCCCAAGTCTTCAGGCTGTTCGCGATTTGATTGAAGGATCAGACGCGATACTGGCGCTGGGAACTGAACTGGGGCAAACGGACTTTGACATGTACGCAACCGGAAACATCGCCAGTATGTCGTCCCTGATCCGGGTCGACCTCTGCCCCGACCAAATGCGTCGCCACGAAGCCGAAGTGGCAATTGTTGGCGATGCAGGCGTTGTAGCCGCTGCGATATTGGAAGCTTTGGGTCCTGCGACCGCATCCTTGAACGGTGCACGACGTGCCGAAGCGGCACGCCGCGGTGCTTTTGAGGAAATCGGTGCGGATATGCGCGCGCTTCACGACATTCTCGTTGCGATGCGCAGGGCCGTTCCAGACGCGATCATGGTAGGCGATTCCACTTATCCGATCTACGCGGGCAATCTCTACTATGACCATGATCGTCCTGGTGGTTGGTTCAATGCGTCGACCGGGTTTGGCGCACTTGGATACGGCATACCCGCAGCGATCGGCGCGTCGCTCGCAGCGCCGAATGCATCTGTGCTCTGTATCTCTGGCGATGGTGGGGCACAGTTCAGCCTGCCCGAGTTGATGACCGCAGTTGATGAAAACCTGCCGATTATTTTCGTTATATGGAACAATCATGGCTATCAGGAAATCGCGACCTCGATGCAAGCTGTCGGGGTGACCGTTCTTGGGTGCGAACCAACACCGCCTGACTTTGAAGGCGTGGCCCGCTCCTGCGGGATGCCGTTCTGGCGGATCGGGCCGGATGCAGCAGAGGTGGCGCAAGCTTTGACTGCTGCGCAGCGCCATGAAGGCCCACGACTTGTTGAAATCCGCGCACCTAATCAATCACACTCCTCATAAAAAGCGAGAACGGAAATGACTGACCCGACTTTTCAGTTTACTCGGGCGATTACGCGCCGCCCGGCTGCATCCATCACCATGGGTTTGCGTGCAGAAGATATCGGTACACCAGATTTGGACGGGATGCTGGCTGCACACGCACACTATGTAGCAACGCTGAAGAGCACCGGCGCCGAGGTGATTGAACTGTCACCGCTGGATACGTTCCCGGATGCAGTGTTTGTCGAGGATACAACCCTTTGTCTGCCGCAGGGCGCCGTTATGATGCGCCCAGGGGCACCCAGCCGCATGGGGGAAGTGGCCGAGATGGAACCAACTATTCGCTCGGTTTACGACGACGTGCACCGTATCAAAGGACCGGGTCATATTGAAGGCGGGGATATCCTGGTCACTGGCCGCGAAATCCTAGTTGGGCGTTCGGATCGCACTGACGCGGCTGGTGTTGCCGAACTGACCGACATCGTTTCGAAATGGGGCCACACCGTGCGTGAAGTGTTCACACCGCCGGGTGTACTGCATTTCAAAACGGATTGTTCTCTGTTGGATGGGGAAACCATCCTTTCAACAAAGCGTCTGGACGATTCAGGATGTTTCGAAGGGTACTGCGTTTTGCACGTAGCCGAAGGTGAGGAAGCAGCTGCGAACTCGATCCGGTTCAACGAGCTTGTGCTGGCCCCGGCTGGGTTCCCACGTACAGCAGAAATGTTGCGGAAAAACGGCTACGAGGTCGTAGAAATCAACAACACCGAATGTGCAAAACTGGATGGCGGAATGTCATGCCTATCTCTTAGATTCTGAAGGCTTTGTACGTTACTTTATCCTATGGCGATCGCAATTGATGGTCCTGACAAAAAAGTCAGGGCCATCGGTTCAGAATTGAGGCATCTGATTTATTAGGCAACTACATCAAGTAGGCGTAAATCGCGTTCAGTTCCGAACACTTGGGATATAGTGGTCTTCCGGAATGTTTGTGGCGGAACCAGTCTTGCCCATTCACGCTTCTGCTCATGCTCCTCCGCAAAACCTTGTCTGGTCTCTTTGAAATTCACGGTCAAATTGATCCATAGGACTGGCTTATGGTTTTGAAGGTATAATCGATTTTTCTTGACACCTTATTCTGTCAAAATGCCAATGCTAAAATGTGAATGTAACGCCGCACAAGAATGGCGAACCTGTCGAACAATTCACCAACAGAGGAAAACAATGAAACACACCACATCATTTCTCGCAGCTTTGGCCGTCGGCGCACTGACCGCGACGGTAGCGGCATCGGAAACAGAATTGACAGTTTACACCGCCGTTGAGGCGGAGGATCTGGCACGATATGCCGAAACGTTCAATCAGAGTAACCCGGATATCAAGATCAACTGGGTTCGTGACTCGACCGGGATTATCACGGCGAAACTGCTGGCCGAGCGGGACAACCCTCAGGCGGATGTCATTTGGGGATTGGCAGCGACCTCTCTGCTGCTGCTGAAATCCGAAGGCATGCTGGAGCCTTACGCCCCGGCTGGCGTAGATAAGCTGGATGCGAAATTCGTCGATGGTGACAACCCACCTGCCTGGGTTGGCATGGACGCCTGGGTTGCCTCGGTCTGTTACAACACGGTTGAGGCGGAAAAGGCTGGGCTTAAGCCGCCCACCTCGTGGAAAGACCTGACCGATCCGATGTACAAGGATCAGGTCATCATGCCGAACCCGAATTCGTCTGGCACGGGGTTCCTTGATGTGTCCAGCTGGCTTCAGATGTTTGGCGAAGAAGGTGGCTGGGAATACATGGATGCGCTGCACGAGAATATTGCGCGCTACACCCATTCCGGCTCCAAGCCTTGCAAACTGGCCGCGGCGGGCGAGATCCCGATTGGCATTTCTTTTGCATTCCGTGGGGCGAAATCCAAAGCTGATGGTGCACCGCTGGAGATCATTGTGCCTTCGGAAGGCGTAGGCTGGGACATGGAGGCAACCGCAATCGTTGCCGGTACCGCAAATCTGGAAGCCGCGCAGAAGCTGGTGGATTTCACTGTCACCAAAGAGGCCAACGAGATGTACAATACCGGCTATGCGGTCGTGGCGTATCCCGGTGTTGCAAAACCGGTTGAGCACTTCCCAGAGGGTCTTCTGGATGCGATGATCAACAATGATTTTGAGTATGCCGCCAACAATCGCGCGGCAATCCTGAAGGAATGGCAGTCTCGCTATGACGGAAAGTCTGAAGCGAAATAAACCCATTGGCAGGAGGGGCTTTTGTGCTGCTCCTGCACGCCACTCTCTTGTTCCCACCAACAACACCAACTCACCCGGCGCGCACCGGCCAGGATCGGTCGTGCCCGAGGTGCAGATGTGAGGACCTCTCCCGTGCTTCAGAAAACACCACCCGGTGAACTGTATCTCAGCATCCAGAATTTGTGGAAAGCGTTCGGCAGCTTTCTGGCACTCAAGGACATCTCTCTTGAAATCAAAGAAGGTGAATTCATTTGTTTCCTCGGCCCGTCCGGCTGCGGCAAGACCACCTTGTTGCGGGCGATTGCAGGGCTGGATCTGCAGACCAAGGGTACGATTATGCAGGATGGCAAGGACGTCTCCAACCTGCCCCCGTCCGAGCGCGATTTCGGGATTGTGTTCCAGTCCTATGCGCTGTTTCCGAACCTGACGATCGAAAAGAACATCGCATTTGGTCTTGAAAACACCGGCCGCAGCAAGTCGGATATCGCAGTTCGGGTGAGCGAGCTGTTGAACCTTGTTGGCCTGCCGGATCAGGGCAGGAAATACCCGGCGCAATTGTCCGGTGGCCAGCAGCAGAGGATTGCGCTGGCCCGCGCCATCGCAACCAACCCCGGACTTTTGCTGCTGGACGAACCCCTTTCGGCACTGGATGCCAAGGTGCGCGTTCACCTGCGGCACGAGATCAAGGAATTGCAGCGCAAGCTGGGTGTGACCACCGTGATGGTGACGCACGATCAGGAAGAAGCGCTGGCCATGGCCGACCGCATCGTGGTGATGAACCACGGGGTGATCGAACAAGTTGGATCGCCCACAGAGATCTACCGCGAACCGGCCAACCTGTTCGTGGCCGACTTTATCGGTGAAATGAACCAGATCCAGTCGCAGGTCACCAAAGGCGGGCGGTTGAGCGTCGGGGAAAAGACCTTTGCCTGCCTCAGCCACACGTTCAATGATGGCACCCCGGTCATCGCGGCCATTCGTCCCGAAGACATCATCCCTCATGAAGCCGGTTATCTTGACACGGGCGGCAATCGGAACTGCATCGAGGTCACGCTCGATGAAATGGAGTTCCTGGGCTCGTTCTGGCGCTGCCGCCTGAACAACGAACGGTTTGGATCATCGGAACTGATAGCGGATTTTTCGATCAACGCCGTGCGTCGCCTTGAGTTGGAAGAAGGTCGCAGCATGGTGATCGAGCTTCCCGAGAACCGCCTGATGGCGTTTGACATTCCGGGGGCCGGGGCATGAGCACGATGTCGACCAATCAGGACACATTGCCAGCTGGGCCGGATATCAGGCCCAGGCTCAGCCGCGATGACATCCTGATGCGCGGAAGCATGATGGTGATCGCGCTCTATCTGATTGTGACACTAGCGCTGCCGCTTTACACGATGCTCTCCAAGTCCTTCTCGACCTACCGGGTCGAGCTGTCCCAGTATGAGTTTCAGGTCAGTGATGAAGCGGGTGTGTTCGACGGAACGATCCTGACGGCTGACGAACTGAACAGGCAATTGGGGGTGTATTCCGATACCGATCTGACAACCGGCTCGGACGGGCGTTTGCCGGTGACCGGGTTCTTTCCGGATTTCAGCTTTCGCAGCCCGGTCATGTACCAGATGCGGAACACGACGGAGGCCGGGCGCTTTCTGGTCGGGTCGACTTTGAACGAAGGCACCGATTGGGTCGAGCTTGATTCCAACACGTTCCGCCGAGTGCAGATGCGACCGGTTCAAGCGCGGGGTCTGGGCAACTTCATCAACTACTTCTCAACCCCGGCCCTGTTCAACTCGATCAAGAATTCCCTTTGGATTTCGGTTGTCAGCACAATCGTTACGGTGACGCTGGCGTTCTGGTTTGCCTATGCGCTGAACCGAAGCTGCATGCGGTTCAAGGGGGCCTTTCGCCTTATCGCGATGGCGCCGATTCTGGT
Source organism: Ruegeria sp. HKCCSP351 (assembly GCF_017872535.1). Taxonomy (NCBI): domain Bacteria; kingdom Pseudomonadati; phylum Pseudomonadota; class Alphaproteobacteria; order Rhodobacterales; family Roseobacteraceae; genus Ruegeria; species Ruegeria sp. HKCCSP351. The sequence continues at coordinate 52,111 of NZ_JAEDOV010000009.1, read as the reverse complement.
TCCCTCGCTGCTGCCGGGCATCGCGCTGGTCTACCTGTTCGGCAATCAGGGGATGATCAAGGAGTTGCTATTCGGCGCCAGTATCTATGGCCCCATAGGCATCGTGATCGGATCGGTCTTCTTTACCTTTCCACACGCGTTCCTGATCATATCGACCGCGCTCGCGATATCGGATGCGCGGTTGTACGAGGCCGCTGTCAGCTTGCGCTCTACCCCCTGGCGGACATTTTGGACCGTCACCATACCAGGCGCGCGCTATGGCCTGATTTCAGCAGCCTTTGTCGTGTTCAACCTGGTGATCACCGATTTCGGCCTGCCAAAGGTGATCGGCGGCCAGTTCAACGTGCTTGCCGTGGATATCTACAAACAGGTGATCGGCCAGCAGAACTTTGAGATGGGCGCCGTGGTCTCGGTGGTTCTGGTCATCCCCGCAATTCTGGCTTTTGGCATCGACCGGATGGTTCAGTCCAAGCAGGTGGCGTTGCTTTCTGCGCGTTCGGTTCCATATCAGGCAACGCCAAACCCTAAAACTGATCGCATATTCCTGATCTACTGCAGCTTGATCGGCCTGTTCATCGTTGGTCTTCTGGCCGTGTGTCAGTTTGCGGCGCTGATCAAGTTCTGGCCCTACGATCTGAGCCTGAGCCTCAAGAACTACCAGTTCAACAAGATGGATGGCGGCGGCTGGGGGTCGTATTTCAACTCGATCAAACTGGCCTTCCTGACGGCGGTGATCGGCACGACGGTTGTCTTCTTCGGTGCGTATCTGGTGGAAAAATCGAACGGTTTCAAAACCGGGCGGTCGATCTTTCAGATGTTCGCCATGCTGCCGATGGCCATCCCGGGCATGGTTCTGGGGCTGTCGTATATCTTCTTCTTCAACAACCCGTCCAATCCGTTCAATGCGATCTACGGCACCATGGCGATTCTGGTGATTTGCACGGTGACGCATTTCTATACCGTATCGCACCTGACGGCGGTCACCGCTCTCAAGCAGATGGATAAAGAGTTCGAGTCGGTGTCAGCCTCTCTCAAACAGCCAACAATGAAGCTGTTTGCCCGTGTGACGGTGCCGGTCTGCCTGCCTGCGGTGCTGGACATCTCAATCTATCTGTTCGTCAACGCGATGACGACTGTGTCGGCGGTTGTGTTCCTCTACTCACCCAAAACCACACTCGCGTCCATCGCGGTGCTGAACATGGATGATGCCGGGGACATCGCACCCGCAGCTGCGATGGGCATGATGATCTTCTACACCAACGCAGCCGCCCGGATCGTCCACCTGATTGCGTCAAAAGGCATTCTGGCCCGCACACAGGCCTGGCGCAGCAGGTAAGCCCCACAAAACTCAAATCCCCGCAGGTCACATATCAGCGGGGGTTTCTTTCTCCTTAAGCACCCGCTCAGCAAAGTCCATAAACGCCCGTATGATCTTGACGTCGCGACGCTGGGAAAGTGAGATCATGCTTTCACCCATTTGCAAGTTCACACCCTTCAATTTGATTTGCTGCAATCGATCATCGTGCCCGTATTCCGCCTGAGATACAAAACCGATTCCCGCACCCGAGGCAACAAGCTCGCGAACGGCCTCTCGGCCTTCTGCAACGATCGCCGGGTTTAATCTGATGCCGTGTTTCTCGGCTGCATCCTCTAGTTTCTCGCGTGTTTTTGACCCGTGCTCTCTGAAAATCAGGGGCAATTCGGACAACTCTTCCAGGGATAAGGTTGGTTTGGATGCCAAATGCACGCCCTGACCAGCAAAGGCCACAATTTCAGTGGACCCCAAATTCAATACGTCCATGTCCTTGCCAGGAGACAGGCTACCGACAACGCCGATTTCCGCATTGTAAGACCGAAGCTCCTCCAGGATTTCTTCGGTGTTGCCGGATCGTACGGTGATCGTGATTTTTGGGTATTTCTTTTGGAACGAACCTAGAAAAGACGTCATGTGATGCGCTGAATCGGCAATGATTCTTAATTCTCCATCAATCGCGGCTTTGGTTTCAGAGAGATAATCCTCAATCTGATCTTCAATCTCGAAATACTGTTTCGTGAATCGATAAAGCTGTTCGCCTTCGGGCGTTAAGTTCACGCGTTTTCGTTCACGCTGGAACAACAACAGGTCGTGATCCTGTTCCAGTTTTCGAACCTGTTCGGAAATCGCCGGCTGGGTCAGATACAAAGCCTCAGCCGCACGGGAAAATCCACCATGTTTGGCCACGTAATGAAAAGCTTTCAACTGGCTGTGTCGCATAACGGTTTCCTGGATATGAATGCATAGGCTGTGCTTATTAATGGATTGATAATTGCAATTTCACATATAGCAACCGTTACTGCAAATGTGTTCCTGAAAACGCTGTTCTGGAGCCTGGTAATGACGCCATCCATACCCAAAATTGAGCAACCGCGCCTTGGCGAACCCTACCTTCTGACACCCGGTCCTTTGACAACGTCCTACGCGGTCAAAGAGGCCATGTTACGCGATTGGGGAAGCTGGGATGACGATTTCCGCGCCATGACGCGGGAGGTGCGATCAAGCCTGTTGAACCTGCTTGGTGAAGGCGCTGACGAATTTGATTGTGTGCCGATGCAGGGCAGCGGATCGTTTTCTGTCGAGGCGATGCTGGCATCCTTTATTCCGCGGGATGGAAAGGCGCTGGTGTTGGCCAATGGTGCTTATGGGCAGCGTTCGGCCCACACGTTGCAGTACCTGGGTCGTGATCATGTCGTATTGGACAAGGGCGATTACCTGCCTCCGAGGGGTGACGAGGTGGCGCGCATTCTCGCGGATGACCCGGACATCACGCATGTCGTCGCCATTCATTGCGAAACCAGCTCGGGCATCCTGAACCCGGTCGAGGAGATTTCAGAGGTCACATATGCCGCCGGGCGCAAGCTTTTGATCGACTCGATGTCCGCATTTGGAGCGATTGAGCTCAAACCCACTGAAATTCGATACGAGGCGATGGTGTCTTCGGCGAACAAATGCATCGAGGGCGTTCCGGGCTTTGGGTTCATCGTGGCGCGCAAATCCGAGCTGGAAGCCGCAAAAGGTAACAGTCATTCGCTGTCTCTGGATGTGCATGCCCAGTGGGCGCACATGAATAAAACGGGCCAGTGGCGGTTTACCCCACCAACGCATGTAGTCGCCGCCTTCATCGAGGCGCTTCGGGCGCACACCGCCGAAGGAGGTGTTGCAGGTCGCGGCGCCCGCTATACCCGCAACCGGGACGTCATGGTCGCCGGTATGCGTGAACTGGGTTTCGAGACGCTTCTGGATAATCGTTGGCTCAGCCCGATCATCGTCACCTTCTTCTGCCCGGCTGATGAGAATTTCGTTTTCGATCAGTTCTATAACCGGATGAAGGAAAAAGGGTTCATTATCTACCCGGGCAAGCTGACCGTCGTCGACAGTTTCCGCGTCGGTTGCATCGGTCAGATGGACGAAGATGTCATGCGCAAAGTTGTGATCGCTGCAAAAGAATCTCTGGAAGAAATGGGCGTGACAAGCGCTGCTCCCCCTCTCCGGGCACTGGAAGAACGCGCCAAGTTGGCTGCATAAACATCAAGGAAAACACAGATGACCATTCAAACCCCTGTCGAAGCAAATGAGCGTGTCTACCCGACGCCGAAGGTGCCCGCTATTGCCATCTGCCTTGATGGATGTGAACCAGAATACCTCGACGTGGCGATTGCGAAAGGGCTGATGCCCAACCTCAAACGAATGCGGGAGGAAGGTACGGACCGTCTGGCGCATTCTGTTATCCCGTCGTTCACCAACCCCAACAATCTTTCGATTGCCACCGGGCGTCCGCCGATCGTGCATGGAATCTGCGGCAACTACCTTATCGATCCCGATACTGGTGAAGAGGTGATGATGAACGATGTCCGCTTCTTGCGCGCGCCGACCATCTTCTCGCAGTTCTATGATGCAGGTTTCCGAGTGGCGATGGTAACCGCCAAGGACAAGCTTCGCGCGCTGCTTGGTGCTGGGCTGAAGTTTGACGAGGGCAGGGCGGTTGCATTCTCTTCTGAGCGTTCGGGTGAAACGACGCTTGAGGAACATGGCATCGACAATGCCAGCAAGTGGCTGGGCATGGATGTGCCCGAGGTATACTCGGCCGAGCTGTCGGAATTCGTTTTTGCTGCTGGCGTCAAGCTGCTGAAAGAGTTCAAGCCCGACGTCATGTATTTGTCGACCACCGACTATATCCAGCACAAGTTTGCACCCGATCAAAAGGGCGCATTGGATTTTTACGCCATGTTTGACCGCTATCTGGGCGAGTTGAACGCATTGGGGGCCGCCATCGTGGTGACGGCTGATCACGGCATGAAGCCAAAGCACTTGGCAGATGGATCCCCTTCGGTCGTCTATGTGCAGGATCTGATGGACGAATGGCTGGGCAAGGATGCGGCACGAGTCATCCTTCCGATCACTGACCCCTATGTCGTGCATCATGGTGCACTGGGTTCGTTCGCGACCGCTTATCTGCCGGATGGCGCGGATCAGGGCGACATCATTGCCAAACTCAAGGCGACCAGCGGCATCACTCATGTTCTGACCAAGACCGAGGCGATCGAGCAATTCGAATTGCCGGGCGACCGCATTGGCGACATTGTGATGGTTTCTGGTGAAAACATCTGCATCGGCACGTCCGAGCACCGCCATGACCTTGCGGCCCTGAAGGAACCGCTGCGCAGCCATGGTGGTTTGACGGAACAAGAAGTTCCCTTCATCGTGAACCGTGTCATCGACCTGCCGAACCAACCCGTGCTGCGCAACTTTGATGCCTTTTTCTACGCAACTACAGCGGCGGCACAGTAAGCCATGAAAGACCAGACCATGTCGAAAATCGAAGTTCGTAACGAAGGAATGCGGATCGGTGGCGAGATCGTCTTTACCGATGAAACCATTCCCGTTCTCTACCCGTACACAAACGAAGTTGTGGGTCATGTTCCCGCCGGCGCCGCAGAACATGCACGCAGGGCTTTCGAAATCGCGGCGAATTACAAACCTAAACTGACCCGGTACGAGCGCAGCCAGATTCTGCAGCGCGCAGGCGAGCTGATCGGCGAGAAACGCGATTACCTTGCGAAATGGCTCACGTTGGAGTTGGGCATTTGCCACCAGCATGCGATCTACGAAACCAAGCGCGCGCAGGACGTGTATCAATTCGCGGCGGCCGAGGCATTGAAGGATGATGGTGAGATCTTCTCCTGCGACCTGACCCACAACGGCAAGGCCCGCAAGATTTTCACCACCCGAGAGCCGGTGAAAGCAATCAGTGCGATTACGCCGTTCAATCACCCGTTGAACATGGTCAGCCACAAGATCGCGCCGTCGATTGCCACCAACAATTGCATGGTTTGCAAACCGACCGAGCTGACGCCGCTGACCGCGCTGACACTAGCCGACATACTTTATGAAGCAGGCCTGCCACACGAGATGTTCCAGGTGGTGACCGGCTGGCCGGCTGACATTGGCGATGAGATGATCACCAATGAACATATCGACATCATCACGTTCACAGGGGGTGTGCCGGTGGGCAAGATGATCGCCGAAAAAGGCGTCTACAAGCGTCAGGCGCTGGAACTTGGCGGCAACGACCCTTTGATCGTTCTGAATGACCTCAGCGATGCGGATTTGGACAAGGCGGCAGCCATTGCGGTGGCGGGGGCTACCGGAAATTCCGGCCAGCGGTGCACGGCGGTCAAGCGCATTCTCGTGCAGGAAAGTGTGGCCGACAAGTTCGTGCCGCTGGTTCTGGAGAAGGCCAAGAAGATCAAATTCGGCGATCCGCAGGACCCCGAGACCGAGCTGGGGTGCGTGATCCACGACAAAGCCGCAGAGATATTCGAGAACCGCGTTCTTCAGGCTGAAAAAGAGGGTGCAGAAATCCTGTATCACCCGGGCCGTCAGGGCGCATTGCTGCCGCCTATCGTCGTCGACAAGGTTCCCCATGACAGCGAGCTGGTGATGGAAGAAACTTTCGGTCCTATCGTGCCGATCGTGCGCGTGCCAGACAACGACGAAGAGGTGATGGCGATCTCGAATTCGACCGAGTTCGGCCTGTCTTCGGGGGTATGCACCAATGACCTGAACAGGGCCATCGCCTTTATCAACGGATTGAATGTCGGCACCTGCAACATCTGGGAACAGCCGGGTTACCGCATTGAAATGTCACCCTTTGGCGGCATCAAGGACAGCGGAAACGGGGTGAAAGAGGGCGTTATCGAGGCGATGAAGTTCTTCACCAACGTCAAAACCTATTCGCTGCCCTGGCCCAACTAAACCTTGCGTCCTTTCCCCACAAACGGGAAGGACGCTTCAAATCCTCCCTGATACTGGCGGGCCTTTTGGGGCCCGCATCTTTTGATGACAGAAATGAGGAGCGGACATGCCACAGATTGTCCACACGGAAGGGGAATCAAACACATCCGAAGCGCGCAAGGCATGGTTGCGAAAGTCCATGGGACCGAAGTCGGCACCTCTGCTCAAACGCGATGCGGATGTGTTCCTGCATCAATCTCTGTCATCACCCTGCGTCAGCACTATTGCAAAGGCCGAGGGGATCTGGATCGAGGATATGGAGGGTCGCCGGTACATGGATTTCCATGGCAACTCGGTGCATCACATAGGCTATGGGCACCCGCGTCTGATAGCCGCCATCAAAGCGCAGCTTGATGATCTTCCTTTTGCACCCCGCCGCTTTACCAATGACCCGGCAGTGGATTTGGCAGAAAAACTAGCAGATATCGTGCCTGGCGATCTGGGGAAAATGCTCTTTACCACTGGCGGCTCTGACGCCAACGAGGTTGCCCTCAAAATCGCGCGTGCCGCGACCGGTCGGTTCAAAACAATCAGCTTCTGGGATGCCTTCCACGGTGCGGGCTTCGGCGCCGCAAGCGTCGGTGGCGAGGCAACGTTCCGCAGTCATATCGCGGGTCCCCTCTTGTCGGGCACTGAACATGTCGCGCCTTTCGCCTGTTATCGGTGCCCATACAATCACGCGGGACCGGAAACCTGCGGGTTGGCCTGCGCGAAAATGGTCGAATATGTTCTGGAGCGTGAAGGAGATGTGGCCGCAGTCATAGCCGAACCGATGCGCGCGGTGCCCTATGTACCACCGCCGGGGTTTTGGAAATCCGTGCGCGAGGCGTGCAATCGTCACGGCGCGCTTTTGATCATGGATGAAATCCCGACCGGCCTTGGCAAAACCGGCAGGATGTTCGCCTTTGAACATGACGAGATCATTCCCGACATTGTGACGCTTGGAAAAGCGCTTGGCGGTGGTATCCTGCCCCTTGCCGCTTGTGTTGCCCGCAAACAATTGGATGTCTGCGGGGATTTTGCCATTGGTCATTACACACACGAAAAGAACCCGGTCACTGCGCGGGCCGCTTTGACAACACTTCAGATCATCGAAGATGAGGGGTTGGTTCATCGGTCGGCCACGCTGGGGGAGCACGCAATTGGTCGTCTGATGGACGAACTTCAGAACGTACCCATCGTTGGAGACATCCGGGGTAGGGGTTTGATGTTCGGGGTCGAAATCGTTGATGATCGCGTTGAAAAGATACCGGGCAATGCGCGTGCCGAACGGATTTACTATGCCTGTCTGGAGGCCGGTTTGAGCTATAAGATCAGTCAGGGATGCGTTCTGACATTGTCGCCACCGCTGACCATCTCGCAATCGGATCTGGACCACGCAATCGACATTGTGGTTGCTGCTATCAAGGCCGAGAGTTGACACGTCGGATCAGTCAGTCTCAGCTGTTGTGAAACGGGGCTAGCCGGGACAGCATCTAAAGTTCCAAAGTACGGTTTGCGATAACGAGTTCGATGGCGCTCGGCGTACAACGAATTTTGGGTTTGGCCGATGGCGTTGTAATATCCAAATGCAGTTAGCCCTCAAACGCCGACAAAGCGACGGAGAAAGGCAGAAACTTCAATTCGGGCATTGGCGCAACTGAAACAGACCAAACTGGCGGAATTTCAGAAACTCAATATCAACAGAGCGGGGTCTTTCATGGTACCGAATGTAATTCAGAAGCTGAAAGACCTTTTGTTACTGCGCTCTATAGACAGCAGGCCGTCGTCTTTGCAAAAAAATGTAAAAAACTATGCAGATCAACAGGCGACTACATTCTACCTGCCATAGGTAATTCGGACTGCCTATGTCGGCAAAGTCATTAGGCTGCCTGTCAGTCTGGCCCTGTTGCATAAACCAGATGATGGGCGCGTTTTGGCCTTCCCCGGACAGACGTATCCCACAGACTCCGTGGCCGGGATGCCGAGCGCGGTGTAGCCGTTCAGGACGGCGATGCGGTCTTGGATCTCGGCGACCTGACGGTCGACATGCCTCGCCATGAGCCGTTGGCCCAGCAGTTTCACACAGTGCATCTTCGCCCCGACGCGGCTCCCACGATGGTATCCACTCTATCGTCGCCACAGGGCGCGGCCGAGGTATTTGACGTGCAGGGCTTTGTTGCGGGCCACGGCTCCAAAAGTAATCGTCTTCCAGGGCTTCGCGTTCTTGCGGGGTGGGATGACGGCATGGGTACCGCTATCTGCAATCTCATCGAGGTACTCGCGCGTGCCGTAGGCACCATCTGCCGTGACGCCCGGTGATCCCGACCGCTCGGATTTTCAGGGTTTCCTCTTTGATCCCAAGGCGAATCTTGCGCCAGACCCGCCGTTTGGGGCCACAATGCTTGCGGGCGTGCCACTCGCCTTCACCTTCGACCTTGATCCCGGTGCTGTCGATCAGCAAGTGCAGCGGCCCGTTGGACCTGTGATACAGGGTGTTCATGGTCAGGGTCTTCTGGCGGCGATATTCCAAGCATGGCAGCGGCTTCGGTCACCGTCCCGGTCGAAACCATCGCTCGAAATGCCTCAACTTGTTTGAACGTGACCTCCATGAGGTGTTGGTTTCTTTGACCTTGTGTTGGAACGATCGTTCTTCGCGCGTTTCTGCGGGCGTCACCACACGGTGATGACCTCAACTTCTTCGGAACATATCTCGGTAAAACCATGCGCCAGCATTGCATCGAAGCTCAAAGTGTCGCTGACCCCCAGAACAAAATCATCAGCTCTGCATTGATGCACGGCTTCGCCCCGGATCACGTACAGGAAGTCCAATCCTTTGCGTTGGTATCTTGGCAGCGATTTGGATTGGTCGCGGGCAATCGTGACATTGCTGATTGAAACATGCCGCCAGCCCACCGTGCTTGCCCAGCAAACGGTCGCCATGCGTGTAACTCTTTGTGATGCGTCGCGAAGGCAATCCTTCGCCTGCCTAAACATGATGCACATCTGCCGTTACATCGGTAAGGACGAAGAGGGCCATCAGAGGGACTTCCAAAGCGGCAGACAGTGACTGGAGCGTGGCAAGCGATGGTGAGACTGATCCGCTTTCAACCCGGCCGAATGTACTGGCCGTTTGCCGCATGGGTTGATGGTTGAGTCGCAGGGACAATACAGCGCCCAAACTCTTCAAGACGCAAAAGGTTAGTGCTGTCACTCCACCGGGCCGATCCGGTCAATCTGTTGCAGTAATGTATGGCAACTGATCAGAGCCTGCCCCGTTGCCAGGATCATCTGGGGCAGGATCATCCATTCCAGCGTCCAGGCGGCACCGGATCTTTCCTGCTCGTGCACCAGTGCCTGATGCATTCCCGACAGTTGGATTGCGTTGAAACGGGCCAGAGCGACCAGCAGTTCCGCGCGGACCGGGTTGCGCTTGTGAGGCATCGCCGAAGATCCGCCGCCACCTGTCAGCGAAACCTCGTCCACCCCCTGCTGAGCCATGAGCGACACGTCCTGACCGATCTTTCCCAGCGCGCCCGTTATCAATGATAGCCATGAGGCAAATTCCGCAAGATTGTCCCGGCGGGTATGCCAGTTTGCATCGCAACTGATCAGGCCAAGCCTATGGGCCATATGATCTGCGATTGCCTGTCCGGATCCGTGCATCCCGGCGCGGTCGCCAACGGCGCCGCCAAGTTGCAGCACAAGCAATCTGGGCTGCAATTCGGTCAGGCGTTTCTGGTGATCGGCCAATGGCAACCGCCAGTTTTGCAGGCGCGTGGCAACTGTAATCTGCAATGCCGCCTGCATTCGGGTTCGCCCCATCATCACGCATTCGCCGTGTGCCTGTTCCAGCGCCACAAGCGCATCCGTCAGGTCTGAAAGACGGGCCGAAAACAACTCCAGAATGTCCTTGATTGACAAGACCAGAGCGGTGTCGACAATATCCTGCGACGTCATCCCCTTATGCAGCGCCACGTGGCAATGATCAGGCAATGCTGCTTTGAGCGACCGCACCAGCGCGGGCACCACCACGCCATCCAATGCCGTCCCGTCGCGCAGCGCCTGCATGTCGGGACGGTGTTGTCGGATAAGTTTTGCCGCGGTATCCGCCACCTCTGCTGGTACGGAGCCGACGGCTGCCAAAGCCTCAGAATATGCGGCCTCGACGGACAGCATGTGTCGCAGCTGAGCCTCTGTACCCAGCATCTCTGAGGTCTGTGGGTCCTCAAACAGCCCGCTGAGCCAGGGATGAGTGGAAAGCTGTTCCATCCTATTTGTGGCCTTTGAACTGAAGAGGGCGGATATCAATCGTCATGGCGCCAATTCTCCTTGCGCTCAAAGAGCCAAAATTTCGCGAGCCTGTTGCCATGTTGCGACCGGACGTTCGTGCTTGGCGCATAGCTCGGTCACGCGATTGACCAGCGCAGCATTCGAAGGCGCAAGCGTGTTCCGGTCCAGCCGGACATTGTCTTCCAGGCCTGTTCGCGTGTGCCCACCCGCAGCAATGGCCCATTCATTTACCACAATCTGGTTTGGACCGATCCCGGCCGCACACCATTCAGCATCCGGTGCGCGATCCTGCATGGACTTCACGTAAAAGTCGAATACGGCCCTGTCGACCGGCATCGCGTTTTTGACACCCATGACAAACTGAACATACAGCTTGCCATAAAGCTTGCCTTCCTTGTGCAATCTGATCGCTTGCAGGATGTGGGACAGGTCAAACGCCTCGATCTCGGGTGTGACTTCGTATTTTCTCATCTCGGCTGACAGCCAGTCCACCAGATCGGGTGGATTTTCATAAACCCGGGTGGGAAAGTTGTTCGATCCAACCGACAGCGACGCCATGTCAGGTGACAGGGGCAGCATTCCGCCCCTGGCCTGGCCGGCGCCTGACCGCCCACCGGTGGAAAACTGGATGATCATTCCGGGGCAGTGTTTTTGCAAACCCTCTTTCAGGAGAGCGAATTTTTCGGGGTCGCTGCAGGGCGTCTGATCATCGTTGCGAACATGGGCGTGGACGATGCTGGCCCCGGCCTCGAACGCCTCTTGCGTGCTTTCGACCTGTTCCGCAACCGAGATCGGCACCGCGGGGTTGTTCTTCTTGGTGGGCAGGGAACCGGTGATAGCCACGCAGATGATGCAGGGTTTGGTCATGGTGATTTCCTGAATTAAGTGCTGCCTTGGAAAGACAGCACCAAGTAGTCAGATATCAAAAAAGACGGTCTCATCTTCGCCTTGTATCTTGATATCGAAGCGATAGACAACTTGACCGTCCCGATTGGTCCGTTTGGCCAGCAGCGTTGCGCGGCGGCGTTCCCATTCGATGAGATTAAGGACCGGGTCCTTGCTATTGGCCTCTGCCTCGTCCTCGAAATAGATACGCGTATTCAGGCCGACATTGATACCCCGGGCAACAACCCAAAGGTTGATATGAGGCGCTTGCTGGCCCACGTTTCGCCCCGGTGTCGGACCGGGTTTGACTGTGTCGAACGCCCATTCGCCGGTTTCAAAGTTGGTGATGACGCGTCCCCAGCCGCGAAAGCCGTCTTCGACATCGCTGCCGCCCTCAGGATGGGCATAGACGCCCCTGGCATTTGCCTGCCAAGCCTCAAGCAAAACATCCTTGATGGGCGATCCTGCCCCGTCCACGACCAGCCCTTCGACCCGAATACGCTCACCCTCGGCATTTGGTCCGGCTATGTCCCAGCCCAATTCCTGCCTGTAGATTTCAAATCCGGCAGCCCCGGGTGCCAGACCGATATGGACGTAAGGCCCAGCTGTTTGCGAGGGGGTTTCCTTCAGATAATTAAGCTGTTGCATCTTCAGTTTCCCTCCAGACGGTTTTCAAACAGGGTCGAGCGCCGACCGCGCAAGACCACGTCGAATTTATAGGCGATGGTATCCAGTGGGATCGTTGAATTCATGTCGAGCCGCGAAATCAGGCGGCTGATCGCATCGGCGTCAGGAATAGTTTTCACGATCGGACACCTGTCGATCAGCGGGTCGCCTTCGAAATAGCATTGTGTGATCAGGCGTTGCGCAAAACCTGTTCCGAATATCGACATGTGGATATGGGCGGGACGCCAGCTGTTCACCCAATTGCGCCAGGGGTAGGCCCCGGGTTTTACGGTGCGGAAGAAATAATACCCGTTTTCATCTGTCAGGGTGCGGCCGCAACCACCGAAATTGGGATCGATCGGTGCCAGATAGGTATCTTTCTTGTGACGATAGCGCCCACCTGCATTCGCCTGCCAGATCTCCACCAACGTGTTTGGCACCGCACGTCCGTTTTCATCCAGCACCTTGCCGTGCAGAATGACACGCTCGCCAATCGGGCTTTTTCCGGGTTGCGCATAGTTCGAGATCAGGTCGTTATCCAGAGGGTCAACATCGTTGTGGCCAAAAACCGGGCCGGTGACCTCACTGATCGAGTTTTGCAGCGAGATCAGCGAATATTGCGGTGAACGGGTCACGCTGGTCTTGTAGTCGGGCGTCAGCGCAGGTGGGTGCCACTCACGGTCACGCTGGTAGAATTCACCTTGTTTCAACATGGTCGGATCACACTTCCTTTTTGTCTGCCTCGGGTTTCTGCGCGTTTCCCATTCAGTCCTGTTCCATTTGATCATAGGTCAGTTTTGCCAGTTTGAGGGCCTGATTGGCGCGTGGCACGCCCGCGTAAATTGCGACGTGCTGAAACGCTTCAAGTACATCCCGCTTGCTGGCGCCGGTACGGGCTGTGGCGCGGATATGCATCGGGATTTCTTCGAAGTTTCCCAACGCGGCAAGCAAAGCCAGCGTCAGCATGGATCTCTCACGGTCACTAATCCCGTCCGAGGCCCAGACGGTACCCCACGCGCCTTCGGTGATAAGTGCCTGAAATGGACCGTCCAGATCAGACTTGGCGTCTTCGGCGCGATCCACATGGGCGTCGCCCAGAATTCTGCGGCGCACTCGCATACCGGACTCGTATTTGTCACTCATTGCGGTTCTCCATCAGGAAGGCGGACAAGTGTTCAGCATAGGTGGCGGGGGCTTCCACGCATGGCAGGTGCCCGGTGTTGGGTATCTCGACATAGTGCGCCCCGGGGATCATAGCACAGGTCTGCCGGACCAGTTCGGGCGGGCAGGCGCGGTCATCTGATCCGGCGATGGCCAAAACCGGCAATCGCAGCGTCCGGGTCATGGATTCAAGATCCGCATCTGCAATCGCGTTGCAGCATCCCAGGTACCCAGAAACAGGGGTACGTACCAGCATGTTGCGCCAAAGCAGCACGTTATCGGTTGCCCTGAAACCCGCCGCAAACCAACGGTCCAGAATTGCGTCTGCCACAGGCTCGATGCCGGACGACCGGATCGCGCCCATCCGGTCACGCCACATCTGCGCCGTCCCCATTTTCGTAGCGGTGTTGGACAAAACAAGGGCGCGGATCTGGTTCGGTCTGCGCGAAGCCAGCGCCTGACCGATCATCCCGCCAATCGACAGGCCGACAAACACCGTGTCGCGAACCCCGATATGGTCAAGCAAAGCCTCGGCGTCATCCGCCAGCTCAGCCATGCTGTAAAGCGCCTGAGGGCATTCCGACAGGCCGTGACCACGCAGATCGAACCGGATCAGGCGCAGCCCCTTGGGCAGCAAGGGCAAAACCTTGCCCCAAAGGCGCAGGTCAGTTCCCAGCGAGTTGGCAAACACCACAGGCGTGCCATCTGGATCGCCATCCTCACGCCAATGCAAGTGAATGTTATCCAGCGCCGCAATCTGCATCAGTAGGGCAGCCCGACGTAGTTTTGTGCAAACACCGATTGGGCCTCTTTGTTTTCGCGCAGGAAATCAATGTCAGCCTTTTGCATTTTCAGGTCAAAGCCGTTCTGTTCCGGAAAACGGTGCAACAGGTTGGTCGTGGACCAACTGAACCGCTCGGCCTTCCAGATACGGGCCAGCGCTTTTTCGGAATAGCGGTCGATGCCTTCGCTGTCGTGGTCTTCATAGAATTGCAGCAGTGCGTTGTGCAGATAGTGGATGTCGCTTGCCGCCGTGTTTAGCCCCTTGGCCCCGGTGGGGGGCACGATATGCGCGGCATCCCCACACAGGAACAAACGGCCCCAGCGCATTGGTTCAGTCACGAAAGACCGCAGCGCCGCAATTGATTTTTCGACAGATGGCCCGGTGATCAGTGTCGCAGCATATTGCGCGGGGATCCTGCGTTTCAGTTCCTGCCAGAAGGCTTGATCAGTCCAGTCATCGGCACTGTCAGACAGCGAGCATTGAATGTAGTACCGGCTGAGGTTCTCATTGCGCATGGAACAAAGCGCAAAACCGCGTTCCGATCCGGCATAGATCAGTTCGTCATGGACCGGGGGTGTTTCGGACAAAACGCCTAGCCAGCCAAATGGATAGACCTTTTCATATTCCCGGCGCACGGTCAGCGGGATGGTTTGACGCGACACCCCATGAAACCCGTCGCACCCGGCGACAAAATCGCAATCAATCCGGTGTCCGGTTCCATCCGCTTGATACGTCACATAAGGCGTATCGCTGTCAGCCCCGTGAATCTGAATATCATCGGCGTTGAAAACGATCTTGCCGCCCATCGCATCGCGCGCATCATACAGATCACGGGTTACTTCCGTTTGTCCGTAAACAACCACGTGGCTGCCGGTCAGCTCTTTAAAGTTAATGCCGAATTCGATATCGCCGTATGAGATCACTGTGCCGTCATGGACAAAACACTCCTTGTCCATCCGCTCTGCTACACCGGCCTCGCGCATCAGTTCCACAAAACCGGTTTCCAGAATGCCGGCGCGAATGCGGCCCAGAACATATTCTCTGGTTTTGCGCTCTAACACGATGGTGTCTATGCCTTTGCGGTGCAACAACTGGCTGAGCAAAAGACCTGAAGGTCCACCGCCGATGATCGCGACCTGAACGCGCATGTTGGCTCTCCTGATTTCGCGTATCTAATAATTGAACGCCATTTCTCGATATGTAAAATGAGTTCTGCTGGGACTTAGTTGCCGGAATTGGAAAGTAATGATAGATCGCCGCATCAAAGTTAGGCATATTCAATGTTTTATTGAGATATGTCGCGAGAAAAGCCTGAAAGTTGCGGCAGAGAAGCTGTTTCTCACGCAACCGGCGATATCCAAGACGCTCAAGGAGCTTGAGGATATTCTGGGCACTGTGCTGTTGTCCCGTAACCGGTCCGGTGTTTCTCTGACACGGCAGGGCGAAGTGTTTCTGCATTTCGCTGAAATGTCGCTGGCCGCTTTGCAGCAAGGCTTTTCGGGTGTGGAGCAGATCGAGGCGCGGGGCAGATCCAGTCTCCGGGTCGGGGTGCTGCCTTCGGTTGCGGCCCGCTTGATGCCAGCCGTTGCCACTGAGTTTTCCGAACTTGCGGGCAATACCCGACTGAGCGTTTTCGACGGTCCACATGGCCATTTGATGGAGCGTCTTCGTCTAGGAGATCTAGAGCTTGTTATCGGGCGTTTGGGTCGCCCTGAAACCATGCAGGGCATTTCCTTTACCCAGCTTTATGAGGAGAAGGTCGTCTTTGTCGTGCGCGCGGATCACCCACTGCTGAAAGCCCCCGATCTCAGGCGGATTACCGAGTGGCAAGTGCTTTACCCGCCTGAAGGATCGGCAATTCGGCCCTTGGTGGATCGCCTCATGATCGCGCATGGGATTGGTGAAATCGAAGATCGTCTGGAAACTGTCTCGGGTGCTTTCGGGCGGGTGTATACCCGGCAGACCGATGCGATCTGGATCATCTCGGCGGGGGTGGTTGCCAATGAAATCAGCGATGGCCACCTTGTGGCGTTGCCGTTTGATACGTCGATAACGCGCGGACCCGTTGGGCTGATGCGTCGGCCAGACCAGGTCCTGTCACCTCAGGCGCAGGTTTTCGGGTTGGCTTTGGACAATGCAATTGCAAGGTTGGGCTTGTCGGCTGATGGTGCGACCTCTGATAACTAAAGCTGGTCCATTCTGCCGGGGTGGCGCGAGGACAGGAGCACAAGATGGATGACAAGGAACGCAGAGTCCGCGAGGCGATTATCGAGAAATGCCTTTTTTTGAAATCCAGTGGTCTTAGCCAAGGCACATCCGGCAATATCTCGGCCCGATACGAGAACCGGATGCTGATCACACCCTCGGCGACGCCATATGACAAGCTGAACCCCGAGATGATCGTCTCAATGCCATTTGATGGAGAGTATGGGACCTGGGATGGCCCGCTCAAACCTTCGACCGAATGGCGGTTCCACTTCGACATTCTCAAGACCCGACCCGATATGGGCGCGGTGGTCCATGCACATCCGACCTATTGCACGGCGCTGGCGATTGCACACAAGGAAATTCCGGCAGCGCATTACATGGTTGCGGCCTTCGGTGGTACTAATGTTCGCTGCGCACCCTTTGCGCGCTTTGGAACGCCCGAGCTGTCGGAGCTGGCGATCGAAGCGCTGCAAGACCGAACCGCCTGCCTGCTTGGCAATCATGGGTCCATCGCCATGGGTGAGGATTTGGACAAGGCCATGTGGCGCGCGGTCGAACTGGAAACCATAGCCCGGCAGTATTACCTTTCTCTGGCCCTCGGTCCGGTGATCCTGACCGATGAACAGATTTCCGAAACGCTATCCGGTTTCGCTTCTTACGGTGTTCAGGGCGACTACAAGGATGTCGCAGCAGGTACTGCGCAGGAACAAGTTCCGTCTGAACAGACCTGACTGCCAAGTTGGCTGCGCTTAGGGGCGGTATATTGGGCTCAAGTCCAAAACATCGCGACGTGATCAGGAGGTTTTCGCCTGTTCGCCGTTGGTGCCACGCATCTGGCCATTCGCGCGGATACGGCTGCCTATTGATTTATTGGCGCGCGTAAAGAAAATGTAAGGTCAAAGCAAAAGAGTTCCGCAAGCGGGTAGGTATGGCAAAAATAAGAAATATGGAGGAGTTCGCGGCCCTGAGCGGGATTTCTCGGCCAACGGTTTCCAAATATTTCCACGACCCAGAAAGCGTTCGTTCCTCTACGCGGGCGCGTATCGAAGAAGCTTTGGAAAAGTTCGATTACCGCCCCAACATCTATGCGGTGAACCAGAACCGAAAGCTGACCAAGAATATCGGCATCGTTGTTCCCTATCTAGCCGATCCTTTTTTTGCCGAGATGGCCAGATACCTTGAGCAGAGCTGTATTGCTGCCGGGTATCGTCCATCTCTTTTCAGCTCGCACGGTGAGCAGAAGCTGGAGAATGAAATTCTCGATAGTTTGCGCTCTCTGAAACCGGCGGGCGTGCTGTTTGCCCCATTAGGGCGTGCCTCGGACCGCGCTCACATCGAGAAGTTTTGCGCCGAGGTGCCGACGGTTCTGTTTGACAGCAACCTTGAAGGGTTGGGGGCCGCATTTATTGGATCGGACAATTTCAGTTTTGTGTCCCAAACCGTGGAATACATGACCCGGACGGGTGAACCTCCATCTTTCTTTGAAATGCGCACGCCAGCAAACCCAAACGCCAACAAGCGACGCAAGGCATATATCGAGGTAATGGAACGTCTGGGGTTCGAGCCCCATGTCATTAAAATCGATGGTGAAGGCTGGGCGTTTGAAGAGATCGGGCATCAAGGTGCTTTGAGGGTGTTGGAGAAAGGCGCTCTCAGGACGAATTCGGTTTTGTGCAGCAATGACCGCCTTGCGATCGGATTTCTGGCTGCTTGTTATGAGCAGGGGATTCGGGTTGGGCGAACGGAAGAATGCTCATTCCGTGTCGCATCAAATGACGACCACCCTTTTGCAAAATTTACGTGCCCATCGCTGACAACAGCTGCGCATGATTATGACAACGTGGCAGGATGCAGTGTGGACACCTTGTTTGAACTCATTGAAAGCGGGGGAAAATTTGATGATCGAACGGAAACTCTGTTTCCGGCACGGCTTGTTTTAAGAGAATCTGCGTGAATTAAAACTTAACGCGCGTAAAGTTATTATTGACGTCGCGACAATTTATAAACTAGGGTCTCTGTACAGCATCCAAGCTCAGGGAGGACAGGGATGTATTTGAAGAACGCACTTCGTGCGGCGACTGCGTTGACTTTCGTCGCTACGGCAGCAGCCCAAGCGGAAACCATCACGATCGCGACCGTCAACAATGGCGACATGATCCGGATGCAGGGCTACACAGACAACTTCACCAATGCGACCGGCATTGATGTCGAATGGGTGACGTTGGAAGAAAACGTTTTGCGTCAGCGCGTCACGACCGACATCACCACCAAAGGCGGTCAGTTCGACATCATGACCATCGGCATGTACGAAACCCCGATCTGGGGTGCGAACGGCTGGCTGGTACCGCTGGACGGTTTGTCCGATGAATATGATGTTGGCGATCTGCTGCCTGCGATGGCAGGAGGGTTGAGCCATGATGGCACGCTTTATGCTGCGCCGTTTTATGGCGAAAGCTCGATGATCATGTACCGCACCGACCTGATGGAAAAGGCCGGTCTGGAAATGCCCGAAGCACCCACATGGCAATTCATCCGTGAAGCTGCGGCTGCAATGACCGATCGCGACAACGACATCAACGGCATCTGCCTGCGTGGCAAGGCGGGCTGGGGTGAAGGTGGTGCCTTTATCACCGTAACCGGCAATTCTTTCGGTGCGCGCTGGTTCGATGAAAACTGGAAGCCGCAGTTCGATCAGCCCGAGTGGAAAGAGGCGCTGACGTTCTTCGTCGACATGATGAGTGAATCCGGCCCGGCTGGCTATGCAACAAACGGTTTCAACGAGAACCTGTCTTTGTTCCAGCAAGGCAAGTGCGGCATGTGGATTGACGCCACCGTCGCCGCGTCTTTTGTGACAAATCCGGACGACTCAACCGTAGCTGACAAGGTTGGCTTCGCACTTGCACCAAATTCGGAAGGTGTCGACAAGCGCGCCAATTGGCTTTGGGCTTGGGCGCTGGCGATCCCGGCGGGAACTCAGCAGGAAGATGCGGCCAAGCAGTTCATCGAATGGGCAACCTCGAAAGACTACATCGAGCTGGTGGCTGAAAACGAAGGTTGGGCCAATGTGCCTCCGGGCGCGCGGACCTCGCTTTATGAGAATGACAACTACAAGGAAGTCCCATTTGCAAAAATGACTCTGGAATCGATCCTGATGGCTGACCCGCAGAATTGCTGTGTGCAGCCGACACCCTATACCGGTGTCCAGTTCGTAGCCATTCCGGAATTTGCAGGGATTGCCACACAGGTAAGCCAGGAATTCTCGGCCGTTTATGCCGGGCAGCAAACAGTGGATGAGGCGCTTGCCAAAGCGCAGGCCTTCACAGCAGAAGAGATGGAAGCCGCAGGGTACTGAGGCAACCTTCCCAGCAGGGGGCAGACTTTCTGTCCCCTGCTCCCACTTCCACAATTCGTGTTTTTCTCGCAGGCTGCCTTACGCCTGAACAGAGAGGTCTTGCACAATGGCAACTCAACATTCCAGATCAGTTGCACGCCTGATGATGGCACCCGCAGTGGTACTGCTGCTTGGCTGGATGCTCGTGCCGCTGACGATGACCCTGTATTTTTCCTTCAAGAAGTATCTTCCCCTGCGGGGCGGTGATCTCGGTTGGGTGGGTTTCGACAACTATATCCGATTTGTTTCGTCCAGTTCGTTCTGGCCTGCGGTACAGGCAACGCTTGTCATTGTGATCGGCGTGTTGGCGATTACGGTCATTCTGGGCATCCTGCTGGCGATGCTTTTAGATCAACCAATGTGGGGCCAGGGGGTGGTGCGCATCCTCGTTATTGCACCATTCTTTGTTATGCCGACTGTGTCGGCTCTGGTCTGGAAAAACATGTTCATGGACCCGGTCAACGGGTTGCTGGCCCATCTGTGGCGCTTTTTCGGGGCTGAACCGGTCTCGTGGTTGTCCGAAGCTTCAATGACCTCGATTGTCATGATCGTGTCGTGGCAATGGTTGCCATTTGCGACACTGATCCTTTTGACCGCAATTCAGTCGCTGGACAGTGAGCAACTGGAAGCCGCTGAAATGGACGGCGCTCCGCCACTCAAGCGGTTCTACCACATCATTCTACCGCACCTGAGCCGTGCCATCACAATCGTAATCCTGATCCAGACAATCTTTCTGCTTTCGATCTTTGCCGAGATTTTCGTCACCACCGGCGGCGCATTCGGCACCCGTACACTCACCTACCTGATCTTCCAGCGCGTGTTGGAAAGCCAGAATGTCGGTCTCGGATCAGCCGGAGGTGTCTATGCCATCATTCTCGCCAATATCGTTGCAGTCTTCCTGATGCGCATCGTCGGCAAGAACCTGGACGCGTGAGGAGGTAAAACCATGGCCCGCACCGTCACAATCCAACGCAAGTCGCTGAACACTGCCCTGGCCTGGGCCGTCGGTCTGCTGATCTTTTTCCCGATCCTCTGGACCATACTGACCAGCTTCAAAACCGAAGCACAGGCCATCGCAAGCCCGCCACTGTTCCTGAACTTCGACTGGACGCTTGAGAACTATGCTGTCGTGCAGGAACGCTCGAACTACATGCGTTTCCTTTGGAACTCGGTCATCATCGCAGGCGGGTCAACCCTGTTGGGTGTGATCATTGCTGTACCGGCAGCATGGGCAATGGCGTTTGTTCCTTCGAAACGTACAAAGGACATTCTGCTTTGGATGCTCTCGACTAAGATGTTGCCGGCGGTCGGTGTCCTTTACCCGATCTACCTGCTGTTCATCCGTCTGGGGCTGCTTGACACACGAGGTGGGCTGGTCGTCGTGTTGATGCTGATCAACCTGCCGATCATTGTCTGGATGCTTTACACCTATTTCCGCGAAATTCCGGGTGAAATCCTTGAAGCCGCGCGGATGGACGGGGCAACGCTGAAAGAGGAAATCCTGCACATCCTGACACCCATGGCTGTGCCGGGCATCGCTTCGACTGTTCTGCTGAACTTCATTCTTGCCTGGAACGAGGCATTCTGGACCCTCAACCTGACAGCCGTAGACGCGGCGCCGCTGACCGCATTTATCGCCAGCTATTCCAGCCCCGAGGGCCTGTTCTTTGCCAAGCTCAGCGCGGCTTCGACAATGGCGATTGCACCGATCCTGATCCTTGGCTGGTTTAGCCAGAAACAACTTGTCCGCGGCCTGACTTTTGGCGCTGTGAAATAAGGAAAACTTCTCATGGGACGTATTCAACTCAAGTCCGTGACCAAAAGCTTTGGCGACGTGCAGGTTATCCCGCCACTGGATCTGACCATCGAAGACGGAGAGTTCACGGTGTTTGTCGGACCATCGGGTTGCGGCAAGTCTACTTTGCTGCGCCTGATTGCGGGGTTGGAGGACATCACCTCGGGTTCCATCGACATTGACGGGGCCGACGCAACAAACGTACCACCCGCAAAACGCGGTTTGGCGATGGTGTTCCAGTCTTATGCCTTGTATCCGCATATGTCCGTTCGCAAGAACATCGCCTTTCCGTTGCGCATGGCGAAACTGGATCAGGCCGAAATAGACAAACGTGTGGAAGGGGCTGCGCAGGTTCTGAACCTGACCGACTATCTGGATCGCCGCCCCGGTCAGCTGTCCGGTGGCCAGCGCCAGCGTGTGGCCATCGGGCGGGCCATTGTCCGCGAACCCGCAGCGTTCCTGTTCGATGAGCCGCTGTCCAACCTGGACGCCGCGCTGCGCGTTGGCATGCGGTTGGAGATCAGCGAGTTGCACGAACGGCTGGCGACCACCATGATCTATGTGACCCATGATCAGGTCGAAGCGATGACGATGGCCGACAAGATCGTTGTGCTACAGGCAGGTGTGATCGAGCAGGTCGGAAGCCCGCTGGACCTGTATCGTACACCGCGGAACCTTTTTGTCGCTGGGTTCATCGGCTCGCCCAAGATGAACTTTATCGAAGGCGAAGAGGCTGCAAAACACGGCGCGCATACAATCGGTATCCGCCCCGAACATATTGCTGTGTCCGAGAGCGACGGAACCTGGAGCGGTGTTGTAGGCGTGTCCGAGCATCTCGGATCAGATACGTTTTTTCACATACATGAAACCGGTCTGGCGGAAACAATCACGGTGCGCGCGGACGGAGAGGTTGGATTTCGGCATGGCGACCGCATCTACCTGACACCACGTGCCGACGTGCTTCATCGCTTTGACGCCCAAGGGCTACGGATCGAATGAAGCGACTGGACGGAAAAACCGCGCTCATCACTGGGGCTGCGCGCGGAATCGGGCTGGCCTTTGCAAAAGCTTACGTCGCCGAAGGCGCGCGTGTGGCCATTGCCGACATTGACATCGCGCGGGCGCAATCCGCAGCCTCGGAAATTGGTGACGCTGCAATGGCGGTCGAAATGAATGTCGCTGAACAGGACAGCATCGACAATGCTGTTGCATGCACTGTGGATCAATTCGGTCAGATTGATATTCTCATCAACAATGCCGCCGTTTTTTCAGCAGCGCCCATCACCGAAATTGATCGCGCTGATTACCAGCGTGTTTTCGACATCAATGTCTCTGGTACCCTGTTTACACTGCAGGCCGTTGCGCGACACATGATCGACGCCAATGTCAAAGGCCGGATCATCAATCTGGCCTCACAGGCCGGTCGGCGTGGCGAACCTCTGGTCGCCGTTTACTGCGCCAGCAAGGCCGCCGTAATCTCTTTGACGCAGTCTGCGGGGCTCAATCTGATCGCCCACGGGATAAATGTGAATGCGATCGCACCCGGTGTTGTGGATGGAGAGCATTGGGACGGTGTGGACGCCTTCTTTGCGAAGTACGAAAACAAAAAACCCGGACAGAAGAAGCGCGAAGTTGCATCAGCGGTACCGTTCGGCCGTATGGGACGGGCCGAGGATTTGACCGGGATGGCTGTGTTTCTGGCGTCTGATGAAGCGGAATACATCGTGGCCCAGACTTACAATGTCGACGGCGGAAACTGGATGAGCTGATGACCCCTTTGGCGGACATAACACCGGTAGAGCTGCGCCTCGACCACCTTGGGGCGCTTCCGGCAGATATCAAGAAACCCGGATACCGGCGTGAAGACCTGACCCCTGGAATTGTTCATATCGGACTTGGGAATTTTCACCGTGCGCATCAGGCTTGGTACATTCACAGGCTGATGCAAAAAGGGTTGGCCCTCGACTGGGCGATCATCGGGGCCGGTGTTCGGGCCTATGACGCGGACATGCGCGAAAAGCTGATTGGGCAGGACTGTCTGACAACTTTGATCGAGCTTGACCCGTCCGGTGTTTCGGCCGAAGTCATCGGCCCGTTGATCGACTATCTGCCCATTGAACCCCGAAATGCACCCCTGATCAGGAAAATGTCCGATCCCGCCATTCGGATCGTGTCCCTTACCGTTACTGAAGGCGGCTATTTTCTGGATGCCAAGTCGGGTGCTTTCGACACAGATCACGATGATATTCGACACGACGTGCAAAACCCGCAACAGCCTCGCACGGTCTTTGGTGCCATTGTGGCGGCACTTGGCAATCGCCGTGCCGCCGGGCATCTGCCCTTTACGGCATTAAGTTGTGACAACCTTCAGGGCAACGGTACCATCCTGCGCAATTGCGTTGTTGAACTGGCGCGCCTTACGGACCCTGATCTTGCGGATTGGATCGATCAGAATGGGGCGTTCCCGAATTCGATGGTGGATTGCATTGTTCCCGCCACCACTGATCATGTCCGATCCCAGACCCGCGCCCTGGGAATTGAAGACTGCGTTCCGGTTTCACACGAGAACTTTCGCCAATGGGTAATTGAAGATGATTTCTGCGCCGGGCGGCCGATGTTGGAAAAAGTCGGCGTAACGATCACCAAAGACGTGCACGCATTTGAAACCCTGAAACTGCGTATTCTGAACGGCGGGCACCAAATTCTGGCGAATGTGGGCGAGGTTCTGAACATACCCACAATTTCGGACTGCATGAACGACCGGGAAATTTCGGCATTCTTTCTGAAAGTCCAGACCGAAGAAATTCTCCCTCATGCCAGTGCGGTTCCCGGGATGACGCCTGAACAGTATCTGGATCTGGTCAAACGCAGATTTTCGAACACGGCTATTCATGACACGACGCGTCGCGTAGCCTTTGACGGGTCTGCACGCCACCCCGGATTCTTGCTTCCGTCCATTCGCGATGCTCTGGCCTCGGATACCACTGTTACTGGGCTGGCACTGGTTGAAGCTTTCTGGTGCCGGATGTGCGCCGGTCTGCGTGAGGACGGATCAGAGATTGCGCCCAATGATCCTATCTGGAGCGACTTGCAGAGTGCGGCCCTTGCCGCCAGGGAGCAACCCAAAAAGTGGCTTGAGGCAGCAAACCTGTACGGGGATACGGGACGTGAAACCCAGTTCGCAGAAGCCTTCGCACGCTGGTTGCCACGGATCTGGCAGCACGGATGCAGGACGGCGATCAAAAGCTATCTGAATGCGCTTTCCTGACGGTTGTGATCTCGGCTCAGGTGGTTTCCATCGCTTCGATGGTCATGGTGATGGGAAATATCACGGCAATAAAGACCGAGTATTGCACTGCGCCAGCCAGTACCGGAACATTTCGAGGGATCACGCCGCAGGGCAGGGCAGAACACCGCCAACAGCGGCAGAAGACACAGACCAGCCAAACCATAACGGATCGCAAGCATGGTCATTGGTTCCACAAAGGGCAACCCCAGCTTGGCAATACTGTAGCCACCCGCCCAGAACAACACGAACAGCACCGGTGCACCCAACCAGAACATCGATACCGCGCGGGCCGAGGTCTTCATCTACACCAGCTTCGAAGATATACGCCGAAGCATATCAAGGCATTGGGCCATCTGGTCGACCGAGACGTATTCATCGGGTTTATGCGCTTGATCGATTGATCCGGGGCCGCAGACAACGACGCTCATCCCCAACTGCTGGAATATCCCGGCCTCGGTGCCGAAGGGTACAACGTCCGCTCCGTTTGCCCCTGTCAGTTCCATCACAAGGTCACGCGCCTCGTTCTCGTCCATCGGCTCCAGCCCGTCGACCTCACCGATTATTTCGGTCTTGATACCGGCATCGGGGTGAACAGCCTGCATTGCCGGGATCAGGGATTGCGCGCAAAACCGGTGTAGTTCGTCTTTGACGTAATCCGCATCCGCCTTGTGCACTGGTCGCATCTCCCAATCGACCCGCGCCTTACCGGGGATTACATTATGGGCCACCCCACCCACCAGCGAACCGGTGTTGATTGTTGTCCATGGCGGGTCGAACGGGCTGTTTGCCGGTGCTCTCCCTTGCAAATCAGCCTTCAGCGCAAGCAGTTTCGACACGTATTGCACTGCGTATTCGACTGCGTTTACACCGCGCTCGGGGGCCGAGCCATGGCCTTCGAACCCGGTAAAATGCGCTGTATATTCATAGCAGCCCTTATGGCCTTCGATGATGCGCATCGAGGTGGGTTCCCCGATGATGACCACAGCGGGTTTGATCGCTTTCTCCCGCAGGGTCTTGGCCAAGGCCTGCGCGCCAAAACAGCCGATTTCCTCATCATAGGTAAAGGCGAAATGCACCGGGCGCTGAAGGTCCAGCTTTGCGTAATACGGGGCCGTGATGACTGCCGCCGCGATAAACCCTTTCATATCGCAGGTGCCGCGACCAAACCACTTGCCGTCCCGCTCCTCCATCACGAACGGGTCCGAGGACCAGTCCTGATCGGCAACAGGCACTACATCGGAATGGCCTGAGAGAACGATACCACCGTCGCGCTTGGGGCCCAATGAAGCAAAAAGATTGGCTTTCGTGCCGGTTTCGTCATGCCATATTTCCACCGCTGCACCGCAATCGCTCAACCGGTCCGCGAGGTGCTTGATCATGTCCAGGTTGCTGTCTGACGAAACCGTGGGGAAGCCGATCAGTTCGCCCAGCAGGGTCTTGGCGTCTTCGAGGGTGCTCAAGGCTTAGTCTTTCACAAAGAGCTTTCGCTCGATATTGCATAGGGCTTCGGCTGGGGCGTTTTCGGTGATAAGAATGGTTTCCGTGGTCTCAAGGCCCCAGCTGTCCATCCACAGCGCAGGCATGAAATGGAAAACCATGCCCGGTTGCAGAATGGTCTCGTCTTCGGCGCGGATCGACGCTGTCCGTTCGCCCCAATCTGGCGGATAGCTCAGGCCGATAGGATATCCCATGCGCCCCTCCCGTTCGAGTCCGTGACGGGCAAGAACCTTTAGAAAAGCGTTTGCAATGTCGCTGGTCCGATTGCCAGCCCGGGCAGCCTCTAGACCCGCCGCTATCCCTTCGATCTGCGCGCGTTCCGCGTCCCGCATTTCTGGCGGTGGAGTGCCAAGAAATACTGTGCGGCAAAGCGGAGCGTGATAGCGCCGATAGCAGCCGGACAGTTCGAAAAATGTTGCTTCACCCTTCTTCATCGGTGCGCCATTCCATGTCAGGTGCGCGGCAGTGGCATCCAGCCCCGAGGGTGTCAAAGGGACAATGGCCGGGTAATCCCCCCAATCATCCTCAACCCCGGTAATCCCGGCATGAAAGATATCTGCGACAAGGTCGTTCTTGCGCACGCCCACTGCGGCGCGATCAATGGCCGTTTGGATAACTTTTTCCGAAATCCGGGCCGCCTTGCGAATAAAGACCATTTCTTCTTCCGACTTGATCAGGCGCTGCCAGTTAACCAGTGCCGTCGCATCCACCAGCGTTGCTTCTGGCAATTCCTTGCCCAAAACCTCGTGTGCCTTTGCGGAATAGTAATAGTTCTCCATCTCAACGCCGATACGGGCCGCGTCCAGCCCAAGCGCGCGAATGTGGCCAGCCAGATCCTGCATGGGATGGCGTATGGTTGATTGAACGTAGTGGTCAACATAGCCGCGAATGTTGTCCTTGGACATCCAGCATGTGCGCAACCCACCCAATGCATCCATCTGGCGTCCCCACCAAATCGGCTCTCCTTCCATGCCGAGCAATACGCCCTGATGCACATAAAAGGACCAACCATCATAGCCAGTCAGCCAAGCCTGGTTCGACGGGTCGGTGACAAACAGCAGTTCTAACCCCGCTTTTTCCATAGCACTTCGGGTTTTGGCGATCCTGCGGTCATATTCCGCTTGGCTGAAAGGGGCGTGTTCAATCGGCATGGCATCCTCGGCGGCTGGATATGACATGTACTTGAGCGCAATCTTACCAATTTGTACACAGATGAACTTGTGAGTGATACCTGAACCGCGACTCCTGTTAGAAGCCAATTGGTTGTTTGATGATACGATCACGCTGTGGGCACAGGGTATTCGCACTCGGCATCGAAAGACGCCGTAGAATAGAGCGTTGGAAGCACGCAAGGGTCCCAGTTCGGCGGACGGCGCGATTCCGAAAACCGCGCCAAAAACCATGAGCCCCCGAGGGTCGCGAAAAGCTCCTCGGACATCATCTGATCGCGGTTATCACGGGTCTCTCGGTTGCTTGTGCGGTTTTATGCTGCGCCGGAGCGAGGATCGGCATTTCTCCGCTGGATATGATTGCAATACGGCAACGGTGGCGCCTGATCTCGTGGGTGGCATGGTGCGTGGAGTAGGTGTCCTGAGGCACAGTGAAGGCTCGCTGCCAAACCCCAGATGTCCAAGGACTCAACCAATGTTACACACTGCGCCCACCTGTCGAGAGGCGTCCCCTTGTTTCGATGCATGTCGGTCCAGCGCGCTCGACACCAACGGCATTCTCAATTCAACGGGTGCCGCGTCTCCTGTGGTGAACGAGGCAGAGTGCCAGAACTTGCGCAACTCCATCGGTCAAGGGAAAGCGCGCAATCTTTGGGGAATGGTTGCGTGGGGTTTGTTGGTGATTGTCCAAATCGCTGCGTACGCCGCCATGTTTTACGGTGTGTTGGTTATGCAAATCTCGCTGCTTCCCTACGTATTTCTGGTCGCACTGACCGTGTTACTTTGGCTGGGTTACGATTGCATTCGCGATATGCGCAAGGATACTTCATCAGCTACCAGTCAGAGATAGATATCCATTCTTACCTGAATGACTTAGGGTCAACGACAGTCGATACCTGTGGCCATACTGCCGGACCTTGTGGAATGTAAGTGTCGCCCTTCGCGATTTTCCTGGGGCAGGGCGCTTTCGATTTCAAGACACTTCCTGGCAACGGGCATCTTTCACGAAAGTCAGTGACAGAGCCGGTTGACAACAGGTTTTGTATTTTGGATACATTTGTCAGGGATATCGCAACGACCCGTATTGTCACTGAACGCTCTGACGACAAAGAGCCCTGCGATTGTCTTGCAAAGTCCATTTCTGGGAGAAAATCATGAAACTCAATCTTCTGGCCGCAACCACGGCAATCGCCCTGTCGGGTGCCGTGGCACAGGCAAATACCCTTGTTTATTGTTCCGAAGGTTCACCCGAGGGGTTTGACCCTGCTCTGTTTACCGCAGGAACAACCTTTGATGCCTCATCGCATCCTATTTATAACCGGTTGCTGGAATTCGAAACCGGTACGACCAATGTGATCCCCGGCTTGGCTGAAAGTGTCGAGGCCAGTGATGATGGCCTGGAATACA
Source organism: Ruegeria sp. HKCCSP351 (assembly GCF_017872535.1). Lineage (NCBI taxonomy): Bacteria > Pseudomonadati > Pseudomonadota > Alphaproteobacteria > Rhodobacterales > Roseobacteraceae > Ruegeria > Ruegeria sp. HKCCSP351. The sequence continues at coordinate 23,256 of NZ_JAEDOV010000009.1, read as the reverse complement.
CGTTCAAGCTGCGCCAGGGTGTCAAATTCCATTCGAATGACGAATTCACCCCGACCCGCGACTTCAATGCCGATGACGTAATCTTCTCGTTCATGCGCCAAAAGGACGAGAACCATCCCTATAACCAAGTGTCTGGCGGCACGTGGGAATACTTCCAGGGCATGGGGATGCCGGATCTGGTCTCTTCTATCGAAAAGATTGATGACTACACGGTGAAATTCACCCTGTCCAAGCCAGAGGCGCCCTTTGTTGCGAATATGGCGATGGACTTTGCATCGATCATGTCAGCCGAATATGGCGACGCTATGCTGGCTGCCGGCACGCCTGAAAAACTGAATACCGCGCCCATCGGGACCGGGCCTTTCTCGTTCGTGGCCTACCAGAAAGACGCGGTGATCCGCTATGCGGCTAATGGCGATTATTGGAAAGAACCGGCGCAGGTCGAAAACCTGATCTTTGCCATTACGCCGGACGCGTCTGTTCGCTATCAGAAGCTGAAAGCTGGCGAGTGCCATGTGATGCCTTACCCGAACCCGGCTGACATTCAGGCGATGAAGGATGATGCAGACATCAACATGATGGAGCAGGAAGGGCTGAACGTCGGGTATCTGGCTTACAACACCACGATGGCGCCGTTCGACAACCCCAAGGTTCGCAAAGCGCTGAACATGGCGATCGACAAGCAGGCGATCATCGACGTGGTTTTCCAGGGTTCAGGCCAGGCTGCCAAGAACCCGATCCCGCCAACCATGTGGAGCTATAACGACGCTATCGTGGACGATCCATACGATCCCGAAGCGGCCAAGGCTATGCTTGATGCCGAAGGTGTCACAGACCTGTCGATGAAGATCTGGGCGATGCCGGTTCAGCGCCCCTACAACCCCAATGCCCGCCGCATGGCCGAGCTGATCCAGGCTGATTTTGCCAAGGTTGGTGTGGGCGTCGAAATCGTCTCGTACGAATGGGGCGAATACCTGTCACGCTCGAAAGAACTGAACCGCGATGGTGCTGTTTTGCTGGGCTGGACCGGTGATAACGGCGATCCGGACAACTTCCTGGCCGTTCTGCTGGGCTGCGACGGGGTCGAGGCATCAAACCGTGCGCAATGGTGCCACCAGCCGTTCGAGGATCTGATCCTGAAAGCCAAGCAAAGCACCGATCAGGCAGAGCGGACCAAGCTGTATGAAGAAGCGCAGGTCGTGTTCAAAGAGCAGGCCCCATGGGCAACCATTGCTCACTCGGTTGTATTCATGCCGATGAGCAACAAGGTGCAAGGCTACAAAGTGCACCCGCTGGGCGGCCACATCTTCTATGGTGTGAGCGTCGAGTAAGCCACCACTCACTCACCGGAGCTGCCTGTTTGGCGGCTCCGGCTTTTTATTGAGGAGGTCGGCCTGAATGCCGGATCTGTCCGAATATCGTCAACTGGCACGGGACATGTCGGTCGACGCTGTAGCTCTTGTACCTGGCCCGAACTTCACACGCGCTTTGGGAAAATCTTTCATGAGCCACGAACGGCCCTTCGTGGTCGTTGTCCCGGCTGAGGGACAGGCCGCGGCGATTGTGCCCAATCTGGAACTGGCCTCATGGGATCTTGTCGGGTTCGAGGGCGCTGTTTTCGATTGGCGCGATCAGACCGGTTATGACGATGCGTTTACCGCGTTGGCCGCGCATATGCCGATCCGCTCGCTGGCGGTGGAAGGTCAGGTGATGCGGGTTTTTGTCTCTGCCGCATTTACCCGTGCTTTGCCGGATTTGAGGATCGTCGACGGTGAACGCGAAATCTCGGGCCTGCGCAGCATCAAGACCGATGAAGACATTGCTGCGTTGCAGGCGGCCATCGATATCTCGGAACGCGCGTTGGAGCGTGTGATTGCAGATGTGCGTGTCGGCCAGACCGAAAAACAGGTCGAACAGGCCTTGATACAGGCGCTATTTGCAGAAGGGGCCGAGTCTCTGGCGTTTTCGCCCATCGTGGCGGCTGGCGACAACTCGGCACGGCCGCATGGGAAAGCGCGCAACGACTACCAGATCGGGTCAGGCGACGCGTTACTGTTCGATTTCGGTGCCCGCAAAGATGGTTTCGCCGCCGACATCACGCGAACCTTCTTTGTTCAGGACGTGTCGGACGAGGGCAGGGAAGTCTATGATACTGTTCTGCGCGCCAACAAAATCGGGTTCGAAGCCTGCCGCCCGGGTGTTACGGCCCATGACATCGACGATGCGGTCACAAGCGTGCTCGAAGCCTCGCCATTTGCGGATCGTATTCGCACCAAAACAGGTCACGGGCTGGGCCGGGATGTGCACGAGGCACCATATATCATGCGTGGGAATCATCAGAAAATCCTGCCGGGTATGGTCTGGACCAATGAACCAGGTCTGTATGCGCTCGACAGTTTTGGCGTTCGCATCGAAGATGACGTGCTTGTCACTGCGGATGGTTGCCGGTCGCTGACCCATTTTCCCAAAGAGCTTACAATCATAGGTCGCTGATGTTTGGTTACTTACTCACCCGCATTGGCCTGTTCGTCCCGACCTTTCTGGGCGTGACGTTGATCTCATTCATGTTCATCCGGGTGCTACCGGGTGATCCGATCATCGTCATGGCTGGCGAGCGCGGTATGACTGAAGAACGCTATCAGGAAATGGTAGAAAAGTTGGGTTTCGACAAACCGGTGTTGCAGCAATACTGGGAATACCTTGCCGGGGTTTTGCAGGGCGACCTTGGCGAAAGCTTTGTCACCAAAAAACCGGTCTGGGAGGAGTTCTTTTCGCTGTTCCCCGCGACAATGGAACTTTCGCTCTGCGCCATGATATTCGCCATCGCATTGGGTCTGCCTGCCGGGGTGATTGCGGCGGTGAACCGGGGGAAGTTTTTTGACAGGGCGCTGATGTCTTCGGCATTGGTCGGATATTCGATGCCGATCTTCTGGTGGGCGCTGCTGCTGATCATCGTGTTCTCGGGCAATCTTGGCTGGACGCCGGTCTCGGGCCGGATCGACCTGCTTTATTACTTTCCAAATGTCACTGGCTTTATGCTGATCGACAGTCTTTTGTCCGGGCAGGAAGGCGCATTCGCGTCGGCTGTTCGTCATCTGATCCTACCGACAATTGTGCTGGGAACCGTTCCGCTAGCCGTGATTGCGCGACAGACCCGGTCGGCGATGCTGGAGGTTCTGGGTGAGGATTATATCCGCACTGCGCGTGCCAAAGGGCTGTCGCCCACGCGTATCAACGGATTGCATGCGTTACGCAACGCGCTGATCCCTGTTGTCACGGTTATTGGATTGTCGGTCGGTTCATTGTTGGCGGGGGCAATTCTTACCGAAACCATCTTCAGCTGGCCGGGCATCGGCAAGTGGATGGTCGACAGTATTTTCCGCAGGGATTACCCGGTGGTGCAAGGGGGTTTGCTGATGATCGCGGTGATCGTGATGCTGGTGAACCTGCTGGTCGATGTCCTGTACGGCATCATCAACCCAAAAATCCGGAGACGATGATGACCGAGCTTTCGTCGACCCAGCCCGTAACTGAAAATCGTCCCAGCGCACTGCGAGAGTTCTGGTATTACTTCAGCGAAAACCGGGGTGCCGTGATTGGGTTGTGGGTCTTTGCAGGTTTTGTGTTCTGTGCGGCCTTTGCCCCTTTGCTGGCCCCCTATGATCCGACCGAACAGTTCCGGGACCATATCCTGCAACCCCCTGCCTGGCAGGAAGGCGGAAGCTGGGCCTTTCCGTTGGGTACCGATCCTTTGGGCAGGGATATGCTGTCGCGGCTGATCATGGGTTCACGCTATTCCTTCTTTGTGGGGATCGTTGTGGTCTGTGTTGCCGTAACGGGTGGCGTAATGGTCGGCCTTCTGTCGGGTTTTGCGCCCAAATGGGTTGATACATTGATCATGCGGGTGATGGACATCGTCCTGGCTTTCCCGTCTTTGCTGCTTGCCCTTGTTCTGGTCGCCATTCTGGGCCCATCACTGACCAACGCGATGATCGCCATCGCCATCGTGTTTCAGCCGCATTACGTGCGCCTGACCCGAGCGTCGGTTCTGGCGGAACGGCAGAAAGACTATGTAACCTCGGCCCGTGTGGCTGGTGCGGGCAAGTCACGCCTGATGTTCATCACGGTGTTGCCCAATTGCCTGGCGCCAATCATCGTTCAGGCGGCCCTGTCTTTTTCCACTGCCATTCTGGACGCGGCGGCCCTTGGGTTTCTGGGCATGGGCGCGCAGCCCCCCACGCCGGAATGGGGCACCATGCTGGCTGAAGCGCGCGAGTTCATCCTGCGCGCATGGTGGGTTGTCACCTTCCCCGGTCTCGCAATTCTGGTCACCGTGCTTGCCATCAACCTGATGGGCGACGGGTTGCGCGATGCGCTGGACCCGAAACTGAAACGGAGCTGATCGCATGAGCCTTTTGCAGATCCGTAACCTGACTGTCGAATTCGCCACATCTTCGGGCAGTTTCCGCGCCGTGGACGGTGTCGATCTGTCGGTCGACAAAGGCGAATTGCTGGCCATCGTTGGCGAAAGCGGTTCGGGCAAGTCTGTGTCGATGCTGGCACTGATGGGCTTGCTGCCCTGGACCGCCACGATCACCGCCGATGAGATGAGCTTTGAAGGCCGTGACCTGTCCGGTATCTCGGCCCGTGAACGGCGCAAGATCATAGGCAAGGACATGGCGATGATCTTTCAGGAGCCGATGTCTTCGCTGAACCCCTGTTTTACTGTCGGGTTCCAGATCAAAGAGGCATTGCGCATCCACCTTGGCCTGAACCGAAAAGAGCGTCACGAGCGTGCGGTCGAATTGTTCGATCAGGTTGGCATTCCCGCGCCTGAAAGCCGCCTGAATACCTTTCCGCATCAGATGTCAGGGGGCATGAACCAACGGGTTGTGATCGCGATGGCCATTGCCTGCAAGCCCAAGCTGCTGATCGCGGATGAACCGACCACGGCACTGGACGTGACCATTCAGGCGCAGATTCTGGATCTGCTGATCCGGTTGCGTGATGAGCATGACATGGGCCTTGTTCTGATCACCCATGACATGGGCGTCGTTGCGGAAACCGCCGAGCGGGTTCAGGTGCAATATGCCGGGCAAAAGGTTGAAGAACAGCCTGTCAGGGATTTGTTCCGAACTCCCCGTCATCCCTATACCACGGCTCTGCTCAGTGCTTTGCCGGAACGGGCGACGTCCAAGATTCTGCCGACGATACCAGGTGTTGTTCCGGGGCAATTCGACCGGCCAAAAGGATGCCTTTTCAGCCCACGGTGCCGCTTTGCCGACGCGACCTGCGCCCAGACCCCGCCGACCCCTCATGCCGAGGGATTTGGCAAGGCGCGCTGTCACCATGTTGAAAAGATTGCCGCCGGAGAGCTGGTATGACTACACCTATCGTTCAGGCCAAAGACCTGGCCCGGTTTTACACGGTCAAGGGCGGGTTGTTGTCCAAACCTGCAACCGTAAAGGCGCTGTCGGGGGTGGATTTCGACCTGCAACCGGGAAAAACACTTGCCATTGTCGGAGAGTCAGGCTGTGGCAAGTCTACGCTGGCCAGACTGATCACAATGATCGAAGAACCAACCTCGGGCAGCCTGACGATCAACGGGGTCGACATCACCCCTTCGCAATGGAGCAAGATGCGAGAGACGGTGCAGATCGTCTTTCAAGACCCATATGGCTCGTTGAATCCGCGTCAGCGCATCGGCCAGATCCTGCAAGAACCGCTGATCATCAACCGGCCACAGATGACGGCCGCCGACCGTGAAATGCAGGCACGCAAGATGATCGAGATGGTAGGCCTGCGCCCCGAACATTATGACCGCTATCCGCATATGTTCTCGGGTGGGCAACGCCAGCGGATCGCTATTGCAAGGGCGCTTATGCTGGACCCCAAGGTGCTGGTTCTGGATGAACCTGTTTCGGCGCTGGATGTTTCGATTCAATCGCAGATCCTGAACCTGCTGGTCGATCTTCAGGAACGGCTGAACCTGGCCTACCTGTTCATTTCACATGACTTGTCGGTTGTCCGGCATTTCGCCGATGACGTGATTGTCATGTATCTGGGGCGCGCGGTTGAAAAAGGCCCGAAAGAGCAGCTGTTCGCGGCACCCCGACATCCGTACTCCAAGGCGTTGCTGTCCACGACGCCCCGCGCCGACCCGGATGCCCGCAAAGAACGGATCAAGCTGGAAGGCGAGTTGCCGTCACCCATGAACATCCCGAAAGGGTGCGCTTTTGCGCAACGATGCTGGCTTGTGACTGATCAGTGCAGGCAAACATTGCCTGAACTGGATGATGAAACCCATCAGGTCGCGTGTCTGCATCCTCTTTTCTGAAGAACCAGATGGCAAACGAAAACGCCCGGGCCAAGGCACCGGGCGTTTGGAAAATTGCATATCCTTGATGGCGTCAGAGCCCCCATTTCTCGCGGTTTGCTTCAAAAAAGCCTTCCGCTCTTTTCACTTCGATCCAGTTGTTCACATAGTTGATCCAGATCTGATCGCCTTGTGGCAGGATCATCGCAATCGGCGAAGGTGACCGGGGACCGGCGTTTTTCACGCGGATAACAGGAAACTTCTCCTCAAGGGTCGAGCCCTCGATGTTCGACGTTATGAATACATCAGCACGACCGGCGATTACTTCCTGATACCCGCGGGCGGGGGCCTCGACCACCTTGATCTCGGCGTTTGGGAACCATTCACGGACCCGTTTTTCGAATGTGGTGCCCAAAGTCGTCGCGACTTTCACTCCGGCCTGATTGATCGAGTCATACCCGTCGAACTTGTCGGCCTTGTCCTTGGTGGTGTAGGGGAAGAGCTCCACCGAGATATAGCTGTCGGAAAAACCGGCAACTTTCATGCGCGGTGGTGAAATCGATGCAGACCCGGTCAGGTGGTACTTGCCTGCCACCACACCGTTGACCAGTGTTTTCCAGTCCGTGGGGACAAATTCGACCTCAACCCCAAGATCGGCGGCCAATGCGTTCATAATGTCGATGTCGTACCCTTTGTAACTGTTGGTTGCCGGGTCGCGCAGTGTCATAGGGTTCCAGTCACCTGTGGTCCCAACCTTGAGAACACCGGAATCCAGCACCTCGTTCAGCGCAGATTGCGCCTGTGCGGAACCTGACAATACAAGCCCCAACACGGCAACCGCCGCGGCTTTCCAAAAAACGCTCATAGGTATCTCCCGTTGGTGGCGTTACGACCTTGTGATTGCAATCCTCATTGATTTCAGTCCAAAGGGGAAGATAACCTCAAGAAAATATTACAATGGGGCAAAAACGGGGGCAGTTTAGCTTATGCCAGGCGCCGCAATCGAACTTGTGGGCGTGAATAAGTGGTATGACACGTTTCACGTTCTCAAGGACATTAACCTGACGGTCAGCAGCGGCGAAAAAGTGGTGATTTGCGGGCCTTCGGGGTCAGGCAAGTCCACCGTCGTTCGATGTATCAACCGGTTGGAAAAACACCAGAAAGGTATCATTCGGATAGATGGGGTTGACCTGACGGATGACGCAAAGTCAACGGCAACCATCCGGTCCGATGTCGGGATGGTTTTCCAGCAATTCAATTTGTTTCCGCATTTGACCGTTTTGGAAAACCTGACTTTGGGTCCGATCAAAGCGCGCGGCCTGAGCCGGAAGGACGCGGAGGAAAAAGCGCGCCATTATCTGGATCGTGTACATATTCCCGATCAGGCGGACAAAAAGCCCATGCAGTTGTCCGGAGGTCAGCAGCAACGTGTGGCGATTGCACGATCCTTATGCATGGAACCGCGCGTGCTGTTGTTCGATGAACCCACGTCGGCGCTGGACCCCGAGATGATCTCGGAAGTGTTGGAAGTTATGGTTGAACTGGCGAGTGAGGGCATGACCATGGTGGTCGTGACCCACGAGATGGGGTTTGCCCGGAAAGTGGCTGACAAAATGATCTTCATGGATGCTGGTGAAATCGTCGAAGAAGGCAACCCGGAACATTTCTTCACCAACCCTCAGTCTGACCGCTGTCGCAAATTCCTGTCTCAGATACTGCAGCACTGAGAGGGCCGATGAAAAAACTTCTACTAATTGTACCTTTGCTGCTGCTGGCAGGCTGTTCGTCTTCCCAGACCTGGGGTTGGTATGTGATCGACCCGACCACAGCATCGGGTTGGGTCAATGTGAAATTTCTGATCTCGGGGATGGGGGCAACGATCCAGATTTCACTGATCGCAGCGGCGATGTCGATCGTCATCGGATTGTTGGTGGCCCTGCCGGGGTTGTCCGAGAAACGCGGCTGGCGGCTGGTTAACCGTGTTTACGTTGAATTTATTCGCGCAATTCCCCTGCTGCCGATGCTGTTCTGGGTCTTTTATGGCTTGCCCATCGTGTTCAAGTCGATGGGCATGAATGTCCCCATCGATCCCTTTTGGGGTGCGATCATCACATTGGCGATTTCTGACAGCGCCTTCACTGCCGAGATTTACCGCGCAGGCATCCAATCCATCGCGCGTGGTCAAAGCGAAGCGGCGCAGACCATCGGGCTGAACTATGTGCAAACCATGCGTTACGTGATCCTGCCGCAGGCAATCCGGCGCATTCTGCCGCCCTTGGCAAACCAGTTCATCTACATCGTCAAGATGAGCGCATTCGCCAGCGTAATCGGGATGCAGGAACTGACCCGGCGCGCGAATGAGCTGGTGGTCACGGAATACCGCCCGCTGGAAATATATACCCTGCTGGTCTTTGAATACCTGATCCTGGTTCTGATCATCAGTGCGGGTGTGCGCTGGCTGGAGCGTCGCATGGGCGCGGATGAGCGCGGATAAGGAGAATGGATATGGACTGGAAAGCTTTCATGGCCGAGACCGAGGCCAATATCGGAACTTTTTCGAAGGAAGTGCCCGAAACCGTGCGCGGCTTTGGCATAATGGGCAAGGCCGCCAAGACCAATGGCGCACTGAGTGAGAAGACCAAGGAATTCATGGCCCTTGGCATTGCCATTGCGACCCGCTGCGACAGCTGCATAGGGTTTCACGTGCGTTCCCTTGTTCGGCTGGGCGCCACCCGAGACGAGATGTGCGAGGCCTTGGCGATGGCGACCTATATGGGCGGCGGGCCGTCTTATGCTTACAGCGCCAAAGCTTTGAAGGCTTATGATGTGTTTTCCGGGTAATTGCCGCGCAAATCACCAAAGCGGATTGTGATCAGCCGTTTGGTTCCGGGTCAGCGTGCCCTAGGCCTCCCGCGTTTTCCTCGGCGGTTTTGCGAATAATTGCACCGATTTTCAGGAGGTTTTCACCCAGCGGGTTGGTCTTTCGCCAGATCAGGCCGATGGTCCGGGTTGGTGGAGTATCCTGAAAGCGGGCGATGGACACGTCGGCCGACCGTGTTTCCAGCCCCACCGCCATTTCCGGTATCAGTGTCACGCCGATGCCGGCCCCGACCATCTGCACCAGTGTGGAAAGAGAACTGCCCTCCATAATGTGCTGCGGTTCGATATTGCGGATCGAACAGAACGAAAGCGCCTGATCCCTGAAACAATGCCCTTCTTCCAGCAACAGCAGCCGCATCGTTCTGAGCTGTGACGAACTTGGCATTGGCAACCCAGCGTCCCGCGCCGGGCGAACCAGCAGAAAGTCTTCGTTGAACAGCGAAAATTCCCGAAGGCTGGGTTCCGAGACAGGCAAAGCGACAACAGCAAAATCCAGTCTTGAGTCCAATATTTCGCCGATCAGGGTTTGGGTGACGGTCTCTTTGGGCTCGATCGTCAGCTGGGGGAATCGTTGCGACAGTGCCTTGATGATTGATGGCAGCAAGTAAGGCGCGACGGTGGGGATGACCCCGATTCTGATGCGACCCGACAAGGGACCAGCGGAAGATTGCACAAGATTCCCCAAATCCTCGACTCGCGTCAGGATTTCGCGGCCATGTTTTAGGACATCTTCGCCAAGCGCGGTCAGGCGCGTCTCGCGCGCTGCGCGTTCGACCAAGGGGCCACCCATGATGGCCTCCAGCTCTTTGATTTGTATGGAAAGCGCGGGCTGCGATATCGCGCTGGCCGCCGCCGCCTTTCCAAAGTGGCCGTGGGTGGCAAGTGCTTCGAAGTAGCGCAGGTGTTTAAGTGTGAGTGACTTCATAGGAAAAACTAATCGCAATGATAGTAATTACAAATTTCCAATTATCGAAACCGTAAGGTACGAGTCAAGACATCTGAACCCCTCGGTAAAGACACAGGAGATTTACAATGGACGGTAATCCCCACAATCACCAATCCGGCGGCTGCCCAGTCTTGCATGGCGGCAACACGGGTACTGGCAACTCTGTCACCAAATGGTGGCCGGATGCGCTGAATCTGGACATTCTGAGCCAGCACGACACGCGCACCAACCCGATGGACGCGGATTACAATCACCGCGAAGCAGTCAAAAGGCTGGATTTCAGCGCTGTTCGCGCCGATGTCGAAGCGTTGCTGACCGACAGTCAGGACTGGTGGCCGGCTGATTGGGGCCATTATGGCGGCCTGATGATCCGACTGGCGTGGCACTCTGCCGGGTCGTACCGTCTGGGGGATGGTCGCGGCGGCGCTGGTTCGGGCAACATCCGTTTTGCACCGCTGAACTCGTGGCCGGATAATGCCAGCCTTGATAAAGCGCGCCGTCTGCTCTGGCCTGTGAAAAAGAAATACGGCAACGCGCTGTCCTGGGCAGACCTGATTGTTCTGTCGGGAACGGTTGCCTACGAATCCATGGGTCTGAAGACCTTTGGCTTTGGCTTTGGCCGTGAAGATATCTGGGGCCCGGAAAAAGACGTCTATTGGGGTTCGGAGAACCAGTGGCTGGCCCCGTCCGAGAACCGCTATGGCGATCTAGAAACCCCCGGCACGCTGGAAAACCCTCTGGGTGCGGTGCATATGGGCCTGATCTATGTGAACCCTGAAGGTGTGAACGGTAACCCGGACCCGGCGAAAACAGCGCTGCACATCCGTGAAACCTTTGCCCGCATGGCAATGAACGACGAAGAGACGGCGGCGCTGACCTGTGGTGGTCACACAGTCGGCAAAGCGCATGGCGCGATGGCGGGCGATCATATCGGCGCCGAACCCGAGGCCTGCCCGGTCTCTGCTCAGGGTCTGGGATGGGACAACCCCGACCAGAACGGCAAGGCAACCAACGCGTTCACGTCTGGTATCGAGGGTGCGTGGACGAAAAACCCGACCAAATTCGACATGGGCTTTTTCGATTACCTGTTCGGATATGAGTGGGAATTGGGAAAATCGCCCGCGGGTGCCAACCAGTGGCAGCCTGTCGACATGCCGGAAGATGAAAAGCCGGTCGACCCGACCGATCCTTCTATTCGCCGTATGCCGATGATGACCGATGCGGACATGGCAATGAAGATCGATCCGACATACAACGCGATCTGTCAGAAGTTCATGGCCGACCCGGATTACTTTGCTGACACCTTTGCCCGCGCGTGGTTCAAGCTGACCCACCGCGACATGGGGCCACGCGTCAATTACTATGGCCCAGACGTCCCGACAGAAGAGCTGATCTGGCAGGACCCGATCCCTGCCGGTTCGACCGGGTATGACGTCGATGCCGTCAAGGCAAAGATCGCCGACAGTGGTCTGACCGCGGTCGAGATGATCACCACCGCATGGGACAGCGCCCGTACCTTCCGTGGCTCGGACAAACGCGGCGGCGCAAACGGTGCGCGTATCCGTCTGGCACCTCAGAAAGACTGGGCAGGGAACGAGCCCGAGCGTCTGGCAAAAGTGCTGGGCGTTCTGGAGCCGATTGCAGCGGAAACCGGGGCCTCGATCGCCGACGTAATCGTTCTGGCGGGTAACGTCGGTCTGGAACAGTCGATCAAAGCCGCAGGCTTTGACATGACGGTTCCGTTCTCGGCTGGTCGCGGCGACGCAACAGATGAGCAGACCGATGCCGATAGCTTCTCGGTGCTGGAGCCGCTGGCGGACGGGTTCAGAAACTGGCAGCTGAAGGAATACGCGGTATCACCCGAGGCGATGATGCTGGACCGTGCGCAACTGCTGGGTCTGACCGCAGCTGAAATGACGGTTCTGGTTGGTGGCCTGCGTGTGCTGGGTGCCAATCACGGCGGATCGGCGCACGGGGTCTTCACGGATCGCGTGGGTCAGTTGACCACCGACTTCTTCGTCAACCTGACGGATATGTCGCTTAGCTGGCACCCGGTTGACGGTGGCACATATGAGCTGCGTGATCGTGCCTCGGGTGAGGTCAGGTTCACCGCAACCAGCGCGGATCTGGTTTTCGGCTCGAACTCGATCCTGCGTGGTTACGCCGAGGTCTACGCCCAGGACGATAATGCCCAGAAGTTCGTGCGCGACTTCGTGGCGGCCTGGACCAAGATCATGAACAACGACCGGTTCGATCTGGTAGCCTAAGTCAAAAATTTTCAGGCGAGGGAAACCTCGCCTGATTTTGTGTTTGGGCAGACATCTGGTACCACCCGATTATCCCGCGATCACATTCTGTTTTTGAATGCCCAGACCTTCGATGCCCAGCTCCATCGTGTCGCCGGGTTTCAGATAGACTTGCGGGTTTTGCCCCATGCCCACGCCCGGCGGAGTTCCGGTCGAGATCACATCGCCCGGCTGCAGGGACATGAATTGCGACAGGTGTGAGATCACAGTTGCCACCCCGAAATGCATCGTCCGGGTCGAGCCGTCCTGATAACGGTGGCCGTTGACCTCAAGATACATCGGTAGATTCTGTGGATCTGCAATCTCGTCCCGCGTCACCAGCCATGGACCAATGGGGCCGAATGTGTCTGCCGACTTGCCCTTGACCCACTGCCCCGAGCGGTGAAGCTGAAAATCACGTTCTGACAGGTCATTGACTACACAATAACCTGCGACGTGATCCATAGCTTCGGCCTCGGAGATGTATTTTGCTTCCTTGCCGATCACCACGCCCAACTCGACCTCCCAGTCGGTCTTGACGGACCCCCGCGGGATTTCCACCGTGTCGTTCGGACCGATAATGGCCGATGTCGCCTTGAAAAAGATCACAGGTTCCTGCGGCAATTCCATACCGCTTTCTGCCGCGTGGTCGGCATAGTTCAGGCCGATGCAAATGAACTTGCCCACATGGCCGACACACGCCCCTAAACGGGTGTTGCCTTCAACAATCGGCAAATCCTGTGGATCCAGCGTGCGCAGTCGCGCCAACCCTTCGTCGCTGAGAACATCACCCGATATATCGTCGATGACGCCTGACAGGTCGCGAATTGTGCCATCGCCGTGCAGCAGCCCGGGCTTTTCGGCACCAAAGGCGCCAAACCGCAGTAGTTTCATATTGTGATCCTTTTCAGCTTAAATCGCCCATCCGCCATCAATGGCAAAGGGCTGACCAGTGGTAAATGCGCTGCTGTCACTCGCAAGGTAGAGCGCCAGATCAGCAATCTCATCCGCGGTCCCGATGCGCCCCATCGGCTGGCGGGCGATGAAATCCGTCATCGCTTTTTCGTAGTCGCCCGTCGCCCTCAAACGCTCGTGCAGGCTGGGGCTGTCAACGGTGCCGGGGCAGATAGCATTGCACCGGATGCCCTGCGTGACGAAATCGGCGGCGATCGACTTGGTCAGGCCAATTACGGCAGCCTTTGATGCGCAATATACAAATCGGTTTGGAACGCCCTTCATCGACGAGGCGACCGAGGACATATTGATGATCGATCCTCCGCCGTTTCTTAACATCGCGGGCAGGGTCAGACGGATCAGGCGATACATGGCCTTCACATTAAGATCAAAACTGAAATCCCAGTCGTCCTCTTCGCACTCAAGAATGGTCCCGTTTGCCACGTAACCCGCGCAATTGAACAGGATATCCAGCGGTGGCAATTCAGCCACGGCACGTTTCACGGCATGCGCGTCTGTCACATCGAGATGGATCGGAGAGATCCTGTCGATCTCCGAAAGCTCGGCCAAAGTGGTTTCGTTGATGTCGCTGGCAAAGACATGCGCGCCTTCGGCTGCGAACAGTTCGGCCGTTGCACGTCCGATACCCTGTCCAGCCGCGCTGATGAATGCGGTTTTGCCTTTTAGTCGGTCAGAAGGCTGATGGGATGTCATTCTGGTCCTCATGATTTCCCGAAACCGGGTAGTGTGTTGGGGATAACTGCCCTGTTGTTCGCGTCTCAGGGATAACATTTGGCTGGATCAGCGGGCCCAAAGCAGTGCGTATTTGGGGTTCGGTGCAGCACCGTCAAATCCTGACGTGATAAGCCTTGGCCGCATTCCCTCCGAGGATGGCCGCACGGTCATTGGTGGAAAGTTCGCTTAGCAGTTCATCGGTTGCATCTATCCAGCGTTCATAGCTGCCTGCCAATGTGCAGACCGGCCAGTCGCTGCCCCAGATCAACCGCGATGGCCCGAACGTGTTCAGTAGGTGATCCACATAGGGGTACAGGTCCCGAACCGTCCAGTCAGGCGCAGCTTCGGTGACAAAACCGGACAGTTTGCAGAACGCGTTGGTGCCCTGCGCGATGGCGGCCATGTCTTCGGCCCATCCGCCAAGTACGCCGTCACGGATCAGAGGTTTCGAGCCATGGTCAATCACAACCCGCATGTCCGGGTGCCGCGCCAGAAGTTGACGCAACGGCCCCAGGTGTTGGGGCAGGGTGAGAGCATCAAAAGTCAGATCGTTAGACTGGATGGCCTCAAAGGCAGGCGTCAATGCCGTGCCGAGCATCCAGTTCGGATCAGCGATATCCTGAATCATTGACCGCAGACCAACCAAAGCGGGATGAGCGGCAAGCTTGGCGATTTGCGCGCTCGCATCCGGAGCGTCAAAATCGACCCAGCCAACCACACCTTTGATAAAGGGTGTCTTGTCCGCCAGGGACAACAGGTACTCCGTCTCGGCGACGGTCGGCGCTGCCTGAACCAGAATTGTCCCGTCGATGCCCTGTGCTTGCAACAATGGCGCAAGATCATCTGGCCCGAAGTCCCGGTAAATCTGGCTCAAGTCCGGTGTCAGCCACCCATAGTCACCACGCGCCAGTGCCCAAAAATGCTGATGGGCGTCGATCTTCATGCGATCACGCCTTTCTTCAGGATGATGTTACCGTACAGCCTGCGCTCGCCGGTCTGAATGATGGCAAATGCTGATGCCGCGCGTTGGTAGAAGGCGAACCGATCCAGACCCTGAATTTGTGCGGGGTTGTCAGCCTGCGCGTCGATGATCTTTTGGAAATCTGCGACGGCCTCGGGCACGGCTTCGGGATCACCGACAACCTGCATGGTCAGCGCGGGGTCGGGCACGAATGAATCCAGCGGCATGACAGACAAAACGGCGCCAAGCAGGTCGCTTGCCGTTGAACCATCCGCACGGATACAGTCAGGCCCAAGGCTGGAGCCCGGGAAATTGGCATCTGCAATAACGATGTCATCGCCATGGCCCATGGCACGCAGGGCATACAGCAACTCAGGTGACAACAGCGGGTCGAGGTTACGCAACATTGACAGATTCCTTGGGCAAGGGGGCATCTGGCCGGATCAGGCCTTCGGTCCGCAGGTCTGACCAAAGCTGGGCGGGGATGGTCCGTTCCATTAGGGCGACATTGGCTTGAACCTCAGCCGCGTTAACAGCGCCCGGAACAACCGTTTTCACGGCGGGGTGTCCCAGAACAAATTGCAGCGCGGCTGCGATCAGTGGTGTGTCATGGGCCGCACAGACGGCTTCGATCCTGCGCACCCGTTCAAGAATATCCTTAGGCGCATCGGAATAGTTATACTTGGCCCCTGGCACCGCTCCGGTAGCGAGGATGCCCGAATTATACGGCCCGCCCAGAATGATACCCACATCACGCTTTTCGCAAAGCGGCAGAAAACTGTTCAAGGCTTCCTGCTCCAAAAGCGTATACCGACCTGCCAGCAGGAATCCGTCGAAATCGCCAAGGCCCAGCAGTTTTTCGCAAACCTGCCATTCGTTTACGCCCGCGCCAATCGCGACGATTTCACCAGCATCGCGCAGTTCAACCAGCGCTTTGTAGCCGCCGCCATCGAACAACTCGCGCACTTTGGCGTCTGACATTTCCTGACTGCCCTGACTGAAAGCGCAGACGTCATGCACCAGAAGAATGTCTGCATTGGCAACACCGATCCGGTCTCGGCTTGCCTCATATGACCGCATGACGCCGTCATAGGTATAATCGAACACAATGCGTTTCTGCGGAACGTCCACAAACGCTTCGGGCGTCACCTCATGTGGTTCGCAATCCAGCAGCAGACGACCGATTTTGGTTGATAGCTGGATGTTCTCACGCCCAAACCGCCTGATCGCTTCGCCAAAGCGATACTCGGACCGCCCCAACCCGTATTGCGGCGCGGTGTCAAAAAACCGGATGCCCGAGTCAAATGCGGATTGCAAAGCAGCCTGCGCATCAGCTTCCGAGACTTTGCGATAAAGATTGCCCAAGGGCGCGCCGCCAAACCCCATACGGGTCAGCGGTACAGGCCGGGACGTCCTGTTGTTCAGAAGGGCGGTTTGCGAAACGGTCATCCTGCCTCTCGGGTGTTTTGGGGGTTTAAATTGAACAGTTGCGGTCTTTCCTGTTGCAGCCGTTCGATCCGAGGCATCAGTTGCCCAAGGTGATGGCGCATGGCGTCTTGTGCCGCACGTTCGTCATGGGCGCTGATGGCGTCGAATATCGCCCGGTGTTCGGCCAGTGTTTCCGCGATGCGGCCGGGTGTCGGCAACAGCAACATCCGCGCGCGGCTGACCTGTAACGACACGGTCTGTGCCACATCCGGCAGGCGCAACATTCCGGTGAACGCCATCAACAGGGCGTGGAATTCCTCATCTGCGTGATAGAACCCGGCAATGTCTTCATCTTCGATCAACAACTGTTGCAGGCGCACATTGCGGCTCAGCTTTTTGCGCTGATCTTCGGTCAGGTCACGCGCTACCTTGGCCACTGTTGCCAGCTCCAGGGCCTCTCGCAGAAAGGCCCCTTCGCGAATTTCATCCATCGAGAAATAGGACACGCGTGTACCCGATTGCGGCACCACATCCACCAGCCCTTCGGCGGCAAGCCTGGTTATGGCGTCCGCGACAGGTGCGCGGGACACACCCAACTGCGCGCAGATCGGCGCCTTGCGAAGGTTAGCGCCGGGGGGGAAATCCAATGCCAGGATCGCCTGTTTGATGGATTGGTAAACGCGCTGCGCGAGCGACCCCTCAAATGTTGAAATGTCGGGCAGGCGGGTGGCGTCAATGTCATATGGGTGGTTCATAAATCAGAACTATCATACTAACATGCTAGTTGACAATAGCAGATTATCCCCGTAGCTCTGTGGCGAACAAGCGGGGATTCCATGCACCCAGTTTCCAAGAACAAAACCCCAGGCGGCCCGGCCCGTGACACAATCCGGTTGAACCCGGATGACAACGTGATCATCGCGTTGCGCGACCTGAAGGCCGGCGCGCAACCGGACGGGCTATCGCTGCAGCTTCCCACGGAAATCGCACGCGGGCACAAGATCGCCACCGTCCCGATTGCGGCAGGTGAGAATGTGATCCGCTACGGACAGATCATAGGTCAGGCCACAGCGGATATCGCCATGGGCGAGCATGTTCATGTCCATAATCTGGGTATGGGGGCGCATCAGCAGGACTACGCATATGCAAGCGCGAACACGCCACTGCCCGAGATTTCAGGCGACCGTATCTTCCAGGGTTTCCACCGCGCCGATGGCAGGGTCGGTACGCGCAACTACATCGGCATTTTGACAACGGTGAATTGCTCAGGCTCCGTGGCGCGGTTCATAGCCGAAGCCGCCGAGAAACGGGGCTTGTTGGACGCGTACCCGAATGTGGACGGCATCGTTCCGATCGTTCATAGCACAGGGTGTGGCATGTCCGGAAAAGATGAAGGCTATGCCACACTGTTCCGGACGTTGGCGGGATATGCCCAGCACCCGAATTTCGCTGGTATCCTGCTGATCGGTTTGGGGTGCGAGGTGATGCGGGTGGCCGATCTGGTTGGGGGTCGTCCGATCCGTCCTGATGGCGTGCTGCGTTATATGACCATACAGAGTGAGGGCGGCACACGCCGTACCATTGAACGTGGATTGGACGAGCTGCGCGGGATTGCCGACCTCGCGAACAAGGCCGAACGCAAACCTGCGCCGATCAGTGCGATAACGGTTGGAATGCAATGCGGCGGGTCGGATGGGTATTCCGGGATCACCGCCAATCCCGCTTTGGGTTATGCCTCGGATTTGCTGGTGCGGCATGGCGGGACGACGATCCTGTCCGAAACCTCGGAAATCTACGGCGCGGAACATCTTTTAACCCGGCGGGCCGAGACCATTGAAATCGGGGAAAAGCTGATCGAACGCATACGCTGGTGGGAGGGGTATACTCAGCGCAACGGCGGTGAGATGAACAATAACCCAAGCCCCGGCAACAAGCGCGGCGGGTTGACGACCATTCTCGAGAAATCGCTTGGCGCTGTCGCCAAGGGCGGCACCGCGCCCTTGCGTGGTGTTTACAAGTTTGGCGAGAAAATTGACAGGACCGGGTTTGTTTTCATGGATAGCCCCGGTTTTGACCCATGCTCGGTCACGGGGCAGGTGGCATCAGGTGCGAACCTGATCGTGTTCACCACCGGGCGGGGCTCGGTTTCGGGATATCAACCAACACCCTGCATCAAGCTGGCAACCAATTCCGAAATGTATGCCCGGATGTCGGAAGACATGGATCTGAACTGCGGGGACATCGTCACAGACGGCGTGAGCATCGAGGCAAAAGGCGAAGAGCTGTTCGAAATGCTGATCCGTGTCGCATCGGGTGAACAAACAAAAAGTGAAGAACTTGGTTTTGGCGGGGTCGAATTCGTGCCCTGGCAAATCGGCGCGGTGATGTAGGCCGCACCACCTCTTGGGGAGAGGGGTGTTTGGGAGGATAAATGACAAAACTGGTCGACATGTCGGGGATCGAGAAACACTTTCCCGGAGTCCATGCGCTGAAATCAGTGCAGTTCGATCTGATGCTGGGTGAAGTCCATGCGCTGATGGGCGAGAATGGTGCGGGAAAAAGCACGCTGATGAAAATCCTCTCGGGGATCTATCAGCGCGACGGCGGCACACTGCAAATCGAAGGGCGTGATGCAAACCCAACCTCGCCACGCGAGGCGCAGGCCTTGGGTATCGGCATCATTCATCAGGAACTGAGCCTGATGAATGATCTGACGGTGGCGCAGAATATCTTTATCGGCCGCGAACCTCGTAAACGGTTTGGGCGACTGAACGATGTCGCGTTGAATGCACAGACGGCCGAGATTTTTGCGTCCATGAACCTAAGCCTCGACCCCAGGGCGCAGGTCGGTAGTCTGACCATTGCGAAACAACAGATGGTCGAGATCGCCAAGGCTCTGTCTTTCCGGTCCAGGGTTCTGATCATGGATGAACCGACCGCGGCCCTGAACGATGCTGAAATTGCAGAGCTGTTCGTGATCATCCGCCGCCTGAAGGCCGAAGGCGTGGGCATTGTCTATATCAGCCACAAAATGGATGAGCTGAAGCAGATTGCTGACCGGGTTACGGTGATGCGCGACGGAGAATACGTTGGCACCGTTGACGCGGCAGCAACGCCGATCAGCCAGATTATCGCGATGATGGTAGGTCGCGAAGTCAAGGAAGAGCCGCTGGTCCCCCCCGATCTGAGCGATGCCGAGGTTTCGCTGGAAGTGACCGGGCTGAGTCGGGGTCACGAAATCCGCGATGTCAGCTTTTCGGTCCTGAAGGGTGAGATCCTGGGCTTTGCCGGGCTGATGGGGGCCGGACGTACCGAAGTTGCGCGGGCAATCTTCGGGGCTGATCCTAAAGATAGCGGAGAAATCCGGGTGCATGGGCAGGTGGTCTCGATCCGCACGCCATCCGATGCCGTCAAGGCGGGCATTGGCTATCTTTCCGAGGATCGCAAGCATTTCGGCCTCGCCACCGGGATGAGCGTTCGTGACAATGTTGCCTTGGCTTCGATGGATATGTTCACCGGACGTGTCGGTGTCCTGAACGATGGTGAAATCAGTACGACAGCCAAGGGTTACATCACGCAGCTGGGTATTCGCACGCCTTCGGACACGCAGGAGGTGCGTCTTTTGTCCGGCGGCAATCAGCAGAAAGTTGTCATTGCCAAATGGCTGCTGCGGGATTGCGATATCCTGATTTTCGATGAGCCCACGCGCGGTATCGACGTGGGCGCAAAATCTGAAATCTACAAGCTGCTGGAAGAACTGGCCGGTCAAGGCAAGACGATCATCGTGATTTCGTCGGAACTGCCCGAGATCATGCGCCTAAGCCATCGCATTGCCGTGATGTGCGAAGGCCGACTGACCGGCATTTTGCCGGGCGGCAAAGCCACCACTCAGGAAGACATCATGCATCTGGCGACGCAGCGGGCGGCGGCGATGCAGGTAACAGGAACAGCGTAATGACCTCAGCAACGGAAATCGAAAAGAAAAGCCCGCTGGCGGGGCTCTCGGAAAGCGGCGCCTATCAAAAGCTGCTGGCCTTCGCCAGCTTGATTGCCTTGCTGATCGGGTTTTCAATCGCGTCGCCGAATTTCATGCAAACCTCGAACATGATTGCCATTTTGCAGGCGACGTCGGTCAATGGGGTGTTGGCGGTTGCTGCAACGCTGGTCATCATTACCGGCGGGATCGACCTGTCCGTGGGAACTCTGATGACGTTCTGTGCCGTCATCGCCGGTGTCGTGCTGACCTATCTCGGTATGCCGCTGTTGTTGGGGGTTGCGGCAGCGATTGCAGCGGGTGCGTTCTGCGGGCTGTGTTCGGGTACCTTTGTCGCCAAGATGAAAATCCCGCCTTTCATTGCCACGCTGGGTATGATGCTGATCCTAAAAGGGTTGTCGCTGGTGATCTCGGGCACGCGGCCCATCTACTTCAATGACACGCCGGGCTTTGACCAGATTTCGCGCGGGTCGCTGATCGGAGAGGTTTTCCCTGCTTTGCCGATCCCCAATGGCGTGCTGATCCTTTTCCTTGTTGCCATTGCAGCTTCGTACATTCTGGGGCGCACGGTTCTGGGCAGATACACCTTTGCGCTGGGATCAAACGAAGAGGCGGTGCGCCTTTCAGGAGTGAACACTGATCTTTGGAAGATGCGCATTTACGCTCTGGCAGGCGGGATCTGTGGCATTGGCGGTATCCTGATCGCGTCGCGCCTGAATTCGGCACAGCCCGCGCTGGGTCTTGGCTATGAGCTGGAAGCCATCGCTGCCGTCGTGATCGGGGGCACGTCCCTGTCCGGTGGGCGCGGTACGATCCTTGGAACCCTGATCGGTGCCCTGATCATGGCGGTTCTGACTAATGGTTTGCGGGTGCTGTCCGTCGCGCAGGAATGGCAGACCGTTGTCACCGGCGCGATCATCATTCTGGCCGTTTACGCCGATATGGCGCGGCGCAGGAAGACAGGTTGAACAGTCACAAAAAATCAGAAACGAAGACCAACTGGAGGAGAAGACATGCTAACACGTCGTTTCATTTTGGGGGCCCTGAGTGCGGCCAGCCTTTCGATACCTGCAACTATGTCATCAGCGGAAGACATATATATTCCGCTGGTGTCCAAAGGGTTTCAGCACCAGTTCTGGCAGGCGGTAAAGTCCGGTGCGGAACAGGCCGCCGAGGAATACGGTGTCACGATCACCTTTGAAGGCCCGGACAACGAAACCATGGTGGATCGTCAGATCGACATGCTGGCGGCGGCCTTGGCCAATAACCCCAAGGCCATCGGTTTTGCCGCTCTGGACAGCCAGGCCGCCATTCCACTGCTGAAGCAAGCTGATGAAAAAGGTATTCCGATCATCGCTTTTGACAGTGGCGTTGACAGCGACATCCCAGTTTCTACAGCAACAACGGATAATCAGGCCGCGGCTGCGCTGGCTGCGGACAAGATGGCCGAGATGATCGGCGGCAAAGGCAAAGTGGCCGTTGTTGCGCATGACCAGACCAGCCGCACAGGCATCGACCGGCGCGACGGCTTCGTCAATCGCATTGCCGAAAAATACCCGGACATCGAAGTTGTCACGGTTCAATACGGTCAGGGTGACCACCTGAAATCGACCGAGGTGACCAAAGCGATCCTGGCGGCGAACCCCGATCTGAATGGCATCTTCGGCACCAACGAAGGCTCGGCCATCGGTGTGGTGAACGGGGTGCAGGAACTGGGGACCGAGGGGCTGGTCATCATCGGGTATGACAGCGGCAAGGCCCAGAAAGATGCGATCAAAAGCGGGCTGATGGCGGGTGCAATCACTCAGAATCCCGTGGGCATCGGGTATGAAACCGTCAAGGCTGCTGTGGCCGCGATGAAGGGCGAAGAAGTTCCTGCCCTGATTGATACCGGGTTTTACTACTACGACGCATCCAACATCGACGATCCAAAGATCGCGGCTGTTCTGTACGACTGATTTTCATTGTCATACTTGTTCCTGGCTCTTGGTTCTCCAAGAGCCAGAAGCTTGTCAGAATCCCTGCATTAGCATGTCGATGCCGGCGGTGATCTGCGCAAAGTGGTCATCAAGGTTGTCGACCGGCGATTTTAGAATGCCCACCGGAACGGCAGCCATGAATTGGGTTGCCATTACAAACGGTTTGCCCTGGATATCAAAGACGGGATTGAGCCGGGTGGCTGGGATCGGCGCGGTCGCTTCGGGAAGCAGGGGCACGACGACGCGTGTGTTCAACCCGCTCAGCAGATCGCTCTGGATGTCCAGAAGATACCCGTCACCTGACGGGTTGGGGAACACGTCGTATTTTGGCATCAGAACTGTCGGTAGGTGTCCAGCGGTAAGCCATTACGCTCGACATACGCGTTGGAACTCTCAAGTGCGGCCTTGTTTTCGGCTTTCCAGCGTTCAGCTTTTGCGCTGGCGACTGCGGCCCGAATGCCGTCTTCGGCTGCGCGGGACAGGTTGATCTTCAGATCCCGCGCCTCGGACAGCATATCGCCATCCAGTGATAGATTTGTCGGTTTGCGAGATGGAGCATTCATTTGACTACCCTCTGAACTGCGCCATTTTATCATCACATGATATGCGCGTCAAACATGCGCATAATGCGTGAAGCGCGGAAGCTCTCTGTTCAACGGCACGTGGCAATCAGGAGGTTTTGGCCTCAAAAGAGCTTTGCGCTCAGTTTTCCAACCCTCCCCAATTATTCTGCGACATTTTGTTTTTGTTTGTGTTTATTGAACTGTTGGTCGAAGAG
>NZ_JAEDOV010000008.1:0-174642 GCF_017872535.1 Ruegeria sp. HKCCSP351 | reverse complement strand
CAAATTCGGCAAAAACGAATACGGAAAATACCTCAAAAACCTGCTGAACCAATAGATGTAGCCAGTGGCATCTGCTTCGGGAAGGCGACCCCAGAAAACTTCACAAATTGAATTAAGCGGATTTCGTTCCTGATCCCGCAATTGAGCATTATGCCTTTCACTGGCGGTAAGGTGTCTTGCACGCTCTTCTGCTCTTGCCGGCGGATCGTCAATCATGATTTATCGAAAAAACGCATTAAAGTCAAACTGATAGGCAGAAGAGAACGGCGGCCAAAAATAACAGGTCCCGTTCAGTTTTCGTGGAGCGGCTCAGTCTTGCTTTGCCCAGTTACAGCCGGAATCCAGAAGCCTGTATTACTTCACTGAATATGGGTTTCCGCGTCTTGGCGTACTATTCTGGATGCTTCTTGTTGAATGTCCTGGCCCACCGGCCCTTGGATTCGGGAAATAATTGCCAACATCAACCCAGCCCCCTTCGGAGATAGCCACAACGGAGACTTTTTGAGAAACTGAAAACCACGATGAGACAGAGTGTAGGATGGCAGGCAATAGGCGCAGGCGTAACGCGACACGCTTGTCAGGATAAATGCAATACGGTCGGAACGCCCCTCTGCGCTAAGTGCATCAAGGCTCAAAACTTGTTCTTTTACTGCGTCCAAGGCAACGTCGCCGGGAATAACGTCGCCGGGAATGATGAGTTCCCGCGCAACCCTATCGACTTCCGTGTCCGTCAGGGCTTCCAATTCGCGGTCAAGCGCATCAACCTCGCATGTGGCACGATGCGTATATCCATGCTTCAAAACCCATTGTGACAACCCAATTTCGCCACGGCGTACCGTTCTTGTTTTGTCATTTCGAATTTCGAGTTTGCGCCAGTACTTTACAAATTCTGGGTTTCTTAAGATGGCCGGACCAATACCAAGTGCATAAGAAGCATAATGGAAATTTCGGTGCGTCACTCGGAACTTCCACGTAATTTCCCGAAAATTCGCCGGATCGACCCGAGGCATCGCAAAGTTGGAGGTAGCTGCTGCGAAATCCACATTTAAATCGCGCACGTCATCAAACCAAGTGCGTTTTTGTGGGACCAACCATGCGGAATCATTTAAGAGCCAAAGCCGGGTCAACTCTGGGAACCGGTTGGCCACTTCCAGTACGCCATCCCGATACCCGCCAAAGTCATATCCGAAGTTTGGACGTTCTATAATCAGTGACGCGTGTGGGCTAAGTTCAGCAAAATCTGTCCGGCTGAGCGGCAGATTGGATACGACGATTGGGGAAATGCCTGCCTGAACCATCTGCTCCAAAGCATACAGATGGGAAGGCAAGACACCCGTTTTAGGAAAGATAAGAAATATACCGATTTCTGAACCAAATGAAACTGCACCTGGTATGCGCTTCACCTGGCGAGACAACACCCAATCGTAATACCGGCGGAGATATACATGCCGCAGAAGTTCGGCGGGTAGGTGCATGAGCTTGCGGCCCGCGCGCGCCAATTCTCGCTGAATTTTCCATAACGGTGGTAAATTCATTCACACTCATCCAAATGTCGTTTCGATTTCAGTTTCCAAGCTGACTAGGTCGTCACAAATGGGCCGAACTCTTAATCTAAGTATCAACTGATACTGAATGGTTCGAAACGCCTCTAGCACATGCCCTTGGGTTTCAAAACCCAAAACTAGAAGGTGGATGAAGCCAATTGTGAATCCAGCCTATTACCCGGCTTTCTGACCTGTTGAATGAAGTGGTTCCGGAAAACTGGACAGTCGGCTAAGGTGTATCCCAAACCTTTGAAGGGATACGAGAATGGCGAAGCGCCGGAAGTTTAGAGACCAGTTTAAGGCCAAGGTGGCGTTGGAGGCGCTGCGTAGCAGACAAACTCCGCAGCAATCTCGGGCTGCTCTGAAACCCATTTTCCGGCCATTTTTGACTTGAGTTTTCCGCAACGAGTCCTTGGCTGGGAGAAGGAGCGGAAGCGATGAAAGCAGCGAGATTTACGGGCGCGCAGAAGGCGTTTGTTTTGAAGCGGGATGAAGAAGGCAAGACGGTTGCTGAAGTGTGCCGTGAGGCCGGGATCAGCTCTGCGACCTACTTCAACTGGAAGAAAAAGTATGCGGGTATGTTGCCATCTGACATGCGTCGCCTGCGTGAACTGGAAGACGAGAACAGCCGTTTGAAACGGATCGTGGCCGATTTGACCCTGGACCGTGAGATGTTGCAGGACGTTATCAAGCGAAAGCTCTTAGGTTGGATCGGAAGCGCGAGCTTATCGACGGTGTTCGGGAAGACTGGCGGGTGTCTGTCAGGCGCGCCTGCAAGGTGTTGCGGTTCGACAGATCGGCCGACCAGTATGTTTCCCGCCGCACCTATCCGGCCGTCTTGAAACGGCGCATCAAAGAGATTTGCGTGACCCGTGCGCTCCTCGACCGGCTCACACATCTCTGCGACATTGTCGAGACCGGCAATGAAAGCTGACGCTTTCAAAACCGCAAATAGCGCGGGCCCAAAAACCTACGCAAACCCAACGCAGCTGCTTGAAATGGAGACTGTGCTGAGCTGGGCCCGCTCAGAACCGAAGGGGTCAATTTAGGATGTTGATTGAAAGAATCGCTGAGTTAGATCTTGTTTAGAATGCCGAAGCACTCCTCACTTGGGGTGACCGCGTTTTGCGGGTCTAGCGTGACGCGTCAAGACTATTCAATTAGAGAGGGCAAGGCCATAGACGTCTTGGTGGTTGTCCCACGCGTGGTTTTTGAACCGCACCACCTGCAAACCAACTTCCTCAACCGCAGCTCGCACCCAAGCTTCCGAGCAGA
The DNA here is from genome assembly GCF_017872535.1 of Ruegeria sp. HKCCSP351. Taxonomy (NCBI): domain Bacteria; kingdom Pseudomonadati; phylum Pseudomonadota; class Alphaproteobacteria; order Rhodobacterales; family Roseobacteraceae; genus Ruegeria; species Ruegeria sp. HKCCSP351. The sequence goes on along the minus strand of NZ_JAEDOV010000008.1, from coordinate 171,823 downwards.
TTGAAATGCCGTAGCTGGTCGCATTTGGATAGTCACGATAGCCGTAACCGGTCGCAAAATAATCCATACACATGGCGTTCTCTTCCTCTGCCTCAATTCCGTAAACAGACGCGCCGCGTCGCATGACGCGACCCGCTACCAAAGCTCCATGCGTCGTGACAACCGCCCGACCCCTTGCAGTAAGGTGGCGCGCGACAAAGCCGAAAAAGGCCTTGGTGGTATCGGCATCCAAATGGGTTATCAGAGACCCCACCCAAATCAGGTCGAACGCCATTCCAAAATTCAGTGTGGAAAAGTCAGTCGATGACAGGAGCATCTTTGTTCCGAAATTTGCCTTACAGAAGCGTGCGCCGTCCTCATTTAGATCTGCGACAAAAACCTCACTAGAAGGATAGTTCGCCACTAGGTATCGCGTGACACGACCGTGACCGCAAGGTAAATCAAGTATCTTTTCAGGTTGCAATTCGCCCAAAGTGACCTGAATTTCATTGAATGCGTTTGCGCCACAGGAAAAGTAGTGGGCATTGTCGCCTAGATACATTTCATCATTTTTGGAAATCTCTTGTGAAACAGTGGCCATGTGGTCTTTCCGCATTACATCCGAAGATTGAGTTCAAAGAGGTTCGGATTACATTCCAAGAAATGCTTCAGTTAAGAGTTGAGTGCCAAAAACTCTCTAGAATGTAAAGGCGCGCGCAGAGGTTTGGCAAATTGCATCAATCGAATGGCAAGGTTTCGATGAAGCCATTTGTCATCCGTAAAGTTAGAAGTGCGGTCGTCGGTGCCACTTAGTGTCGGTAAGTATGATCGCGTGCAAAAAACAGACCTTTTGACCCAGCCCCCGGCAGTCAGGCCATTGAGGTGTTAGAAATCCATCCAAGAAAAGGATGGACCATGAAACGAAGATTTAGTGATGAGCAGATCATTGGGATGATCAAAGAGTATGAGGCAGGCGTGAAAGCGCAGGAGCTTTGTCGCAGATACGGCATCAGTGATGCGACCTTCTATAAGTACAAAGCAAAGTTTGGCGGCATGAACGTGTCTGATGCCTAGAAGCTGCAGGCGCTGGCAGAAGAGAGCAACAAGCTGAAGCGCATGTTGGCGGATGCGATGCTGGACAATGCAGCCCTAAGGGATCTCGCGACAAAAAACTACTGACGCCTGATGTGAAGCGACGAGCCGTGCGCGATGTGATGGATCGGTATGGCTTGTCTGAGCGTTGGGCGTGTGAATTGGCTGATATGCATAGGTCAGTCTTTCAGTATCAGAAGCGGGATCAGGGCGATGGTGCGATACGCAAAAGGCTGCACGAACTGGCGAATGAACGTCGTCGGTTCGGCTATCGTCGTTTGGGCATCTTGTTGGCCAGGTAAGGTTTTGAGGTGAACCACAAGAAGCTGTTCCGGCTCTATCGCGAAGAAGGGTTGGCTGTGCGTCGTAGACGGTCTCCTCTGCAGGGTGGTTTGTCGCAAAATCACGTAGAGACCTGAGAACCGACTATGATCACCTGCTGTGCTATTTGATGGCCGCGCAGGCAATCATAGCCTCTTTATCAACATCATTCCTAATGTGTTACGGGACCGAATTCATTGCGCAGATGGTATGGGGCTGGATCGCGGCGGTCGGGGCGAATACGGCCTACATCAAACCGGGATCACCATAGGAGAACGAATACTGCGAAAGCTTCAACGCACGGTTCCGCTACAAGCTGTTGACTGGTGAAATCTTCTACAGCTTGTAGGAAACCCAAATCCTGATCGAGCATTGGCACGTCCACTACAACACCGTCAGGCCGCATAGCGCATTGAGGTATCGTCCGCCTGCGCCGAAAAGCACCTTACTGATGGACCAAAGGCCAACATTGCACTAACAATCAAACCGGACCACTCGGTGGAGGCACGCCAGGTTATGCTTCGCGATCATCTGATAATTTGGCGATATCCAGCTGACCAGTTCAGTTTGGGAGGACACAGACCTCAAAAAGCTTGATCCAGAGGAACAATCAAGTATGACAACCGTGGATCAGCGACCACATGAAGGAAGTTGTTTGAATATCCAACGTGGTCGTAACCACTTCGGACGAACTGGATAACCAAAAGTTGAGGTAGTCATAAGTGTTCAGGGCTGGCTCCACCATTTAGGGGACACAGCTGGCCAACTTACACTCTATTGCATAAGCAGATTTCTGAATGTCAAAAAATAAATCCAGTGAAACAAGCGGTCCCCACACTTTGCGGGATTTGGATGCCGAGAATGCACAAGTTTCGCGCAATGAGATTCTCGCAGAACTGTCGCGAACAGCTGCGGAACTTGAATACCTGCGCACTACGTCTAAGGAAAGCCAACATCTTTTTTATGAATTGGCCGAGGCACGGGACAAGCCCTGGGAATCGCTGAAGCATAAACAAGTAAGCAAGTTTCTTTATTGGCTTGCCAGACAGGAGTCTTTGTTTTCCGAACGCCGCCGAGAGCGTTTTTTGTCCTCGGCCAAAAAACGCGATCCCAAGCGCTCAATACATCATTTGGTTGAGATGGGCGCACTCGAAAGTTCAGACGGTGGCGGCAGCTTTGCACGCACCAAAAACCAAGATAGCCCTTCGAGGGGTTCGACCCTAGCTAAAGTGACCAATCGGAAACATGACAGCACCGTTATGGTTGTGAGCCATGATGCCACTCGGACAGGTGCTCCAATACTTGCTTTGAACCTCGTTAAAGAGCTTGGCAAAAACCACAATGTTATATCCGTCACCCTTGGTGGTGGCGAACTTGCTAATGAGTTTCGAGCCGAGAGCGTCGAGTTTTTCGAACTTAACCGTAGGTCCATAAAACAAGCTGAAATTACAAAGAGGATTGTAGAGATTTGCGCTAAGAATGGTGTAAGGGCCGGATTCGTCAACAGTGTTGAATCCAGATCCACCCTTCCCGGTCTCAGGGCGGCAGGCATTCCGTCGGTCGCCCTACTGCATGAATTTGCCACCTACATTCGGCCTACAACCGCATTCTCTGATGTCCTCGTCAACGCGGACCATGTCGTGTTCTCCGCGGACATAACTTTGGACAATGTGCTTTCCGAACTTGGGGTGGAAAGGCCGGTGAATGTCCATATTTTGCCTCAGGGCAAGTGTAGTAGCCAATCGGCCGACGAAGCGCCCAACAAGATCGAAACGGCCTGGTTAGACAGTGTGCTTAGACCTGGCGGAGCAGCGGACGAAACCTTTGTCGTTATCGGTGCGGGTACGATTGAAACGCGCAAGGGGATTGATCTGTTCGTTGAAGTGGCAAATAGGGTCATTCGGGGTCCCGGAGGTGGACGCTTCCGGTTCGTTTGGTTCGGACACGGCTACGATCCGGTTCTTGACACACAGCGTTCGGCCTACTTGGCGGATCAGATCGAACGGGCAGGGATTCAATCGCAAGTGCAAATCGTGCGCTCAACGACAGAGATTGAACACGTCTACAAAACCGCGGATCTGTTGTTGCTTTCGTCACGTCTCGACCCACTTCCGAACGTGGCTATCGATATGCTTGTTGCGAACAAGCCTATGGTTTGCTTTGAGCGCACGACGGGCATAGCCGACCTGTTAGAGTCCGCGGGCTTGAAAGAGGCCTGTATAGCTAGCTTCCTTGACACGACAGAGATGGCCGAAAAGATTGTTGCGTTGGCTCATGATGCTGACCTTCTTGCGGACGTACTGGCACGAAGCCAGAAGTTGGCGCGCGAAACCTTCGATTTTGCGGCATACACCCATCAGCTGGAGAACCTAGTCGTTAGGGGGGGGTGTAAATCGGAAAACATTATCAGGGATGCGAAGCGGTTGAAAACGTCGGGCGCGTTCCGACAGGACTTCTTCAGTAATCCACTTAAAGAGAAGACGACCGAGGATCAGGACATTAAGAACTACCTGAATTCAAATGTGAGCGGTGCACCTTCACGGAAACCTGTGCCAGGCTTCAATCCTCTGATCTACGCGGAGGAACACGGATGGAAATTGTCCAACGACCCCTTCATTTCCTATATTGACGAAGGCTGTCCGGAAGGGCGCTGGAAGTCCGAAGTCATAAATGAGACTAGCGGCATCGACCCGGATGTGTTGCGTACGACAAAAGTGGCCCTTCACATCCACGCATTTTTCCCAGATGAAGTCGGAAACATCTTAACGCGCTTGTCTGCGAACCAAGTAAAACCCAGCTTGTTCGTAAGCGCACCGCAAAGCCAGTTAGAGCTGGTTAAAGACGTTATAAGCCCTTACAACGAGCAGGTTGTCGCTCTGCGAGCTGTCCCGAATAGAGGTCGAGATATTGCGCCGTTTCTTACTGAATTCGGTCAGGAGATGGCGGCGGATTTCGACATTATTGGGCATCTGCACACGAAAAAATCTGGGGATGTTCAGGATCGAAAGGTCGTTGCGAACTGGGTCGAATTCCTAATGCAAAATACCGTAGGCGGTAAGATCGACCCGACAATGCTCGACCGGATTGTGACGACTATGGCAAAGCAGCCGGAGGTCGGCATAGTTTATCCTGACGATCCCAATCTTCTCGGTTGGGCGAAAAACAAGGCTATTGCCGGTCACATCGCACAACGACTAGGGATAACAAAACTTCCGCAGCATATTAACTACCCGATGGGTACTATGTTCTGGGCGCGCGCGGATTTGATCGAACGATTTCTTGAGCTAAACTTGGGGTGGAACGATTATCCGGCAGAACCCTTGCCTTACGACGGCTCGTCCTTGCACGCGATTGAGCGGCTCTTTGGTGTGGCGCCAGCGAGTTTCGGTTATCGCACCGGTGTGACTAATGTGCGCGGGCTAACTCGATGAGACGCAGTTCAAAATGGATTTGGCGGGACAACCCATGAAGATCTTAGTGCTTGGTGGTTGTGGATTCATCGGCTCTCACGTGGTCGATGCCCTTCTTCGAGACGGCCATGAAATTCGAATATTCGACCGGAACGAGGAAAGCTTCCGACTGGCCTTGCCATCGGTGGAATACCGGCTCGGCGATTTCACTGACCAGGCTGCCGTGCGCGATGCCGTGGAGGGGATGGAGGCCGTGTTTCACCTCGTCTCCACCACGTTTCCGAGCACCGCGGCTCTCGATCCCAAACGGGACGTACGCGAGAATCTTCTAGGAACGCAACAACTTGTCGAAGCGATGCTGGATGCAAACGTCTCGCGACTTCTGTTCCTTTCCTCTGGCGGTACCGTTTACGGGATCACGGAAACCGTTCCCATAGACGAAACGCACCCACTTCGCCCCATCAACTCCTACGGTATCACTAAAGTCGCAATTGAAAGCTATTTGGAAATGTACCGGCGCACTCGGGGATTGTCGCCCATCATCATACGGGCGTCGAATCCGTTCGGACCTCGACAGGGCCACACTGGTGTTCAGGGCGTAGTCGCGACGTTCCTCAACCAGATCGTCAATGGCGCAGCGGTGGAGGTCTGGGGCGACGGTTCAGTAGTGCGAGACTACGTATTCGTTCGCGATCTGGCGCGCTTTTGCGCCCTTGCTGGCGCCTCCAGGAAAGAAGGTGTCTACAACGCCGGCAGCGGCCGCGGTACGTCACTTGTAGAATTGTTGGCAGCCATGGAGGATGTGACGGGACGCGCCTTCGAACGTCGCTTTAAACCGGCGCCTGCTACCGATGTGCCAGTTTCCGTCCTTGACTGTTCGGCGGCGCTTGAAACCTTCAATTGGTCTGCTGAAACAGACATGCTTACCGGACTGCAAGAGACATGGGACTGGATTATGGGCCTCAATCTAGGTTCCAAAAATTGAGAGAGCACTTCGATACATCTGCGGGTGATTGCAGGATCTCTTGTTTGCGACAGCAGTTTTTTGTTAAGGAACGCACTGTGGTTATTCACACGCCAAGACGGCACACATGAAGGAGAAGCGGAATGCCACCCAAGACTGATTTCTCCAACATCGGGTTTGCCGACTTTCAGCGTATGGCTAGTGACAGTAAACTTTCGCGCTATGAAAAAATTGGATTTCCGGACACCTATCGCGAGGGCCAAGAAGAAGAGATTTTTTTGGATATCTGCGCCAAGCTGACGAATCTTTCGGGAAAAGCCCGGAGGGTCGTTGACATAGGTCCCGGTTGCAGCGATCTGCCTTTCTTGCTTATTGACTTGTGCGCACGTAACCAACACGCCCTTTCGCTGCTGGATGGCAAAGAGATGCTTTCCCAACTACCCGACAGTGAAGATATTCAAAAAATCGATACACTCTTCCCCAACTGCCCAAGCTTTCTTGCGGAGGAAAAAGGGCGAATCGACGCGATCCTGTGTTACAGTGTTCTTCATTATGTATTCGAAGAAGGGTCCGTTTTTAGGTTCCTGGATGAGGCCCTCAGTCTGCTGGCGCCGGGTGGTCAACTGCTGATCGGTGACATTCCTAACATCTCGAAGCGCAAGAGGTTCTTTGCAAGCGACACCGGTGCAGACTTTCACCGGGCTTTCATGAAAACGGACGATGCACCTGATGTTCGGTTCAACGTGTCGAACCCTGGACAAATTGACGATGCTGCCATCTTTGGCTTGCTCCAGCGGGCAAGGAGCGCTGGTTTTGACGCCTATGTCGTGCCGCAGAGCCCAAAACTCCCTATGGCAAACCGGCGTGAAGACATCTTAATTGTGCGGCCTTAGAAGCGGGAGAGTGCGAGCATGGACAAGACATCGGAAGTGGTTATTCTGGGCGACCATGCCTTCGCGGAAGTCGCCTATGAATGCTTTACACACGATTCGGAATTTGAGGTGAAAGGTTTCGCAGTTGAAGAGGCATACCTTACTTCAGAAACAAAGTTCGGGCTACCCGTGGTTCCTATCGAGAAGATCGAAGATTATTTCGACCCCGAGCGCGTGCATTTCTACGCTGCGCTGGTTTACACGCAGCTCAATCGCCTCAGAACGCGCCTTTACGAGGTCGCAAAGGCAAAGCACTTCAAACCCGCGTCCTATATCTCGAGCCGTGCATCGGTTTGGCACAACGTTACTCTCGGTGAACACTGCTTCGTTTTCGAAGACAACACGATCCAGCCATTCGTACAGATCGGCGACAATGTCGTGTTGTGGAGCGGCAACCACATTGGGCATCACAGCAGGATCCGCGACAATTGCTTCGTGTCTTCCCACGTTGTGATCTCTGGATTCTGCGACATCGGTGAAAACTCATTCCTCGGCGTGAACGCTTCGCTTGCGAACAATCTCACGATTGGCGAGGATAATTGGATCGGTCCGGGTGTCACACTTCTTCAGAACACAGAAGCAAACCAGCTTTTCAAGGGTGAACAGCCGGACCCCTCACGTGTAACGCCTAAGCGTATGTTTAAGGTGCGGTCTTGATTTGGAACAAACGTGGCATCGTCTGGGCCCCCACTAAACAGCTTGGTGGCTACACTCACGGGATGGGTCCATCGCCTTTCCGAATAGACGAAGACACACTGCGTGTCTTCGTCACTGTGCTCGATTCCAAAGGCCGCGGGCACATTCAATATGTCGATGTTTTGGCGGAGGACCCTACCCGCGTGGTTGCGCAATCGGACGGCCCGGTCCTCGGTCCCGGTATTCCCGGATCTTTCGACGACAACGGCATCATGGCGCTAAGTCCGGTGCGTGCGCCATGCGGCCGTATCTTTCTCTACTACGCCGGGTTTGAGATCTGCCATCACATCCGCTATCGCATCATGACCGGCCTCGCTATAAGCGAAGACAATGGAAAGACGTTTCAGCGTTATTCGAACACACCCATCCTCGATCGCTCGGATGAGGAGCTGTACTTTCGCGGCGGTCCGTTCGTGCTTCTGAACGATGGAAAATTTCGCATGTGGTATGTCGCGGGAAGCCGTTGGATCGACGTGGCTGGAAAACAGATGCCGGTCTACGACTTGCGCTATGCGGAGTCGGACGACGGCATGACCTGGCCCTCTCGGGGCTACGTGTCGATGGCACTGACCAACGTCGACGAACACGGGTTCGGCCGTCCTTGGGTGGTTAAGCGCGGGCCAGACGACTATCAGCTCTTCTATTCAATTCGCCGTACTTCGCTTGGCGCCTACCGCCTTGGCTATGCGGAATCCAGCGACGGACTTTCGTGGACGCGCAAAGATACGGAGATGGGTCTTGATGTCACGCCGGGTGGTTTCGACGGAAAAGCAATCATGTATTCGGCTGTGGTCGAAGCGCAGGGCCGGACCTGGTGTTTCTACAACGGCGACGGCTTCGGTGCCGCTGGTTTTGCGGTAGCGGAACTTGCTGAATGACCCTAGTGATTAAACCCTTTTCATTGGATGATAGCCCACTTTGGGACGCATTTTGCCATGTTGCTGTTAACGCGACGCTGCTGCACAGCCGTCGCTTCTTGTCCTACCACGGCGACAGGTTCGAGGATCTTTCGCTCCTCCTTTATGACAAAGACCAGCTTCGCGCGATACTTCCCGCGGCACGCGCACCGAACGATGCGACGCTTGTGGTCAGTCATCCCGGCGCAACTTATGGCGGGTTCGTTCACGCCGGACAACTTGCTGGAGAAAACGCGATTGACGCTTTTCATGCAGTTGCGGCACACTACCGAAGCGTCGGATGTGACCGATTGCTCTACAAGCCGGTGCCTCACATCTATGCCCAGTCACCCGCGGCAGACGATCTCTATGCGCTGTTCCGTCTAGGGGCGGAACGCCAGCGCTGCGATCTCTCCAGCACTATTGACCTATCGTTTCGTAGACCCGTCTCCAGTCGACGCAAAAGGTCCTTAGAAAAGGCGCGACGCGTCGTGAGTGTCAGTGCAGATATTGCGAAGCTGGACGCGTTATGGGATGTGGTAGAAGACAATCTCGCACGCAAACACAAGACGCGACCGGTGCACTCCCGTACCGAGATCAAGGATCTCGCGACACGGTTCCCGGATGAAATTAAGCTACGAACAGCACACATAGGCGACAAAATCGTCGCAGGAACCCTTTTGTTCGCTTCGCGACAGGTCTGGCACGCGCAATATATCGCCTCGAGCGAAGACGGATATGCTGTGTCCGCTCTCGATGCGGTATTCGATACCTCCATCAAAGATGCCAAATCGGCTGGCGTGCGATACTTCGATTTCGGTTCAAGCAACGAGGACCATGGTCGTGTCCTTAACGCCGGACTTTACCGATTCAAGACAGAATTCGGTGGCGGAGGGGTTGCTCATGAGTTCTACATGGTTCAACTAGACTCCCTATGAAGCCAAACGTCTCTGACCTAAAAATTCTAGAACTGCCTAAGCGTTCCGATGTCCGAGGCAATCTGACCTTTATTGAATCCGAAAGGCATGTGCCTTTCGACATCCGGCGCGTCTTCTATCTCTACGACGTACCCACTGCTGAAAGTCGTGGTGCACATGCTCATCGCGCACTGCATCAGTTTCTTATTTGCCTCTCGGGAAGTTTTGATGTTGAAGCCGATGACGGTGTTACAAAACGAACCATTCACTTGAATAGGCCATGGCTTGGCCTGCATGTCCCACCGATGATCTGGGCCTCCGAGGTGAATTTCGATGCGGGGTCCGTCTGTCTTGTGCTCACTTCAGACTATTACGACGAGGCTGATTACATCCGGGACTACGACACATTCCTTGCCCTCAAAAGAGCTTTGCAATGAAGGTTCCTTTCCTCGACCTCGGCGAGGCCTATCGCACCTTGCAGTCGGACATCAATGAAGCTGTCACTCGTGTTCTGGCATCAGGTTGGTATGTCCTTGGCGAAGAAGTTGATCACTTCGAAACCGCCTTTGCAGCTTACTGCGGTTCGGCGCATGCCGTCGGTCTAGCAAGTGGTCTGGACGCCTTACATCTTGGGTTGCGCGCACTGGGTATCGGTGAAGGCGACGAGGTGATCGTGCCTTCAAATGGGTACATCGCGACGTGGCTTGGCGTCAGCATTGCTGGCGCTACACCTGTACCGGTGGAGCCAGACATGGCAACACACAATATCGACCCAAGCCGTATTGAAGCAGCGATCACGCCCCGTACACGCGCTATCGTGGCGTTGCACCTTTACGGCCTACCTGCCGACCTCGAGCAGATAATGGGTATTGCGCGCCGATACAATCTGAGCGTTGTTGAAGATGCCGCGCAGGCACACGGTGCGCGATATCGAGGAGAAAAGATCGGACAACACGGCGACGTTGTCGCGTGGAGCTTCTATCCAAGCAAAAATCTTGGCGCTCTGGGCGATGCTGGGGCGGTAACGACAAATGACGCCGATGTTGCTGAACGCATCCGTATTCTACGCAATTACGGGTCGCAAGAGCGATACGTGAACAAGGTCCGCGGCATCAACAGCCGGCTCGACCCGATCCAGGCGGCTGTTCTGAAAGTCAAACTTGATCACCTTGACGCCTGGAATGCGCATCGCTCCAAGATTGCAGCACTCTACCGGGAGCGGCTTGCCAATGTACCCGGTGTGATCCTGCCGATTGAGCCCGAGGGTTGCCAATCGGCTTGGCACCTTTTTGTAGTGCGGGTCCAGCAGCGACAGCGGCTGAAAGAGGCGCTGAACAAGACAGGCATCGGCACACAAGTCCATTACCCGATTCCGCCGCATATGCAGGAGGCCTATGCTGATCTGGGATTTACACCAGACAACTTTCCAGTCGCGCGTCGGCTAGCCGACGAAGTGCTAAGCCTTCCTTGTGGCCCACAGATGCCCCTTGAGGCAGTCGACATGGTTTCCGAACGAATTCTTAAGGTTATCAAGTCATCATGAGAGGTACGGCTCTGCCAGAATTGGCCACGCTGCAAAATCAGATTCGCAACGCGCTCGCCATCAGAGATATTGCTTCTGCGCTCGACAGTGTTCGATGGTTCGTCGATTCAATTCTAACTAATCCACGCGCAATAACCCGTGTATTGGGAAGTGAAGAACTGGATGCGCTCTGCCAGGACATCGCGGAAGAAATCAAATGCAGCGTCCCGCGAAATGCGGCAGATCGTTCGGGCACGGTTATCATCGCCTCCGAGCTTTCTAGGGCCGGCGGCCACGAACAGGTTATGGCGGACATCGTGAATCTAAACCTGTTCGACTCGCCGGTCACAATATTGCTGACGGACTGCTTTGACCGGGCCGATGCCGCAATTGCGGAGGAATTCGCGGCATTCAACCAGGTGGAGGTGACTACTGTGCAGGGCGTGGATAGTGCCGCGCGCTTGGATAGTGTTTGTAAATACCTTTGTGACAAGGCCCCGGAAAATCTTCTTCTCTTCTTCCATCATCAGGATACCATCGGGTTTTGCGCCGCATTGGCTGCAGGTATCCCCAATACCATCTTCGTCCACCATGCAGATCATCACCTCAGTCTTGGTGTGACTTGCAAGCAGTTTCGACACGTCGATCTCGCTAATATGGCATTTGAGAATTGTCACCACGATTTTGGGATCACAGATAATATCTACTGGCCCCTGATCCTGCGCAATGATGTAGGTGTGCAAAATAGGGAGTTCAACAAAAACCATTGCTGGAGAAGTTGTTCCGTCGGACGAGCGGACAAATTTGCAGCAAATGGCTACGCCTTCGACTATGCATCGCTTCTGCCAAAAATCCTCAAGGCCACGGGCGGAACCCACGTTCATATCGGACCCTTGTCAACCAATCTCAGTAGCTCCATCGAAAAGAGTTTTGTAGAGAATGGTGTGCCACTTGATCGGGTAAAGTTTATTTCCTACGCGCCTTCTGTCGCGCAGGCTTTGATCGACGAAAATGTCGACGTTTTTCTTGGTTCCTTTCCAACAGGTGGCGGGAAATCAACAATTGAGGCTATGGCCGCAGGCATCCCCCTATTGATGCATCAGAATTATCGCCACCGCATGTTTTGCGGAGCTGACGTGGCCTATCCAGGCGCACTGACTTGGCAAACGGAAGAAGAGCTTTTTGAGGTACTCGCTGGCCTATCTCCAGAAATTCTATCGGATCATGCCAGTCGGTCACGTGCGTGTTTCGAACGAAACCATTCCAGTGATGCACTCGTTTCTGCTATTAAGAGCCAGAATTGTGTGCCGCCGCCCCTGATTGAACACCCTGTGAATCAATTGTTCTTTTTTCTAGACGAAGAGCGTGATTGGCGTGCGTCTGAGGAGAGCAGGCTCGTTGCCGAAAACAAGGTGTTGGCCCTTGAAGCAGAGGTTGCCGAACTTGAAGCAGAGGTTGCCGAACTTGAGGGCAGACTTGCAGGTCTTGAAGAGAAGCTCACGTCACCCCGTAAACTGAGTCGAGAACTGGCTCGTCAGCTCAATCGGCGGCTGCATGGCAAGAGACTGAGGTGAAGTTTGATCTGACTAGGGGTGGGGAATGACCTGCGCCCCGAAGCTTCCCTCGTTCTGATGTAGAGTTTCCCGCATTTTCTCTGCATGACGGGCTGGTATCGTCATGTGAGTTTGCCAGCGTTGCCGGTGGGATGTTCCCGATGACGCTGTACGGTCGTTCTTCGTTGTAGTATCTACGCCATTCCTCCATCTTTTCGCAAGCATCCGACAGCGACAGGAACCAATGCGTTTTCAGGCATTCGGCCCTAAACTTTAAGTTGAACGCTTCGATGAAGGCATTGTCGGTCGGTTTGCCAGGGCGGGAGAAGTCGAGCGTGACGCCGTTATGGTAAGCCCACAAGTCCATGAACTCGCTGCCGTTATCCACTCGTATCGTCGCTGGGAAGCCAATCTGCCGACACACCCGATCCAGTGTGGCAACAACGTCTTCACCCTTGTAGCTGAACCTTGGGTCGATTACGGGTGAGGCGCGCGAGAATGTATCGACCACGGTCAGGACGCGAAGTTTACGGCCAGTCGCAAGCTGGTCATGGACGAAGTCCACGGCCCAGACATCATTGGGCCTCACGGCATCCGAGCGATCCTCCCTCAGTTTTGCCTTCACCCGCCGTTTTGGCGATTTGTTCCGCAATTGCAGCCCCATCTCGCGGTAAATCCTGTAGACCTTCTTGACGTTGATCGGCCAACCCTCGCAGCGCAACACCTTGCAAGCGCGCCTGACAGACACCCGCCAGTCTTCCCGAACACCGTCGATAAGCTCGCGCTTCCGATCCAACCTAAGAGCTTTCGCTTGATAACGTCCTGCAACATCTCACGGTCCAGGGTCAAATCGGCCACGATCCGTTTCAAACGGCTGTTCTCGTCTTCCAGTTCACGCAGGCGACGCATGTCAGATGGCAACATACCCGCATACTTTTCTTCCAGTTGAAGCAGGTCGCAGAGCTGATCCCGGCCTCACGGCACACTTCAGCAACCGTCTTGCCGTCTTCAACCTGCTTCAAAACAAACGCCTTCTGCGCGCCTGTAATTCTCGCTGCTTTCATCGCCTCCGCCCTTCTCCCAGCCAAGGACTCGTTGCGGAAAACTCTAATCAAAAATGGCCGGAAAATGGGTTTCAGAGCAAAAGGTCTATCCCGGTTGGTGGGCCACTTTCAGGAGGCTACTCCAAACCCTGACGACGGACACGGCACGAAAATTGATGGAATACGGAACGCGAAAATGCCTTAGGCGAGGTCGGGGAATCTACTGATCATCACCCAGCGCATTGGCCAATTTGGATTGCAAACAATAACTTGACGATGCCTATTGGACCACTTAGGTGAGGCAGATCTGGCTTGCTAGAAAAGTCTTTCCAGGGAAAGACGAATTAAAACTAGTTCAATATCATCGATTTTGTGAACTGACGACGAACGGACAAGCATTGGAACCGCGAGTTACAATTATCAGTGTAACCTACAACAGCGTCAGCACTCTTCCTCAGATGCTGGCGTCGGTTCCCGATGGTGTTCCCATAGTGTTAGTCGATAATGGCTCGGACGATTTAGAAGAGCTAGAGCGGCTCGCACAACTCAAGAACGCCAAACTCATTCTAAACGACCAGAACGTGGGGTTTGGGGTAGGGTGTAACCAGGGTGCGGCCGGGGTCGAGACCGAGTTCTTGTTGTTTTTGAACCCAGATGCGCGCTTGTTGAAGGGAAGCTTGGAGAAGTTGCTGGCGGGTGCAGACCGGCACAAAACTGCCTCAGCGTTCAATCCGGCATTTACCCAAAAGTCTGGCAAAGGGTTGCTGAAACGATCCAGCGTATTGCTACCACGTAAAAAATGGTTGCGCGGTATTGAAGCCGACACTGATCTGCAGGTTCCTATATTGTCCGGCGCAGCATTGCTTGTGCGCCGGTCTGCTTTCGAGAAGGTCGGTGGATTCGACGCAAATATCTTTTTATACCATGAAGATGACGACATCTGTCTGCGCTTGGATGAGCAAGTGGGGCCTTTGTTTTTCCTTCCCGAAGCTGAAGTAACCCATATTGGGGGCAAGTCTTCTCCTAGAAGCCCAAAGGTTGCCGCCATCAAAGCCTGGCACATGGGGCGCTCGCGTGTTTACGCTGCACGCAAACACAAACGTCCAGCTCCTTTTTTGCATGCGTTTTTGAGCGCCTTGCTGCAGGCAGTTTCACCTCTGGTTTTGTTTTCAGAACGAAAACGCGCCAAACAAATGGCTTTCTTGCGAGCTGTATGGTCGACCCGGTACACGTCTTCATAGACTTCGGGCAAACAGCACGAGTGAAAATGAGCGGCTTTGTTTCATACCTTCCAACCCCAAATTGACCTCTGGCCTTTGGGCTAGATTGTTTTGCAAACAACCAGCATAAATCTGCAAAAAGCGTAAGCCGCGCCATTTTCAAAGCCCACATATTCACCACGGTTTTGAGGAAATATGAGATTTTACTGTTGTTTTTGGTTGGTTTTGTGGAGTAATGTGGAATTTGTAACAGTACTTAAGGACAGATGCAGCAAGGCTCATTCCGGACAAAAAACGAATACCAAAGTACTTGTGTTTGGGTTACTCGCATGCCGATATCTCCAAGGATTTTCTAAACTGTCGCTCCTCAGATCCACACCTCATCACGACACAGGATAGAATCGAATGCAGAATCCTAGGACCTCACAGACCGATGAAAGCACCGACCTGCTGTCTCATGCGGTAAAGATAGCTGACCTGGCCAGCGAAGCAGCGCGGGGGTATTTTCGTGGCGCGCTGGGGGTTGAGTTCAAATCGGATGAAAGCCCGGTGACACAGGCCGACAGGGGTGTTGAAGCGCAGGTTCGCGCCTATCTTGGACAGCATTTTCCCGATCACGGCGTCTTTGGCGAAGAACATGGGTTCGAGGGGCGGGATTGCCGCGAGGTTTGGATCATCGACCCGATTGATGGAACCCGGTCATTTCTGTCAGGGCATCCGTTGTTTGGGTTTCTGTTGGGTCATCTGGTTGACGGCAAACCGGATATCGGCGTGATCGGCATGCCAGCGATAAATGAAGTATTTACCGGCGCCGCTGGTCAGGGCGCCACGTTGAATGGCCGTGAGATCACGACTTCGGCCCAGACGCGGCTGGATCAGTCCATTCTTTTCGTAAACGAAGGGGACAAGATCTATCGCGATCATCCGACGTTATTCGACAGGCTGATGCATTCTGGACAGACCAGACGGCTCGCCTATGATTGCTACCCCCATGCCCTGCTGGCGGCGGGCCATGTGGATGCTGTGATCGACTATGATCTACAGCCCTATGATTACCTGCCAGTGCTGGCCGTGGTTGAAGCGGCGGGTGGCGTGATGACAGATTGGCAGGGTCGGCCGCTTGACCTGAGTTCTGACGGCCGGGTGATTTCAGCGGCAACACCCGAACTGCACGGGGAAATGCTGGACTTGGTGAACGGGTAGGATCATGGCGATAGTAAGCTTTCTCATCAGCCTGGCCGGAGCCACGATGCTGCTGCTTTATGCAGTGCGGATGGTCCGCACAGGAATCGAGCGCAGCTATGGGGCTTCGTTCCAGCGTCTCATGACGGGCCAAAGCCATTACGCGCAGGCGTCAATGGTCGGCATTTTAATGGCGGTGGTTCTACAAAGCTCGGCGGCAGTTGCCCTTTTGACATCAGGTTTTGCTGCCGGAGGATTCCTGACCTTTCCCACTGGTCTTGCAATCGTGCTGGGCGCTGATCTTGGTTCGGCGCTGATCATTCAGGTTTTGTCATTCCAGTTGGGTTGGCTGATACCGTTGCTTCTGGCGGTTGGTGGGTATCTGTTTGTCAAGACCGAGGCCAAGAAGCCCCGGCAATTGGGTCGCATTCTGATGGGGATTGCGTTCATCCTGATCTCATTGCGCTTTTTGCGCGAAGCCATGGACCCGATCCGGGACAGTGCCTTTCTGCCTGCCGTCGCCGAGTATCTGGCGCGCGACTATATTACAGCGTTTCTGGTCGGCGGCGCGCTGGCCTTTGTTATGCATTCCTCGGTCGCGGCGATCCTGATGTGTGTGACGCTGGTCCAGATCGGCGCAATCCCGTTTGCCGCCGGGCTGTCGCTGGTATTGGGGGCCAATTTCGGTTCAGCTTTCATACCTGTTTGGCTGAGCAGGGGGATGGAAATGCCCGCCAGGCGCATACCCTTTGCCAACCTGGCCTTGCGCGGCAGCTGGGCGATAGTCACCCTTTTCGCGGCGACTGCGGCACTGCGTGCCGGTGTTCTGGGGGATTTGCAGGGCGGTCAGATGCTGGTCAATGCGCATCTTGCGTTCAATGCCTCGTTGCTGTTGCTGGCACTGCCATTCTGCGGGCGTTTGCGCGCACCTTTCGAGCAGTTTTTTCCGGATCCGAAATCTGCGGACGCGCTGGCCCAGGCAGGTCGCCCGGCCAGCGCGCTGGATGTGCGCACCGCCGGCAGCCCGTCTCAGGCGCTGTCCAGCCTCAAGCGTGAACTGCTGCGCATGAGCGACCTGGTCGAATCGATGTTCCGCCCGTCACTGGAATTGTATCGCAGCGGAGACAAGGACCAGATACGCGCCGTAAGGGACATGGACGAGGATGTGAACGACTGCCTGTCGGGTATTCGAAAATTCGTGGCCGCCATTCCCGAAGAGACGTTCGGAAAGCAGAACGCAAAAGTGGCGCGCGACCTGATGGAATACGCAATCCGGCTGGAAACCGCGGGCGACGTTGTTGCCAAGCGGCTGACTGTTCTGGCGGGCGACATGCGGAAGAAAGGCGCTTCATTTTCGAAAGAGGGCTGGTCGGAACTGGTTGAGATGCACGAAGGCATCCTCGCCAACCTCAAACTGGCCTCAAACGTTCTGATCTCGGATGATCTGGAAAGCGCCCGTCTGCTGAGCCTTGAGAAAACCGAAATCAAACGGGCCGAGCGTGACAGCCGCAAACGCCACCTCAAACGCTTGCAGCACGGCAGTACGGAAAGCTTTGAGACCAGCGATATCCACCTGGAAACCCTGCGCGCGTTCCGTGAATTTAACAGCCACATCGCCGCAGTGGCCTATCCGATCCTGTATCGGAACGGGCAATTGCTGGAAACCCGCCTGATCGAAGAAATGCCGCACAAGGAACAGGACGAGGATACGGAGGTCTAGGTCCAACAGCACCGGCAGAGATCGGTTTCGTACGGATACGGTCTGTTACAGATTGTAACCGCTCGGGCCAGTTTCTGCCGCTTTTTCGCGTCGCCGTGCTGGACGCGGGATTAGAATAAGATAGCGTGTCGGCACTTGTTTCCGGGGGCTGTCCGTGCTGCGTTTCTTAATCTTCATTCTGTGTCCGGTCGTGCTGGCGGCATGTGTTGACCGGAATGTATCCGAAACGCTTCCATCAGCATTGGAAATCGGAACTCCCGAAACGGTTTTTGCGGCTACGACGCGTGCGCGCGAGCCCGATGGCGCGTATGGATTCCGCCGCGCAGAACGCCTGCAATTTCTGGAAACCACCGTGTCGATACCACCGGGACGTTCACCGGGAAGCCTTAAATTCTCATACGCAAACCCTGACCCGAGAAAGCAGTTCGTGCTGGCAGAGATAAATCAGCTAAGCGGGCCGCAACAGTTGAAGGACAGGCTGAGTGGGGCCGACGAAGTTACGATTTTTGTGCATGGCTATAACTCCACTCAGACAGAGACATTGTTCCGGGCCGCTCAGCTGTCGCATGATATCGGTTTACCCGGTCAGATCCTTGTCTATTCATGGCCCAGCCGCGCGACGGGCTATGGTTATGCCTATGATCTGGACAGCATGTTGTTTGCCCGTGATGGGCTGGAAGAAACCATTCGGCTTCTCAAGTCGATGGGTATCAGGCGGGTGGCCCTTGTGGCGCATTCAATGGGTGGCGCGCTGGCTATGGAGATGATACGGCAAACCGAACTGAAACAGCCGGGCTGGGCAAAGCGAAATCTGGAAGGCCTTATTCTGATCTCGCCCGATCTGGATGTGGATGTTTTTCGGTCGCAGATGAACAGTATTAAAAATCCTCCTGATCCTTTTGTCCTGATGGTGTCCAAGAAAGACAAGGTCCTGAACGTCTCCGGCCGCCTGAGGGGAACCGCAGATGGCGAAAGGTTGGGCAATATCGGATCGGCCGAGAAGCTGTCTGAATATCCGATAGAAATCGTGGATACGACCGCCTTCAACGGCGATGCGGAATCTTCCCATTTTGTGGCCGCCACGTCGCCAGCGCTGTTGACAATCCTTCGCTCTGTGCGCCGGGTCAGCGAAACCTTTGGGCGCGAAGACCGGCGCGGGATTGACATCCTCGTACCACCGAACCAGCGCAATCCGGTTGGCGCCACAGAAATCGTGCTGACTGAAACCGGTCAGGCCCAGGTAAGCAATCCGTGACGCGGGTTTCCCTGCACCGGTTTCTTGTGGACAACGCGACTTGGCTTGCGACCGGCGTTTTGCTGACATTTTTGTCCAGCTTCGGGCAAACCTTTTTCATCTCGGTCTTTGCTGGTGAAATCCGCTCTGAATTTGGCCTCAGCCACGGCGCATGGGGCGGGCTGTACACGTTGGGCACGACCCTGTCTGCAATCGTGATGATCTGGGCCGGAGGGTTGACGGATATCTTCCGCGTACGGGTTTTGGGCCCAATGGTGCTGGCGGGGCTTGCATTGGCCGCCATTGCAATGGCGCTGAACACCTGGCTGCTGCTGTTGCCATTGGTGATCTTTCTGCTGCGACTATTTGGGCAGGGGATGAGCACGCATCTTGCCGTGGTCGCAATGGCGCGCTGGTTCACGGGTACGCGGGGCAAAGCGCTTTCCATCGCGTCCACCGGCTATGCGCTTGGCGAGGCGTTGCTGCCGCTGATCTTTGTTGGTGCCATGGTCTATCTGGACTGGCGTTGGCTGTGGGTTGCCGCGGCGGGCATCACGGCGCTGGGTATTCCGATCCTGATGCGGCTGCTGCGCGAGGAGAGAACCCCGCAAAGCCTTGCCAACGCGTTTTCAGCATCGGGAATGCAGGGAAAACACTGGACCCGCCGGGACGCTCTGTTCCATCCTCTTTTCTGGTTCATGGTGCCATCAGTGCTTGGGCCATCCGCATTCATCACCGCATTTTTCTTCCATCAGGTTTATCTGGCTGATGTGAAGGGGTGGCAGCATATCCAACTGGTGGCCCTGTTCCCGATCTTTACCGGAATATCTCTGTTTTCCATGTTTGTCGCAGGATGGGCGCTGGATAAATGGGGAACCGCCCGGATCATGCCCTACTACCAGCTTCCGATCGCACTTGGGTTCGTCATTCTGGGCATGACAAACTCGATCAGCGGCGCAACCCTAGGGCTGGTCTTCCTGGCTTTGACCGTTGGGGCAAACAGCACATTGCCCAGCGCATTCTGGGCCGAATTCTACGGAACCCGACATATCGGTGCGATCAAGGCGATGGCCGCGGCTGTCATGGTTCTTGGATCAGCCATAGGCCCCGGCCTGACTGGCGTCCTGATTGACCTTGGCATTTCGCTGAATACGCAGTTCATCTGGATTGGCGTATTCTTCGTGCTGGTATGCGTTCTGGTCCAAACCGGCATTTCCCGCTCCCGGCGGGATCTTTAGCGCATTCGCCTGAGATAGACGTAATAGGCGCCGTCGCCGCCATGGCTGATATGCGCGGGTGTGATCTGCATCACCGCCTGCGCCAACGGCGGTATGGACAGCCAATGCGGCACCTGATTGCGCAGAACGCCGCGCGGGGTGGGGATCGGGCCAGGTTCGTCGCGGTCCTTGCCTTTGCCAGTTACCACCAGAACCAGTCGCTTACCTTGTGCCTGTGCGTTCAGGATAAAACGGATCAACGCAGGATGGGCCGTATCAACCCGCATACCGTGAAGGTCCAGCTTGCCTTCGGGCTTAAGCTTACCGCGCTTCATCCGGCCAAAAGCCTTGATATCCATCTGAACAGGCGCGGCGCGCAGCGCATCCGTCACCGATGGCTTCAGATCGTTTGGATTTGGTTTCGGCTGAAGCTTCTGACCAAGCTCAAACACCTCAAACCGGGGTTTTGGTGTTTTTCTGGGTCTGGGTTTCGGCAGTGTGGTCGGATGGACGGTCTGCGGACTGTCCGGATGCAGCCGCTCGGCCTGTTTGGTGACCTTGCGCCAAAGCTCGATCTCATCGGTTGTCAGTTTGCGCCGGGTCATCAGAATTCATCCGGCAACAGGGCATAGGCGCGTTGAATGGGCAGCAACAGAACCATCCGACCCGGATCTTTCAGTTTGCCCGCAGCCTGCCCGGCCTCTTCACCGGTTCCGAAAAAGATGTCGGCCCGTTGCGCACCTTTGATCGCCGCGCCTGTGTCCTGCGCAATCATAAGCCGTCGCAACGGTTTTTCACCGTCCTTTTCCACCCAAACAGGTGCGCCCAATGGTGTATAGGCGGGGTCCGCCGCAATCGAGCGCATCGTCGTGATCGACCGGTTCATTGCCCCCAAAGGTCCAAATTCAGGAGCAACGCGTGAGACTTCGCGAAAGAAAACGTATGACGGGTTGTGAAGCAGCAACTCGGCACCGGCCTCGGGGTTCTTGCGCACCCAGGCGCGGATCATCTGGGCGCTGACCTCATGCGCACCCAGAACCCCACGTCGCACCAGTTCAACACCGATCGACCGATAGGGGTGACCATTCGCGCCACCATATCCAACCCGCAGCGTACCGCCATCCGACAATTGAATACGGCCCGAGCCCTGAATTTGCAGAAAGAACAGCTCGACAGGGTCGTCGACCCAGGCGATCTCTAGCCCGCGGCCCTGCATCACATCACCGGTGAGGATGTCACGACGGCTCAGCCATGGTCCTTCGGCACGGGCTTCGGGCGGCATCTTGTAGATCGGGTATTTGAAACGATCTGTCCGGGTGCGCGCGCCGTCAAGCTCGGGTTCAAAATAGCCGGTAAACAGGCCTTCTTTGTCATCTTCGACCAGAACAGGGCGGAAGAATAACTCGAAAAAGGCGCGGGCGGCATCCGGTTCATATGTTCTGGCCACACCACACAAGGCGCGCCAATCCGGATCATCCAGATCACCGCACGTGTTCAGAAAAACGGAAAGGGCCGCGCCGTGATCATCTTCGGCCCAGCCCTGCAGATCGTCAAACGACAGTATGGATCGCGTTGCCTCGGCTTCGGCAGCGCTGGCGGTGGTCATTGCACCCACCAGTAAAAGCGACCGAAGCGTTGCAATCATGCGTCCGTGGCGACAAGCAGCCAGTTCGGATCGTCCTTGCCCATGACGCGAGCAAAGGTCCAGCTGTCTTTCTGGCGCTTCACGGAATTCGGGTTGCCTTCGACGATATCGCCTCCGCGATCCCGAACGACCGAGGTCAGCTCCCCCACGAACTTCATTGTGATTTCGGCCTGGTTCGTATCCTTGTCGAATTTCACATCCGTCAGGGTGGTTTCCCGTACGCCGATGAATTCAGCCTCGATGGTTAGGCCCTGATCTTCGCGCGCTGCCACGACCGAAACGAAAGTCTCGAACACTTCTTCCGACAGGAAAGGCTGGATTTCATCCAGATTACCCCTTTCAAACCCCATCACAATCATCTCATACGCACCGCGCGCACCCTGAACGAACTCACTGACCGAAAAACCGGGCTCGACCCGTTTCATCGCAGCCAGTGTTTGCGCCTGTTCGCTGTCTTCGGCGACATGGTCGGTAATGTCATGATCCGGGCCGCCATCGATCACCTCGAAACCGCGGCGCGATTTATGGGCTTCAGGCTGTTGCTGCACAGGCGGTTTTTCAAATCCTTCACGCGTGCCCAATACGCTTTTGAGGCGCAGGATCAGGAAAATGGCAATTCCGGCCAGGACCAGGAGCTGGATCATAGGGTTGTCGCTCATTTCATTCTCTTTTCAACGCCGCGACTTTGTATACACGGCCTCATGCCACTATGTAGGTGACAGTGAGTGGCAAGTCCACAGCCCGGCCTAAGGGAAAGGATAACGCAAATGTATCTGTTCTTGGCATTTTTGTTGGTGCCCATAATCGAAATCGCGCTGTTTATTCAGATTGGTGGTTTGATTGGGTTGTGGCCGACACTTGCCATCGTAGTGCTGACCGCGGTTCTGGGCACGGTTTTGGTGCGGACACAAGGTCGCATGGCGCTTGGACAGCTGCAACGGTCCTTTGCCGAACTGGACGATCCGACCGAACCGCTGGCCCATGGGGCAATGATCCTGTTGTCGGGTGCTTTGTTGCTGACACCGGGCTTTTTCACTGATGCCGTTGGTTTTGCGTTGTTAGTTCCCGGTGTCCGCATCGCCGTGTTCCGCTATCTGAAATCCAAGGTTACCGTGACCCAGTTCCAGATGGGGCCGGGCCCCGGATATCAAACCCGGGGGAACCCGTTCGATCAGGGCGATATCATCGATGGGGAATTCACCGAAGTTCGGCCAAAAAAAGACCCCTCGAAGCCTTCGAAATGGGTGGAAGGCCCCCACCAGCATTGAGGTGCCGCGCCCAACTTGCTAAGCAGTGGCGAATTTCATTTTTGGAGTAGATCCATGGCCGAAGAAAACGCTGCAGAAAACACTGCGGCCCAAGCCGCCCCGCAGGTTCAGATGCGTGTTCTGGGGCAGTTCATCCGCGATATGTCCTTTGAAAACGTGATGGCGCAAAAAGGCGTTTCCGGAGACGTACAACCCGAAATCGCCGTTCAGGTGAACCTGGACGCCAAGAAGCGCGCGGCGGACCATCAGTTCGAAGTTTCGATCAAGCTGAACCTGACATCCAAAGCCAAAGGCATGGATGACATTCTGTTCCTGTGCGAACTGGACTATTGCGGCATGTTCCACGTGGAAGGTGTGCCAGAAGATCAGCTGCACCCGTTCCTGATGATCGAATGCCCGCGCATGTTGTTCCCGTTCCTGCGCCGCATCGTCAGCGACATCACCCGCGATGGCGGCTTCCCGCCGGTCAACCTGGACAATATCGATTTCGTTGCGCTCTATCGCAATGAATTGATGCGCCGTCAGGCCGAACAGGCCCAAAAAGCCGACGCGTAAGTTTTTACCCGCGCCTGTCCGGATCAGGCGCGGGTCCACAAGGCGTTCTCGCCCAGTTTTTTCACGAAAGCTTCATGTGCAGCGCGCTCATCCTCGGTGATCCGGGATGGCAATGGTGTGCTGCGCGGTGCAGCTCGCCAATCATCGCTGCCTCCGTCCGCAGAAGATGCGGATGTCGACAGACCAAAATCAGGCTGCCGTCCACCGATCAATTCCAGATAAACCTCGGCCAGAATTTCCGAGTCGAGCAACGCGCCGTGCAGCACACGGTTCGAGTTGTCGATATTGAAGCGGCGGCACAGCGCATCCAGTGACGCTGGCGAACCGGGGAACCGTTTGCGGGCAATTGCCAGTGTATCCAACGCCTGCTCCATCGGGATAAGCGGGGCACCCATCCATTTCAGCTCGGCGTTCAGGAACTTCATGTCGAATGAGGCGTTGTGGATCACCAACCGCGCATCGCCAACAAATTCGCGAAACCCGTGGCCAACCTTTGCAAAGACCGGCTTGTCTTTCAGTGTCACTTCGCCCTTTTCTGGCGGGCGCGGGGTTTCCAGCAGATCGGGACCAATACCATGCACGCCAAACGCCTCTTCCGGCATCGAGCGTTCGGGGTTGATATAGACGTGAAAGGTTTCACCGGTGGCAACGTGGTTCCACAGCTCAACGGCGCCGATTTCCACGATCCGATCCCCGCTTTCGGGATCAAACCCGGTGGTTTCGGTAT
This sequence comes from Ruegeria sp. HKCCSP351, assembly GCF_017872535.1. Taxonomy (NCBI): domain Bacteria; kingdom Pseudomonadati; phylum Pseudomonadota; class Alphaproteobacteria; order Rhodobacterales; family Roseobacteraceae; genus Ruegeria; species Ruegeria sp. HKCCSP351. The sequence continues at coordinate 147,730 of NZ_JAEDOV010000008.1, read as the reverse complement.
CCAGTACAATCTCACGCATGTGCCATCCCCGCCCGTATCTGCCTGACTACATCCTGCACCTGCGCGCGGGCGTGGTCCAGAGTATCGGTCACGATCACAAAATCCGACCGTGCGCATTTTTCATCGTTCGGCATCTGCTTGGCGCGGATTTGCTCGAACTGCGCCTCGGTCATTGTTCCGCGTTCCATCACGCGCCGTTTTTGGTCTTCGGCCGGGATAGAAACACAGGCCACGGCATCCATTGCTGCATCCCCGCCCGTTTCAAACAAAAGTGGAATATCGAACACCAAAATGTCGCTTGTTGCGCTTTCGCGAAATTCTGCGCGGTCAGCAGCGACAAGTGGATGCACAATCGCCTCAATCGTTTTCAACGTGGCCGGGTCATCTGCGATAATCCGTTTCAACGCGTCTCGGCTAACCACCCCATCACGTATCGCATCGGGAAAGGCTGCCCGCATTGGTTCAACCGCTGCTCCACCAATGGCATACAGCCGATGCACCGCCGCATCCGCATCCCACAATGCGCACCCTTCTTCAACGAACATCTGCGCTGTGGTGCTTTTCCCCATACCGATTGAGCCTGTCAGGCCAAGCGCAAAACTCATGCCAGGGCCGCCGCGCGCGTATCTGCGTCTACCTCGGGGCGGACACCAAACCAGCGTTCAAATCCGGGAACGGCCTGATGCAGCAACATCCCCAGACCATCGACTGTGGTGCATCCGGCCTCCTCGGCAGTTTGCAGCAGGCGGGTTTTCAACGGGGCATAAACCAGGTCCGTTACCACGGCACCGGGCTGCAACCCATCCAACGGCACGCGAAGCTCTGGCTGGCCCTGCATCCCCAATGAAGTTGTGTTGACCACCAATTCAGCATTTTCAATGACATTCCCCGCCTGAACCCAATCGATAACTCGAATGCGTTGGCCGAATTCTTCCTTCAGATGATCCGCGCGGGCGCGTGTCCGGTTGGTCAACAGGATTTCCGGCACACCGGCATCAGACAAAGCCTGCAATACGGCACGGGCAGCGCCCCCGGCACCAAACACAACCGCCGGGCCATCTTTCGCATTCCAGTCAGGTGCGCCACTGCGCAGGTTTTCCATAAACCCGTACCCGTCGGTGTTATCTGCGTGGATCGAACCATCAGTTCGGAACACCAGCGTATTTGCAGCACCAATCACGGTTGCGCGGTCAGAAACATGATCTGCGAACTTCAACGCGGCTTCTTTATGCGGAACGGTCACGTTGGCCCCGACAAAGCCCGCTTTGGGCAGGGTTCGCAGCACAGTCTCCAAATCAGCAGAGGCGACGTCCATCGGGATATAATGCCCGGCAAGCCCATAGGTCTTTAACCAATGGCCGTGCAGCTTGGGTGAGCGCGAATGCCCGATGGGATGCCCAATCACTCCGGCCAAAGGAACCCGGTTGTCTGTCATTGCTCGATCACCCCTTTGACAGCCAGAAAGTTGAGAAGCTCTAACAGGGGCATACCCAAAACGTTAAAATAGTCGCCGTCAATGGTGGCGAACAGGCGGACGCCTTCTTCTTCCAGCTTGTAGGCTCCGACGGCGTGGCGAATGCTGTCCCAGTTCCGCACAACATAGTCCTTCAGATAGGCATCAGAACTGGCCCGCATCCGCAAACGCACCTGCCCTACATGCCGCCAGATCGGTTCACCATCCTGATAGATCACAGCTGCTGACAAAAGCATGTGCAGCTTGCCGCGCATGGCTTTCAGTTGGGCCAGCGCCTGATCCGGGGTTTCGGGCTTTGACAGCAGCTGCCCTTCGAAATCCAGCACCTGATCACACCCGATCACCATGGCACCGGGGTTCTTGTCACTGACCTTACGCGCTTTAATCTCGGCCAGCGTATCGGCAATATCGCGTGGTGAGGCATTTTCCGCCAACAACGCCCGTTTGACCGCCTCCTCATCCACGCGCGCCGTTTGAACTGCAAACTGCACACCTGCGTTCTTGAGCAATTGCGCGCGAATAACAGATCCCGAAGCCAGAAGAATGGGGACAGACATGTGGAAAACCCCGTGTGCAAATCGATAAGAGTTCTGGGGTGTTTTGTATGGTTTTCCGGTTGACACGCAACCCCGGGAATTTTGTGGCAAAGATCCCCGAGTCGCTCAAATCTCATCCTGTCAGGACAAGGATAACTCCAACTCTTGGGATAACAGATGTATCCAGTGATACCCATCGGTTTATCCACAGATCAGATTTACCTGATCCATCTTAAATTAATGATTTATAACAATTTTTCTTACTATCAACAGAATCACTGGCGATCTCAGGTATTCTGTCCCCCTGGGGAAAACGCTAGGGTAAAAAAGTAATCCACGGATTTCTGGCACCCTACAAAACCATCATCCTTTTTCTTTTCTTATTTTTTTATTAGGGAGGGTTCCGAACAACGTTCGGAGCCGGCATGACAGACCTTCTTTTCACGATCTACCCGTGGGTGAAGTCATTACATATCATGGCCGTGATCTCATGGATGGCGGGCTTGTTCTATTTGCCCAGACTGTTTGTCTATCACGTCGAAAAAGCGCAGGCTGTAGAGGGAGCGCAAGACATCTTCTTTGAAATGGAAGACAAGTTGCTGCGGGTGATCATGCGCCCCGCGATGGTTGTAACCTGGGTATGCGGGCTGATCATGGTGTTCACACCGGGGATCGTCGGATGGGATTTTGCATGGCCCTGGGTAAAAGGCGCGGGCGTGATCGCGATGACCTGGTTCCACCATTGGCTTATGGCCCGAAGGAAGGATTTCGTGGCAGGCCAGAATAAGCTCACTGGGCGGCAGTATCGCATGATGAACGAGGTTCCGACCATTCTGATGATAGCCATCGTTCTGGCGGTCATTCTGAAGTTCTGAACGCCTGTTTGACTCCGAACGGCGCTGCGCTTATGTAGATCACAACACGCCCGTCCGGGCGGCGTATTTTCCGTACTGAAATTCCACTTCAAGCCGCGTTCTCAGCGGTGAAGGTATGTATCATGTCCAATGAATCCCTGAATCTGGCCGACCTGAAAGCCAAAAGCCCCAAAGACCTTCTGGCAATGGCCGAAGAGCTGGAGATCGAAAACGCCTCGACCATGCGTAAGGGCGAGATGATGTTCCAGATTCTGCGCGAACGTGCCGATGATGGCTGGACCGTCGGCGGTGATGGCGTACTGGAAGTACTACAAGACGGGTTCGGCTTTCTGCGCTCGCCCGAAGCGAACTATCTGCCGGGTCCCGATGATATTTATGTCTCGCCCGATATGATCCGTCTGCACTCATTGCGGACCGGGGACACGGTTGAGGGTGAGATCAAGGCGCCGGACGAGAATGAGCGTTATTTCGCACTGACCAAAGTCACCATGATCAACTTTGAAGATCCCGAAAAGGCCAAGCACAAGATTCTGTTCGACAACCTGACGCCTCTGTACCCGGATGAGCGTCTGAAGATGGAAATCGAAGACCCCACCATCAAGGACAAGTCGGCGCGTGTGATCGATCTGGTTGCGCCTATCGGTAAAGGTCAGCGTTCACTGATCGTGGCACCGCCGCGGACCGGTAAAACCGTGATCCTGCAGAACATCGCGCATTCGATCGAACAGAACCATCCGGAGTGTTACCTGATCGTCCTGCTGATCGACGAACGCCCGGAAGAAGTGACCGACATGCAGCGCTCGGTTAAGGGTGAAGTTGTGTCGTCTACCTTCGATGAGCCCGCGACGCGTCACGTGGCCGTGTCGGAGATGGTCATCGAAAAAGCCAAGCGTTTGGTCGAACATAAACGAGATGTTGTTATTCTTCTCGACTCGATCACAAGACTTGGTAGGGCCTTTAACACAGTGGTCCCGTCCTCGGGTAAAGTTCTGACCGGTGGTGTGGACGCAAACGCTCTGCAACGGCCCAAGCGATTCTTCGGTGCGGCGCGGAACATTGAAGAAGGTGGTTCGCTGACCATCATCGCTACCGCACTGATCGATACCGGCAGCCGGATGGACGAGGTAATCTTCGAAGAATTCAAAGGTACTGGTAACTCGGAAATCGTTCTGGACCGTAAGATTGCAGACAAACGCGTGTTCCCGGCGATCGACATCCTCAAATCGGGAACTCGGAAAGAGGACCTGCTGGTCGAAAAGGGCGATCTGGCCAAGACCTTTGTTCTGCGCCGTATCCTCAATCCGATGGGCACCACCGACGCAATCGAGTTCCTGTTGTCGAAGTTGAAACAGACGAAGACAAATGGTGAGTTCTTCGATTCGATGAACGCCTGACACAGGTCTTAGACCCCAGCGAGGCCTTCGAATGGATACGATATTCGCCTTGGCCAGCGCGCAAGGCAAAGCAGGGGTGGCGGTCATTCGCCTCTCTGGCCCCGAAGCGCATTCCGCAGCCGCATGTCTGAGCGGCGCGGAACTGCCCAAACGTGGAATGGTCTTGCGCACTCTGCGGGACCAAGATGGATCACGACTGGATGATGGTCTGGTTCTGACCTTTCAGGCACCGGCAAGTTTCACCGGTGAAGACGTGGCAGAACTTCAGATCCACGGCAGCACGGCCTCGGTCAATGCGGTTCTGCGCTGTTTGTCGAACACCGATGGGCTGCGACTGGCGGACCCGGGTGAGTTCACACGCCGGGCCCTTGAAAATGGCAAGATGGATCTGACACAGGTCGAAGGCCTGGCAGATCTAATTGACGCGGAAACCGAGGCGCAGCGTAAGCAGGCCCAGACCATTCTGGCTGGTGAGCTTGGCACGCTGGCCGAGCGGTGGCGGCGCGATTTGATCCGCGCGGCATCGTTGCTGGAAGCTGTCATAGATTTCGCTGATGAAGACGTTCCCACCGACGTCACACCGGAAGTCCGCAGTTTGACAAGCGGAGTTCTGGAAGATCTTCGTCGAGAAGCTGATGGGGTGAGGATCGCCGAGCGTATTCGTACCGGATTTGAAGTGGCTATTGTCGGTCTTCCCAATGCAGGAAAATCAACACTGCTGAACGCGCTTGCGGGGCGCGAGGCTGCGATTACCTCGGAATACGCAGGCACAACCCGGGACGTGATCGAGGTTCGAATGGATTTGGCGGGCTTGCCCGTGACATTACTGGATACGGCCGGGTTGCGGGATACTGAAGATCACGTCGAAAATCTTGGGATCGAGCTGGCTCGAAAACGGGCAGATTCGGCGGACCTGCGTGTTTTTCTGGCCGAAGCACCCGAAGATCTGGGTGTGGCCATGCAGGATGGCGATATCCATGTTCTGCCTAAAGCAGACCTGAGGGAAGGTACGACTGAGGGTGTTTCGGGAAAGACAGGGCAGGGGATTGATGCGCTTGTCGACCAGATTTCGTGGGTATTAAGCGATAGAACCACTACACATGGTATAGCCACGCGTGAGCGCCATCGTGCTGCGATGAACAAGGCATCGGATTCACTTGCTGCTGCGATCACGGTTCTGGAATCAGGCCCGGACTTGTATGATATCGCTGCGGAAGAGTTAAGAACCGCCATACGGGCACTTGAATCTCTGGTTGGCAGAATAGATGTCGAAACACTGTTGGATGAAATCTTCTCCAGCTTTTGTTTGGGAAAATAAGGATTGTTTCACGTGAAACATTCAAACTTTGATGTCATTGTGGTTGGGGCCGGTCATGCCGGTACGGAGGCTGCGCACGCCGCTGCTAGGATGGGTGCGAGAACCGCTTTGGTGACTTTATCCGCGACCGATATCGGTGTCATGTCCTGCAACCCGGCCATCGGCGGGTTGGGGAAGGGACATCTGGTACGAGAGATTGACGCGCTAGATGGTGTAATGGGCCGTGTCGCTGACCAGGCTGGTATCCAGTTCCGACTGCTGAACCGGCGAAAAGGTCCGGCTGTTCAGGGTCCCAGAACGCAGGCAGATCGCGCCTTGTATCGGGCGGCGATGCAAAACGAAATCAGCAATCAGGAAAACCTGTCCGTTATCGTTGGGGAGGTTGTAGACTTTCTGATGGACGGACACCGTGTCGCCGGTGTCGTGCTCGGAGATGGGTCGGGAATTCACGCCAAAGCCGTTGTTCTGACCTCCGGAACCTTCCTGCGCGGCGTCATCCATATCGGCGACGTGTCACGGGCTGGTGGGCGAATGGGAGATCGCCCGTCAATAAAACTAGCCGAGAGGTTGGATAGCTATAACCTTCCGCTGGGACGCTTGAAAACCGGCACACCGCCGCGTCTGGATGGGCGCACGATCGACTGGTCGGGTTTGGAAAAACAGAACGGGGATGAGGATCCGACCTTGTTTTCTTTCCTGTCAACATCGGTTGTCGCGCCTCAGATCTCCTGCGGTATTACACATACCAATGCAAAGACGCATGAAATCATCGAAGCAAACCTCTCAAAATCGGCGATGTATGGCGGCCATATCGATGGCATAGGTCCAAGATACTGCCCTTCGATCGAAGACAAGATTGTGCGCTTTGCAGATAAGGACTCGCATCAGGTTTTCCTTGAGCCCGAAGGCGTAAATGACCACACGATTTATCCCAACGGTATTTCAACGTCACTACCTCAGGACGTGCAATTGGAATATGTTCGGTCGATCAAAGGGCTTGAAAAAGCGGATATTCTGCAACCGGGCTATGCGATTGAATATGATTATGTGGACCCACGTGTCTTAACTGCGTCCTTGTCATTACCCGACGTTCCGGGACTATATCTGGCAGGGCAGATCAACGGGACCACAGGATATGAGGAGGCAGCGGCACAAGGGATGGTTGCTGGTCTCAACGCGGCGCTGGACGTTCAGGGCCGCGAACCGGTCTTTTTCACAAGATCAGACAGCTATATTGGCGTGATGATAGACGACCTGACGACTCGTGGTGTGGCAGAGCCCTATCGAATGTTTACCTCTAGGGCTGAATTCCGTCTGTCTTTGCGCGCAGACAATGCCGATCAACGGTTGACGCCGATTGGGTTGGAACTTGGCTGCGTCGGAGAGAAGCGTCAGGCGCATTTTGAAAAGAAAATGAGCCAGCTTGATGCGGCGAAATCCAAGCTGACCGCACGCACATACACACCAAAGGAAGTTCTTTCAGCCGGGATCAACGTCAACCAGGATGGAAACCGCCGAGATGGAATGGCGATTCTGGCATTTCCGGATACATCCTTCGAGGACTTGATCCCTCTGATACCTGATCTACAAGATGTAGACTTGGCGATCCGGCTTCAAATCGAACGCGACGCGCTTTACGCAAACTATATCGATCGGCAAAAGCGCGATGTTGAGGCCATGAAGCGGGATGAATCCTATGTTATCCCACGTGAGTTTGACTATTTTGGCTTGGACGGGCTGTCTTCTGAGGTGAAGCAAAAACTGTCGCAGGCCAAGCCATCAAACATAGCGCAAGCAAGCCGTGTCGAAGGCGTTACTCCTGCTGCGCTGACCCTTGTCCTGGCGAAATTGCGCCGGGATCAACGAGCACGCCAGGCATGACGGTCGATTATTCCAAGTTTGATGGCTTGAATGTTTCACGTGAAACATTTGAGCGTCTGAAAATCTATGTTGATCTGGTGAACCGCTGGAACCCCAGGATAAATCTTGTTTCACGCAATAGTCTGGAATTCATCTGGGACCGACATATTCTGGATTCTGTCCAGGTTTTTCGATGCGCTGAAACGTTTGATACCTGGGTGGACCTTGGCAGTGGCGGCGGGTTCCCCGGAATGGTGTGCGCCATCATTTCTGCCGAGGAGGTTCCGGCCGCCAGTTTCTCTCTTGTGGAGAGCGACCAGAGAAAATCGGCTTTTCTTCGTAACGTCGCCCGTGAATGTGGCGTGTCGTGTAAAGTGATTACCAAGCGGATCGAGGAGGTTGACCCCCTGGGCGCAAACATCGTTTCGGCGCGTGCGCTGGCGGATCTGCGTACACTGTTATCATTTTGTGACAGGCATTTAGGTGAAAATGGGACCGCGCTGTTGCCCAAAGGTGCAAGCTGGAAAAAAGAGCTGGAAGAGGCGCGTGAGGAATGGAATTTCGATGCTGAGGCCATTACAAGTTTAACTGAACCTCAAGCCGTTATCCTTAAGATCAAAGGAGTATCACGTGGTTGATCTGTCTCGACCGTCCGGACCCCGGATAATAGCGGTTGCCAATCAGAAGGGCGGAGTAGGGAAAACAACCACAGCAATCAACTTGGCGGCAGGGTTAGCCGAAGCTGGTTGCAGGGTATTGGTGGTTGACCTCGATCCACAGGGGAATGCATCCACCGGATTAGGGGTCGAAGATCGGGATTGGACCACTTATGACCTCATCCTGGACGACGCGCCTTTGGAGGCAGTGGTTCAGGAGACGGAGATTGAAAACCTTTTGGTTGTCCCTGCAACGGTTGACCTGAGTTCGGCGGATATCGAGCTGATTTCCAACGAAAAACGCAGCTATTTACTGCACGACGCGCTGCGTCAGACGGCGGTAGATGCGTTTGAACTGGATTTCATCCTGATTGATTGCCCGCCGTCACTGAACCTCTTGACGGTAAATGCGATGGTTGCCGCCCATTCTGTCCTTGTGCCGCTGCAAAGTGAGTTCTTTGCATTGGAGGGTCTTTCGCAATTGATGTTGACGATCCGGGAGGTCCGGCAAACTGCGAATCCAGACCTGAGAATCGAAGGTGTTGTGTTGACCATGTATGACAACCGCAACAACTTGTCCCGTCAGGTCGAAAAGGATGCGCGTGACAATTTGGGCGAGATGGTTTTTAAGACGAAGATACCCAGGAATGTGCGGGTCAGCGAGGCGCCATCCTATGCGCTGCCGGTATTGCAGTATGACTCGGGATCACTTGGTGCGATGGCGTATCGGCATCTGGCCCGTGAGATTATGCATAAGAACAACAAGACCGCAGCATGAGCGGTGGTGAGGAGGCCGACATGAGCACCAGGAAAGCGAAATCCAGAGGGTTGGGCCGGGGATTATCCGCACTCATGGCGGACGTTAATCCAGAGGCGGGTAACCGGGTATCATCTGACGCGCGCAGACCTGACCTTAAAGTTCCGATTGAAAAGCTGAAGGCAAACCCCAATCAGCCGCGACGTACGTTCCAGCCCGAACAACTGGATGAGCTTGCCGCGTCGGTCCGGGAAAAAGGTATTATCCAACCATTGATCGTACGTCCAACAGGGGCCGGAGAATACGAGATTGTCGCTGGTGAACGCCGGTGGCGGGCGGCTCAGATGGCGCAGCTGCACGAGATCCCGGTGATTGTGCGCGAATTCGATGATACCGAGGTACTGGAAGTTGCGATCATCGAAAACATCCAGCGCGCTGATCTGAACGCGGTGGAAGAGGCCGCCGGCTACAGGCAGTTGATGGATCGTTTTGGGCACACGCAGGAAAAGCTTGCCGAGGCATTGGGGAAAAGCCGCAGCCATATTGCGAACCTGTTGCGGCTTTTGTCTCTGCCAATTGACGTGCAAACTCTTGTTATTGAAGGGAAATTGTCGGCTGGTCATGCGCGCGCACTGATTACGGCGGAAAATCCCTCGGAATTGGCAAAGCAGATCGTCAAGGATGGCCTGTCTGTGCGCGCGACCGAGGCGTTGGTCAAGAAACAGCAGCAGGGCGACACTGCACGACCTGCTCCCAGATCCAGGAATCTGGATGCCGGTAAAGATGCTGATACGCGCGCGCTGGAAAAAGACCTGTCCGCTATTTTGGCCATGAAAGTCTCAATCAACCACAAGGCGGGAACGGAATCCGGTCAGGTTGTTCTGACATATGAAAACCTGGATCAGCTTGACGATCTTTGTGCAAAGCTCAGCCGCTAGGGCGTGTCCAGATAAATATAAGGACGCCGCCCAGAACAATGACCTGAAGGATCAGCACGAAGGGCGGAACGGATAAGAGCAAAGACACTCCGAAAACGGCGGCGATCGATAAGGTTGCTGCCTTTTTTGCGGCCGGACGTATTGCACCCGAACTCTGCCAATCCAGTATCATTGGCCCGAAAATCCGGTGCGACAGAAGCCAGTTGTGCAACCGTGAGGAGGATCGCGCAAAGAAAAACGCTGCCAGCAACAAAAATGGAACTGTTGGAAGAAGAGGCAGTACAACCCCAATTGCGGCCATCGCAACGCACAGCAATCCAAGCCCCGCCCAAAGATACTGCATATCTAGCCCATCAATTCCCGGATTACAGCATTCAGCACGGCGCGCCCCGCTGGTGTTGCTCTGAGTCTGTTGTTATCACGTTCAATCATGTTAATGCCGACCAGATGGTCTACAGATTCGTCTGAAAGTGGACGGCCTGACAAGGCTGCCCACCTACCTATATCTAGTCCTTCTGAAATCCTCATACCCATCATAAGGTATTCGTTCGCCTGTTCTTCAGGCGAAAGGACATAGCGCTTCTTTTCTCCGTTTCCCTTCGCAGCGGCGTCAAGCCAACGCTGCGGGTTCAGATGGCTCTCGGTCGCGTGTTTTTGACCACCCACAGTAATTCGCCCATGGGCACCGGGACCAATGCCGACGTAATCACCGTAACGCCAATAGACCAGATTGTGCTGCGACTCTGCGCCGGGGCGGGCATGGTTGGACACCTCATAGGCAGGCAGGCCGTGTTTCTCGCAAATCTCTTGTGTTGCAAGGTACATGTCGGCCGCACTGTCATCTTCGGGCAGGCCGCGTAACTTACCGACGGCGTATCGATCCCCAAAGGCCGTCCCGTCTTCGATTGTCAGTTGATACAGCGAAAGGTGATCCACGGCCATGGACAGCGCTTCGTTCAATTCGGTCCGCCAGGCATCCAACGTTTGGTGCTGTCTGGCATAGATGAGATCAAAGCTGACCCGTTCAAAACAATCGCGGGCGATGTCATAGGCGGCGCGTGCCTCGGCCACAGTGTGAATTCGCCCCAATCGGCGCAGGTCTTCGTCGTTGAGCGCCTGCACACCCATCGAGATCCGGTTGACGCCTGCGTCACGATAGGCCGCGAACCGTCCGGCCTCGACCGAACCGGGATTGGCCTCAAGAGTGATTTCCATGTCATTGGCGGGCCGCCACAGGGCGCGGGTGGTGTCAATCACGGCAGCAACGGTTTCCGGGTCCATCAGCGACGGGGTTCCACCACCGAAAAAGATCGTGTTCAGCACCCGATCCGGAGTTTCGGCGGCCGAGCGCCGCAATTCGCTCAGATAGGCGTCAAGCCATTGTTTTTGATCAATATTATTGGAAACGTGGCTGTTGAAGTCGCAATAGGGGCATTTGGCCTCGCAAAAGGGCCAATGCACGTACAGGCCAAAGCCCCCGCTGCGCCAATCATCCGCCAAAGCAGCCTTTCACGAACTTCTCAACCGCGCGACCGCGATGGCTGATCTTGTTCTTTTCCCAGCGATCCATCTCGGCAAAAGTAATGTCGTATCCTTCGGGAACAAACATCGGATCGTAACCGAATCCACCTACGCCGCGGATGGGCCAGATCAGATGACCGGGGGCAACACCCTCAAACACCTCATCATGCCCATCAGGCCAGGCTAGCACCAGTGTGCTGCGGAATTGCGCGGTGCGGGGATGGGGGGCATTCTTTGCCTCAAGCTCATTATGGGCGCGGGTCATCGCCATCAGGAAGTCGCGACCGATGCCGGTTTCGGCCCAATCCGCGGTATAAACACCCGGCGCGCCATTCAGGGCGTCGATGGTGATTCCAGAATCGTCTGACAGGGCAGGCAGCCCGGTGGCTTTTGCGGCGGCGTGGGCCTTGATCCGGGCGTTGCCGACAAAGGTGTCCTCGGTCTCTTCCGGTTCGGGCAGGTCCATGTCCGCCGCACCCACAACCGTCACGCCAAAAGGCTCGAGGAGATGCGCCATCTCCTCAAGCTTGCCTTTGTTGTGGGTCGCGACCAACAGCCTGTCGCTGTCAAACTTACGGGTCATGCGGTGGCAGCTTTCTGGGCTGCGGCCAGCTCGGCAACGCCTTTTTCCGCCAGATCCATCAGCTGATCCATCTGGGCGCGGCTGAATACAGAACCTTCGGCACTCATCTGAACCTCGATCAGTTTGCCTGACCCGGTCATGATAAAGTTGCCGTCGACACCGGCCTCGCTGTCTTCCGGATAGTCAAGGTCCAGCACAGGCTGGCCCGCATAAATACCGCATGACACGGCGGCGACCGGATCAACCAGCGGATCTGAAATCACGTCACCTGCCTTCATCAGCTTGTTGACGGCCAATCGCAGCGCAACCCAGCCGCCGGTGATCGAGGCACAGCGGGTGCCGCCATCAGCCTGGATCACATCGCAATCAACGGTGATCTGCCGTTCGCCAAGTGCAACCCGGTCGACGCCTGCCCGCAGGGCGCGACCGATCAGGCGTTGGATTTCCACTGTCCGCCCGCCTTGCTTGCCCGAGGCCGCTTCACGCCGCATCCGGGTGTTGGTGGCGCGGGGCAGCATACCGTATTCGGCGGTGACCCAGCCTAGCCCCGAACCCTTGATGAAAGGGGGTACCCGATCTTCGATCGTGGCGGTGCACAGCACATGGGTGTCGCCCATCTTGATCAGGCAGGAACCTTCGGCATGTTTGGTGAACCCCGTTTCAATTGAAACGGCGCGCATTTCACTTAAGTCTCTTCCAGAGGGTCGCATGGGAAATCCTTTGTTTGCTGGGTTGGGGATACCGCCCCGCAGCGTTACGATGCAACCCCGATTGACCTTTCATTTGCCTGCTATTTAATGATGAACCAGCAGGGGAAAACGCATGAGTGAAGCGAGCAAAATTCTGGACGAGATGAACGACCGGTCACGCGAGGTGTTCCGGTTGATCGTCGAAAGTTATCTGGAAAGCGGAGAGCCGGTTGGAAGCCGCACCCTGACACGTACCCTGTCTGAAAAAGTCAGTGCCGCAACCGTGCGCAACGTGATGCAGGACCTGGAGTTTCTGGGCCTTCTGGACAGCCCGCATATCAGCGCGGGCCGGGTACCGACGCAGCAAGGTTTGCGGATGTTCGTGGACGGTTTGCTTGAGGTTGGCGATCTGGGCGTCGACGACAAGCAAAAACTGGAAGAGACTTTAGGCTCTAACACGGGTGATGTTGGCGGAATGTTGGATCGGGTCGGGTCAGCTCTGTCACACGTGACACAAGGTGCGTCGCTGGTTCTTACGCCTAAGCATGAAGCCGAAATAAAACATATCGAATTTGTCTCTTTGGGGCATGACAAGGCTTTGGTGGTGCTGGTTTTTTCTGACGGCCATGTCGAAAACCGCCTGTTCACACCACCGCCCGGCCAGACGCCCAGTTCGATGCGCGAGGCTGCGAATTTTCTGAATGCGCTGATTGAGGGGCGCACACTCAGTGAAGTGCGCCGTCAGATGCAGAAACAGATTCAGGCACGCAAGCAGGAAATAGATGCGCTGGCGCGCGAGCTGGTCGAAAGCGGGCTGGCGGCCTGGGACGGAGACGGAGCCGACTCGGCCCGTTTGATCGTGCGGGGGCGGGCGAATCTGTTGAACGAACCCGGTCAGGCCGGAGAGTTGGAGCGTATTCGCAGCCTGTTTGATGATCTGGAGCGCAAGCGCGACATCGCGGATTTCCTCGAATTGACGGAAGGTGGCGAGGGTGTGCGCATTTTTATTGGGTCTGAGAACAAACTTTTCTCACTTTCGGGTTCCTCTTTGGTGGTGTCTCCATATATGAACGCTGATCGAAAGATAATCGGTGCGGTCGGGGTCATCGGGCCCACGCGTCTGAATTATGGACGGATCGTGCCGATCGTGGATTATACGGCGCAACTGGTCGGCAAGCTGATATCCGACCGGAGCTAGAGGGTAAGAGATGGCAGAGCCCAAGAACGAAGATTTTCTGGACGATATCATGGCGGCAGAAGCGGAAGAGCTGGCCGAGGAGTTTGCTGAGATCAGCGACGAGGCGTTGGAGCTGGACGAGCTGCGCGCTGAGCGGGATGCGTATAAAGACAAATTCATGCGCGCGCTTGCCGACGCCGAGAACGCGCGCAAACGCGGCGACAAAGCGCGCCGCGATGCCGAACAGTATGGCGGCTCTAAGCTGGCCCGCGATATGCTGCCTGTATACGACAACATGAAGCGCGCGCTTGAGGCCGCGACCGACGAGCAGAAAGAAGTTGCCGCCGGACTGCTGGAAGGCGTCGAACTGACCATGCGTGCCCTCAAGGACGTCTTCCAGAAGCACGGGATCGAAGTGATTACACCCGAGGTTGGCGACCGGTTTGATCCGAATGTGCATGAGGCAATGTTCGAGGCCCCGGTGCCGGGCACACGGGCAGGGGACATTATTCAGGTATCCGCCGAAGGATTCATGCTGCACGACCGCCTGTTGCGTCCGGCTCAGGTCGGGGTCTCTTCAACGCCAGCAAGCTGATTGGCTTTTCAAAGCCAAGCCTTCGGCGAGAGTATTTTTGAAAAGATGAAGGGCGGTCAGGATCTGGCCGCCTCTTTCAGTTTGTAGATGAGATCCAGCGCCTCACGCGGGGTCAGTTCGTCGGGCAGGACACCCTCAAGCATCTGGGTTACCGGCGAGGTTTTTGGTGCGGGCGGGGGTGGCGGCGCGGCTGCCGAGAACAGCGGCAGGTCGTCAATCAGCGCTTTTTGCTTGCCGCCTTCGCGTTCGGTTTTTTCAAGCTGCTCCAGAACCACCCGGGCACGTTCAACGACAGAAGCCGGCAAACCGGCCAGTTGCGCAACCTGCACCCCATATGACCGGTCAGCTGCGCCCTTGTGAACCTCGTGCAGGAAGATGACTTCGCCTTCCCACTCTTTGACCGCTACGGTGGCGTTATCGACACCTTCGAGTTTGCCGGCCAAAGCCGTAAGCTCATGATAATGCGTGGCAAACAATGCGCGACATTTGTTGGTCGCGTGCAGGTGTTCCAATGTGGCCCAGGCGATGGACAGGCCGTCATAGGTGGCGGTACCGCGACCGATTTCGTCCAGGATCACCAATGCACGGTCATCGGCCTGATTCAGAATGGCGGCGGTTTCGACCATCTCGACCATAAAGGTCGACCGCCCCCGCGCCAGATCGTCCGAGGCTCCGACGCGGCTGAACAGCTGGCTGACGACGCCAATATGCGCCTCTTCGGCCGGAACGTAGCTGCCCATTTGGGCAAGCAGTGCAATCAGGGCGTTCTGGCGCAGAAAGGTTGATTTACCGGCCATGTTCGGACCGGTCAATAACCATATCGCCGCGCCGTCTTGGACACTCAGGTCGCAATCATTGGAAATGAACGCATCGCTGCTTTGCTGTCGGAGGGCGTGTTCCACAACTGGGTGTCGACCGCCCTGCACATTGAATGCGCGAGAGGCGTCAACCCTTGGATGGCACCAGTTTTCACCCCGTGCAAGATCAGCTAAAGCGGTCGACAGGTCCAGTTCGGCAAGCCCGCGGGCGGCTTGATTCAATCGGGCAGCAAGGTCCAGTATCGCGCCAGAAAGCCTTTGATAGAGCCGCTTTTCAATATCCAGCGCTAGATTCCCTGCGTTCAGGATACGGGTTTCGATCTCAGACAGTTCGACGGTTGTAAACCGCACCTGATTGGCTGTCGTCTGGCGATGGATATAGGTTTCGCTAAAGGGTTGGTTCAGCATCTTTTCAGCATGGGTTGCCGTGGTTTCGATGAAATAGCCCAGCACGTTGTTATGCTTGATTTTCAGCGAGGTGATGCCGGTGTGTTCGACGTATTTCTGCTGAAACCCGGCAATGACCGAGCGACCTTCGTCGCGCAGGGTGCGGGCCTCGTCCAGTTCAGCGTCAAAACCTGGCGCGATAAAGCCTCCGTCGCGGGTTAGGAGAGGCGGCTCGGCCACCAGCGCCTCGTCCAATAAAGTCAGCAAGTCATCGAAACCAACGAGGTTCTGAAGCGCGGTTGCCAGCAACACCGGCAAATCCTGATCCGCGCAGATTTCGGCAATCGTGGCTGCCTGTGTCAAACCATTGCGAATGGCTGTCAGATCACGAGGTCCGCCGCGCTCGAGTGACAAACGCGACAGGGCGCGGTCCAGATCCGGGGTTTTGCGCAAGGCTTCGCGCAGATCAGACGCGATCAGGTTGTAACCAGCGGCGAAACTGACTGCGTCAAGCCGGGCATGGATCACATCCAGATTACGAGAAGGGCTTGAAAGCCGCTGTTCCAGCAATCGCGCGCCACCGGGGGTAACGGTCCGGTCTACGACAGAAAGAAGCGACCCTGCGCGCCCGCCGGACAGCGAGCGGGTCAGCTCCAGATTGCGACGTGTGGCGGCGTCGATCTGAACGACCCGATCCTCAAATTCTTTCAGCGGCGTTTGCAGCAGGGGCAGTTTGCCCTTTTGCGTAATCTCCAGATAGTCGATCAGCGCGCCCATCGCGGACACTTCGGCACGGCCGAAATTGCCGAACGCGTCCAAGGCGCCCACGTGAAACAGCCCGCAGATGCGCTTTTCCGCCGCCGTGCTGTCGAAGCTGGCGCGCCCGACCGGGGTCAGTGAAATCCCCAGATCAAGCAGCGTTTCGTTCAGCTTTTCCTGCACCCCGTCGGCCACGATCAGTTCGGAGGGCGCAAGTCGGGCAAGCTCAGGGCTGAGCCGGACCGAGGTCAGGGGCATCACGTGAAACGCGCCCGTCGAAATATCAGCCCAGGCAAGCGCGGCCTCGTTCCGGACCTCGGCATAGGCAGCCAGAAAGTTGTGCCGGCGCGCCTCAAGCAATGCGTCCTCGGTCAGTGTTCCGGGCGTGACCAGTCGCACGACATCGCGCTTTACGACCGATTTAGAGCCTCGTTTCTTTGCTTCAGCCGGGCTTTCCATCTGTTCGCAGACCGCAACGCGAAAACCCTTGCGAATCAGGGTCAGAAGGTATCCTTCGGCCGAATGCACCGGCACGCCGCACATCGGGATGTCTTCGTCATTGTGCTTGCCGCGCTTGGTCAGGGCGATGTCCAACGCCTCGGCAGCGTTGACGGCATCCTCGAAGAACATCTCATAGAAATCACCCATGCGATAAAACAGCAGGGCATCCGCGTGGGCCTCTTTGATTTCGAGGTATTGCGCCATCATTGGCGTGACTGTGGACAAAAGCGGCCCCCTTCTGGCGTTTTCCGGTCGTGACCTTACAAATCCCGCATCTTCTGTAAAAGCCGAAAACTCATTGTCGTTGAGGCGGGCGTTCTCCTGCGCTATGAGGCGTCAGCCCTGAAGTCATGGAACCGACATTTAAGATGCCCAAAGCGAAGATCACCAAAGAAGAGGCATTGGCCTTTCACCTGGACCCCACCCCCGGCAAGTGGGAGGTGCAGGCCACCGTCCCCATGACAACGCAGCGTGATCTGTCGCTGGCCTACAGTCCGGGTGTGGCCGTTCCCTGCGAGGCTATCGCAGAAAACCCGGAAACGGCTTATGACTATACCAACAAGGGCAACCTGGTGGCCGTAATCTCGAACGGAACCGCAGTGCTGGGCCTTGGTAACCTTGGCGCGCTGGGCTCGAAACCGGTCATGGAAGGCAAATCGGTCCTGTTCAAACGGTTTGCCGACGTGAACTCGATCGATATCGAGCTGGACACCGAAGACCCGGATGAATTCTGCCGCGCGGTGCGCCTGATGGGGCCGACCTTTGGTGGCATCAATCTGGAAGACATCAAGGCGCCCGAGTGTTTCATCATCGAACAGCGCCTGAAGGAAGAGATGGACATCCCCGTCTTTCACGATGACCAGCACGGTACGGCTGTGATCTGCGCGGCCGGGCTGATCAACGCGCTGCATATCTCGGGCAAGAAGATCGAGGACGTGAAAATCGTTCTGAATGGCGCGGGTGCGGCGGGAATTGCCTGTATCGAACTGCTCAAGGCAATGGGTGCGCGGCACGAAAACTGCATCGTCTGCGATACAAAGGGCGTGATCTATCAGGGCCGGACCGAAGGCATGAACCAGTGGAAATCAGCCCACGCGATCACAACCGACCTGCGCACATTGGAAGACGCGATGAAGGGTGCCGATGTGTTCCTGGGTGTTTCGGTGAAAGGCGCCGTGACGCAGGATATGGTTGCCAGCATGGCCGACAATCCTGTCATCTTTGCGATGGCCAACCCCGACCCCGAGATCACTCCGGAAGAAGCGCACGAGGTTCGCGTGGATGCGATCGTTGCCACCGGACGCAGCGATTACCCAAACCAGGTGAATAACGTTCTGGGCTTCCCCTACCTGTTCCGTGGTGCGTTGGACATTCATGCCCGCGCCATCAATGATGAGATGAAGATCGCCTGCGCGCACGCACTTGCAAATCTGGCGCGCGAGGATGTGCCGGATGAGGTCGCCATGGCCTATGGCAAATCGCTGACCTTTGGGCGGGACTATATCATCCCCACCCCGTTCGACCCGCGTTTGATCCATCGCATCCCACCGGCCGTTGCAAGGGCGGGGATGGACACCGGTGCCGCGCGCCGTCCGATCATCGATATGGACGCGTATGAGCTGAGCCTGAAATCCCGGATGGACCCGACCGCCAGTATCCTGCGCGGTTTGAACGCCCGTGCTCGTCAGGCGCAAAGCCGGATGATTTTCGCCGAAGGCGACGATCCCCGGGTATTGCGTGCTGCGGTCATGTATCAGCGGTCAGGTTTCGGCAAGGCGCTTGTGGTGGGTCGGCCAGACGATGTTAAGACCAAACTGGAAGCCACGGGCCTGGGCGACGCTGTTCGTGAAATCGAGGTCGTGAATGCCGCCAATACCACGCATCTCGAAACCTATTCGAACTTCCTGTATCAGCGCCTGCAACGTAAGGGGTTTGACCGCAAAGATATTCACCGTCTGGCCGCACGGGACAGGCACGTGTTTTCCTCGCTGATGCTGGCCCATGGGCACGGTGATGGTCTGGTCACTGGCGCAACCCGCAAGTCCGCACATGTGCTCGACCGGATCAACCATGTGTTTGATGCCGATGCCGCCAACGGTGCCGCCGGTGTGACAGCTTTGCTGCATAAAGGCCGGATTGTTCTGATTGGCGACACGTTGGTACATGAATGGCCCGACGAAAACGATCTGGCAAATATTGCCGAGCGTTCGGCCGCAGTTGCCCGGCATATGGGGCTGGAGCCGCGCGTGGCTTTTGTCAGCTTCTCAACCTTTGGCTATCCGGTGTCAGAACGTGCTGAAAAGATGCACCGTGCCCCGGCTGTTCTGGATCGGCGCGGCGTCGACTTTGAATACGAGGGTGAAATGACGGTGGACGTCGCCCTGAACATCGAACAGCAAGCGGCCTATCCGTTCTCGCGCCTGACCGGTCCGGCGAATATCCTGATTGTTCCGGCCCGGCATTCGGCATCAATCTCGACCAAGCTGATGCAGGAAATGGGTGGTGCGACCGTGATTGGCCCGATCCTGTCAGGCATCGACAAGCCGATCCAGATCTGTTCGACCGTATCGACCGCGAACGATATTCTGAACATGGCCATTCTGGCCTCTTGCGACATCGGATAAATCATGACGATCTGGAATCTCGGCTCGATCAACGCTGATATGGTCTATGACCTGCCG
This sequence comes from Ruegeria sp. HKCCSP351, assembly GCF_017872535.1. Lineage (NCBI taxonomy): Bacteria > Pseudomonadati > Pseudomonadota > Alphaproteobacteria > Rhodobacterales > Roseobacteraceae > Ruegeria > Ruegeria sp. HKCCSP351. The sequence continues at coordinate 128,211 of NZ_JAEDOV010000008.1, read as the reverse complement.
CATCTGCCTGCACCGGGTGAAACTCTGGCTGCCCGTAGGCTGGATCGGTTCCTGGGCGGCAAGGGGGCCAACATGTCGGTGGCCGCTGCGCGTGCGGGATCGCGCGTCAGCCATATTGGTGCCGTGGGGCCCGATGGGCGCTGGGCCAAGGATCGACTGACAGAATATGGTGTGGATACGCGCCATATCTCTGAGGTGGATGTTCCCACGGGCCACGCCATCATTGCGGTGGATGCCGAGGGTGAAAACCTGATTATCCTGTATCCCGGGGCCAATCATGCATTGGAACCCGCCCATCTGGGGCAGGCGCTGGCCTCGGCAAACACCGGTGATCTGCTGATCTTGCAGAATGAAACCAATGCCCAGGTCGAAGCGGCGCAGCTGGGGCGCAAGCTTGGCTTGACCGTCTGTTATGCCGCAGCCCCGTTTCAGGCACAGGCTGTGCAGGGCGTTCTGCCCTATCTGGATTTCCTGATCCTGAATGAGGTGGAGGCCGAGCAACTGCGTCAGGAAACCGGTCTGAGCATCGCTGATCTGCCCGTTCGGCATGTCATTGTTACCCTCGGCTCAAAAGGCGCGAGGTACTTGCAGCAGGGCAACGATCCGGTCGAGTTTCCCGCGCATAAGGTGCGGGCGGTGGATACCACAGGGGCAGGCGACACCTTCACCGGCTACGTGCTGGCAGGCATGGATCGCGGAATGCCAATGGAACAGGCCATTTTGCAGGCAAACCGCGCCGCAGCCCTGATGGTCATGCGGCACGGAACGGCGGATGTCATTCCCGATCTGAAAGAAGTACGTGACGCATCCTTTGACTAGGAGCCTGCAAATGGCGCATCCCCACCCCAAAGCTGCTTGACGCGCGCGTCACGACCACAGGCTTTGCGATACGCCTTGTAGGCGTTGTGCTGGCGCTTTGGTCCAAAACGGGTAAGGACCAGTTTGTTGCCTTTGTAATAATCCTGATGATACGCCTCGGCGGGGTAAAAGGGTCCTGCGCTTAGAACCGGGGTGACAATGGTCTGCCCCAGCGCTTGCTGCGCGTCTACTTTGGCTTGTTCTGCCAACACCTTTTCGCCTTTGTTAGAGACGAATATTGCAGTTCGATAGCTGTCGCCCCGGTCGCAGAACTGGCCACCTGCATCTGTCGGGTCAACCGAGCGGAAAAACATGTTCAGAAGTGACGCGCGAGAGACGCGCGCCGGATCGAACGTGATCTGAACCGCCTCGTAGTGTCCGGTTCCCCCTTTTGAAACCTGATCATATGTCGGGTCCGCAGATGTACCGCCGGTGTACCCCGACACCGCCCCGATTACGCCGGGCACGGATTCGAAATCGGATTCCACGCACCAGAAACACCCGCCAGCCACCGTCAGCGTTTCGGTTCCCGCAGCCGGGGCAGGCAGTGCGCGCAACAGTGCGGCCAATGCAATCAGTGTAAACAGAAGGGCTGGTCTGACGGTTTCGAAATAAGCAGTCCGCATCATGACAGGTCTCCTTTTTAGGTGAGATTGACGCGGGTTCGACCCCCTTGCAATTGCCTGTCATGCAATGTCACGCGCTGGTGAGACGAGTTTATCGTCTGCGATCACGTGTAGACGGCCCACTTGAAGGGTGGGCGAAACCACAGTTCATTTGCCCCAGATCATGCGCGACAGGTATCCCGATGCGGAATCGCGGTACACCACTGGTGGAACCGCCAGTCTGGCTGGCCTCGGACCAAAAGCCAGCTTTACGGCAAATTCAACCCAGTAGTTGCCCCAGCTTCATCGCAACACCCATATTGCCCGAGATCTTGAGCTTGCCCAAAGCAACGCCGGTCATCGGGTTCAGCTTTCCGGTCAACAGCTTGGTCAGGTTCTCCTGCGAAATACGGATTGTGCAATCCGTGTCCCGATCCTGCGTCGTTGCCCGGTTTTCTGCCAGAACAATCACACCGTCCGCGCCGCAATCGAATTTGAGCGAGCCATCAAAGCTTTTGCCGCTCAGCCCTTTTTGAATTCCATCGGCGATGTCCTGAAGCATTCGGGGTCCTTTCACGGTTTCCGAATGCGTAATGCGTCAGGTGTCGAACAGGCAAGGCTGACCCAACTGGAACTTCTGATCACGATGCGCCGAGGATCTGAACCGTCCGGTCACAAGGCTTTCCGCCATAAAAGGCATCCAGAACAGCACGAAACTCGGGCGGAGCATCTGCCACAGACGAAAACAATGTCATCGAAGATCGCAGCTTTTTTGCGTCAATCCCACCCAGAATGTCGCGGGCATCGCGCCCTGTGTGCAGCAACATCAACGAGGCCGTCTGCCTAAGCCGATCGCGCAGTTCCGGGTGGTTCAGATAGCGTGTCGCCTCGTCCAGATCTTCAATGCCGTAAAGCTGCGCCATATGGGACTGGCCCAGCGCGGCCAGTTGCGGAAACACGAACCACATCCAGTGGCTGGATTTCTGCCCCTGTTCAAGTTCGCGCAGGACATCGGCCCAAACCGTGTCCTGCGCCTCGATGAACATATCGAGCTCGTCGTCGGTATCGTCTTCGTCGATCACTTGGACAGGCGCTTGTTCCGAGCAGCCAGCAGTTTCAGACGCAACGCATTCAGCTGGATAAAGCCTGCCGCATCTTTCTGATCGTACGCACCTGCATCCTCTTCGAAGGTCACATGTGCCTCAGAGTACAGCGAATGATCCGACCAGCGGCCCACGGTCGAGGCCAGACCTTTGTACAGTTTCACACGAACGGTGCCAGTGACATGCTCTTGCGATCTGTCGATGGCGGCTTGCAGCATCTCGCGCTCGGGGCTGTACCAGAAACCGTTATAGATGAGTTCCGCATATTGCGGCATCAGCTGGTCTTTCAGGTGCATCGCGCCGCGGTCCATGGTGATGGATTCAATGCCACGATGCGCTTCCAGCAGGATGGTGCCACCGGGTGTCTCATAGATACCGCGCGACTTCATGCCTACGAACCGGCCTTCGACCAGGTCCAGACGGCCAATACCGTGCTTGCCGCCATATTCGTTCAGCTTGGTCAGAATCGTGGCCGGGCTCATCGCCTCACCGTTAATGCTGACCGCGTCGCCTTTTTCAAAGCCGATCTCGATGAACTCAGGCTCATTCGGGGCGTCTTCGGGGTGGACGGTGCGCTGATAGACATAGTCGGGCGCCATATCGGCGGGGTCTTCCAGAACCTTGCCCTCGGACGAGGTATGCAGCAGGTTGGCATCAACCGAGAACGGCGCCTCACCACGCTTGTCCTTGGCAATCGGAATCTGGTTCTGCTCGGCGAATTCAAGCAGCTTGGTACGGCTGGTCAGATCCCACTCGCGCCAAGGGGCGATCACCTTGATATCGGGGTTCAGCGCATAGGCCGCCAGTTCGAACCGCACCTGATCGTTGCCCTTACCGGTTGCACCATGGGCGACAGCATCAGCACCGGTTTCAGCAGCGATCTCAATCAAGCGTTTCGAGATCAGTGGCCGCGCGATAGACGTGCCCAGCAGGTACAGGCCTTCGTACTGCGCGTTGGCGCGGAACATCGGGAAGACGAAATCGCGGACAAATTCCTCGCGGATGTCTTCGATATAGATATTTTCGGGCTTGATCCCCAGCAGCTCGGCCTTTTGGCGCGCAGGCTCCAGCTCTTCGCCCTGACCCAGATCGGCGGTGAAGGTCACGACCTCACAACCATACTCGGTCTGCAGCCATTTCAGAATGATCGAGGTATCAAGGCCACCAGAATAGGCCAGAACAACTTTCTTGGGCGCGGACATCTGACTTCCCCTTATGCGTAAGACGATTGGCCCCTAGCGGGTTTTGGACGCGGGGGCAAGTTGGTGCGCGTTGACGAAGGCCGGGAAATGGGGTGAAACGGAGGGAAAGAGAACAAGGATTGGTTGAAAGGGCAGTTTTTTCGATGTTGGGATTCGAAATTTTTGTACATTCGGTGAAGATGGTTCTGAGGAATTTGAAACAGGCATTGCAGATTTCCGTCGTGCCTGCCTTCATTGGCGGCGTTATCCTGATCGGATTAGTCCTTGTTTTTGACATTTCTTTCGAAGACATCTCCACCGAACCAAACGGAGCATCAGATGCAGCGTCGGTCGGTGCAATATTGGGTTTTCTCATTTCGGCATTGATATGCATGTTCGGCGTCATGCTTTGGATCGTTGTGTCGTGGCACCGGTTCGTACTGCTTGAAGAATACCCGTCCGGAATTATCCCACCGCTTAGAGTTGATCGCATTTTGTCGTATTTCGGTCACCTCTTGATGCTGATCGTGTTGCTGGTGGTTGCGCTTATTCCCGCTGGACTCGTCATTGGTGTGTTGTCTCAGGTTTCGGCACTGGTCAGTTTCGTGGTTTGGGCTGCAATGGTTTTGCTTCTTGCTACCGTTTTCTATCGATTGACGCCGATCCTGCCGGGTGCAGCTATTGGAAGACCGCTGAACATTGCTGAAGCCTGGAAGGCAACATCGGGCGCAAACGGGGCGATTATTGTTCTGTTGGTTGTATCGTTGCTGTTTCAGATAGCGCTGCAACTGTTGGCATCGCTGCTTCTATTCGTCCCGATCATCGGTGCCTTGATCGTATTCTTCGCAAGTATGCTGATCGTTCCACTGATCAACGTCAGCATCCTGACCACGATGTACGGCGTCTTTATCGAAAAACGCCAACTCTCCTAACCGACGTACACATATGTATTCCTTGCCCTTATCACGCTGATGGGGCAGGGAAGCGGTCATGACCGACTTCATGACCCGCGCCCGCGCCGCCGAAAAGGCGATGCGCTCTGTCTTCCCGGCAACTCCGTTGCAGCGCAATGTCCACCTGTCCGACCGTTATGGGGCGGATATCTGGCTCAAGCGCGAAGACCTGAGCCCGGTGCGCTCCTACAAGATTCGCGGTGCGTTCAACGCAATGCGCAAGCAGCAGGGGCAGGACCTGTTCGTCTGTGCCAGCGCGGGCAATCACGCGCAGGGCGTGGCCTATATGTGCCAGCATATGGGGGTCAAAGGCGTGATCTTCATGCCGGTCACGACGCCTCAGCAGAAGATCCAGAAAACGCGGATCTTTGGCGGGGATAACGTCGAGATTCATTTGATCGGTGACTATTTCGATGACACGCTCGCCGCCGCTCAGGCGTGGTGTGTACAGCAGGGCGGGTATTTCCTGTCGCCTTTTGACGATGCCGATGTGATCGAAGGACAGGCCTCGCTGGCGGTTGAAATCGAAAGGCAGATGGGCGGTGCGCCCGATCACGTTGTGCTTCCCGTTGGCGGAGGTGGAATGTCCGCCGGCGTGGCCACATGGTTCGGGGACCGCACCCATTGCCTGTTCGTCGAGCCGGCCGGAGGGGCCTGTCTGCGCGCAGCTCTGGCGGCAGGACACCCTGTTTCGCTGGACCATGTGGATACCTTTGTCGATGGCGCGGCTGTCGGGCGGATCGGTGAAAAGCCGTTCGAGTTGTTGAAATCACGTCACCTGTCGGACGTTCTGGTCCTGTCCGAGGATCGTATCTGCACCACCATGATCGAGATGCTGAATGTCGAAGGCATCGTGCTGGAACCTGCGGGGGCGCTGGCGATCGAGGCAGTCGGCGATATCCAAAGCTTTGTTCGTGGAAAGACCGTGGTCTGCCTGACATCCGGCGGCAATTTCGATTTCGAACGCCTGCCCGAGGTCAAGGAACGTGCGCAGCGGTATTCCGGTGTGAAAAAGTACTTCATCCTGCGCCTGCCGCAGCGACCCGGCGCCCTGAAGGAATTCCTGAATATTCTCGGCCCCGAGGATGATATCGCGCGGTTCGAATACATGAAGAAATCGGCGCGCAATTTCGGCTCGGTTCTGATCGGGATCGAAACCCGCAAGCCCGAAAACTTCATGCGCCTGTTTGCCCATCTGGACGACGCCGGGTTCACCTATACCGACATCACCGAGGACGAGACGCTGGCACAGTTCGTGATCTAGTTCAGGTTCTCATTCAGCTCGGCTTCAAACATGGTTTTCGAGCTGTCGAAAGCGGCCAAAAGCGCTGGCAGATCAACCTCGGCCCCTTGCCCTGCTGCGGCCTGCCGTTCCCCATCCTGGCAGAGTTTCGAGAATTGATCGAACCCCAGGCTCAATGCGCTGCCTTTCAGGAAATGCAGGTTCTGCTCCAACTCGGCCCGGTTGGTGTCGCGGCGCAGGCGGGTGATCACGTCCTGCACTTCTTCCAGAAATATCTCGACCACCTCATCGAATTCCTCGGGGCCGACTTCATCCCGCAATTGTCTGACTCTGGCCCAGTGGATCATGATGTACACCAGCTAATAAAAGGTCATGGTTCTGAATAGACGCGCCCGGTAAAAAGCAGGTTAACGGGGCCACTCTTTGGCAATTGCCACTCTTCACCGGATGTTAAATCTGTCGGCGATAGGGTCGTCAAATGTGACGAAACTCATCAGAGAAAAGGGTAAATGGTGCCGGGGGCGAGTCTTGAGGAAACCAGACCTGATCTGGATTTCGGCGCGATCCGCACGGTGCTGGTCGTGGATGACAGCCGCCTGCAACGGCGCATTCTGGTGGCCTCGCTCAGGAAATGGGGGTTCGAGGTGATCGAGGCCGATACAGGCCATGCCGCTTTGGCGCTTTGCGTCGATAATCCGCCCGATCTTGTGCTGAGCGACTGGGTCATGCCGGGGATGAGCGGGCTTGAATTCTGCTGTGCCTTTCGGGCTTTGGAAACGGATCAATACAGCTATTTCATCCTTCTGACATCCAAAAGCGAAAAGCAGGAGGTGGCGCGCGGTCTGGATGCCGGGGCCGACGATTTTCTGATCAAGCCGCTTGAGGCGGACGAACTGCGCGCCCGGATTTCAGCTGGTGCGCGCATTCTGGACATGCAGCGCGAGCTCTCACAGAAGAACCGCCTGATCGAATCCGCGCTCGAGGAACTCAGGCTTGCGCATGACGCGATCGACAAGGACCTGATGCAGGCGCGGAAAATTCAGGAATCGCTGGTTCCCGAACTGACCCGGACATTCGGCAAATCGCGGGTCAGTCTGTTGCTGAAACCTTGTGGTCATATCGGCGGTGATCTGGTGGGGATGTTCTCGCCCGGGGTGAACCGGCTTGGGTTCTACAGCATCGACGTATCCGGGCATGGGATCACCTCGGCCATGATGACGGCGCGATTGGGGGGGTATCTGTCCAGCAAGCATTTCGATCAGAACGTCGCGATGGATCAGAGGTTCGACAAGTTTTACGCACTTCTGCCACCGAAACATGTGGCTGAAACGCTCAATTCCCGGCTGATGGCCGATGAAGGTATCGAAGAGTATTTTACGATGATCTACGCCATCGTCGACCTACGCAACGGGCATCTGAAAATGGTGCAGGCCGGGCATCCGCACCCGCTGCTGCTGCGGCAGGATGGCCGCGCCGAGTTTCTTGGTGACGGAGGCTTGCCCATAGGATTGATCGAAGATGCGCGCTTTCAACAAATCGAGACGCAGATGCAGCACGGCGACAAGCTGCTGCTGTACTCGGACGGGTTTACCGAATGCCAACTGGCTGGTGGCGGTTTGCTGGAAGAAGACGGTTTGCGTCAGATGGCGCAACAGAGCATGTCGGAAAGGGGCGGGTCAGAGTTTCTGGACGATATGTTCTGGCGTTTGACGCAAGTGATGTCACCCAAAGACGGTATCGGGGATGATGTCTCGGCCGTCTTTTTTGAGTATAACGGACCTTAAAGCGAGCCGAGGTGTATTTCGGCAAAGTACCGGTCACCGCCATTTCCCAGCAAACCGACAGCGTCGGCGGTTTCCATCCACAGCGCTTCGTGAAACGCTTCGGTCGGCGGGCCTATGCGGCGCACGGGGCGGGCGCGATAGATCAGGCAGACCTTCTCGGCCCACAGGTCATATTCCGGCATAAAGGTGAAGCGCCGAAAGGCGCCGATCCGTCGGGGGGCCGCAATAAGCCACCCGGTCTCTTCAAAGACTTCGCGGTGCAGGGCGGTAATTGGTGATTCGCCCGGATCAATACCTCCGCCGGGCAATTGCAGGTCGGGTCCTGGCTCGGTCTGGCAGGTCAGCAAAAGGTGACTTCTGCGGGGCAAAAGTGCGTACACACCGACACGTCGCGTGTATTTCCGCCCCGGCTCTGGGGTTTCACCGAACCGCCTGATCATGTATGGCCCCTTACAACCCAATCTGTTCGACCTATATGGTGCCGGTATGCCAACCTGTGGCGCGTAAGGAAACCCCATGTCTCTTGGAACGAAAATCGCGTGGGACGATACCGTCCTGCCCTTTCAACTCGATGTATCGGATATGCGTGGCCGTGTGGCTCGTCTGGATGGTGTGCTGGATGGCATCCTCAAGCAGCATGACTACCCCGAACAGGTCGAGGCGCTGGTGGCCGAGATGGCCCTGCTGACCGCATTGATCGGGCAGACGGTTGCGCTGCGCTGGAAACTGTCGTTGCAGGTGCAATCCAAGGGGCCTGTGCGCATGATTGCGACCGACTATTACGCACCCAAGGCCGAAGGCCAGCCGGCGCAGATCCGGGCCTATGCCAGCTTTGACCGTGACCGGCTGACAGATGCGACACCCTTCGATCAGGTGGGCGAGGGCTATTTTGCCATCATGATAGATCAGGGCGAAGGCACACAGCCATATCAGGGCATCACTCCACTGACCGGGGCCTCTCTCAGCGCCTGCGCCGAGGCCTATTTTGCACAGTCTGAGCAGCTGCCAACCCGGTTCTCGCTGAGCTTTGGCAAATCGACCGAGCCCGGCGTGGATGAACACTGGCGTGCCGGCGGCATCATGTTGCAGCATATGCCCAAAGCCTCGCCATTTGCCGCCTCGGGGGAAGGCAGTGGCGAGATTCTGACTGCCAGCGATCTGGTCGACGGTGAAGAGGGCGAGAATTGGGGTCGGGTCAATATCCTGCTGGACACGGTCGAGGATCTTGAGCTGATTGGTCCCTCGATTGCGCCGACTGATTTGCTGGTCCGGCTGTTCCACGAAGAACAGCCACGGGTCTATGATGCGCAGTCCGTGCAGTTTGGTTGCACCTGCTCCGAAGACCGGGTGCGGCAGAGCCTGTCGATCTATTCGGCAAAAGACCTCGAAAAGATGACGACGCCTGAAGGTCAGGTCACCGCAGATTGCCAATTCTGCGGCGCACATTATGTGCTTGATCCGTCAACGGTTGGCTTTGAAGCCGAAGACCGAAAGGGTGCTTGACCCGATTGAACAGATCCGGACGGCCCTGTGCCGTCCCGGTCACGGGTCCAGCGATTTTGACCTGAACCCGGATACCGTCCTGCCGCCCGGGCGCCGCCTGCGCCCGGCGGGGGTCCTGGTTGCAATCTCGCTTGCGGATGAAACCCCTCGGGTGATCCTGACGAAACGGTCCTCGGCCCTCAAACACCATCCGGGTCAGATCGCGTTTCCAGGCGGCAAACAGGACGAAGAGGATGCGGATGTCACGGCAACGGCCCTGCGCGAAGCACAGGAAGAAATCGGCCTTCCTGCGGACCTTCCCGAAATTCTGGGTTACCTGCCGACGCATGAAACAGTCACATCTTTCACGGTCACACCCGTGGTGGCCGTTCTTCGAAAGGGATTTCAACCTGTTCCGGAACCCGGCGAAGTCGACGAAGTCTTTTCGACCCCCCTTGCGCATCTTTTGAATCCCAAGAATTATCTGGTTGAATCGCGCCTCTGGCGCGGCCAGAAACGCAGATATTACACAGTTCCGTTCGGCCCTTATTACATATGGGGCGCGACGGCCCGCATATTGCGCGGGCTTGCAGCACGGGTGGATGAATGATGCAGATTGAGGAACTTTGGGTCAGCGAACCGGCGACCCAAAAGGTATGCGCCGCCCTGACCTCATCCGGGGCGCAGGCGCTTTTTGTGGGCGGGTGCGTGCGCAATGCGCTGCTGGGCGCGCCGGTGTCGGATATCGACATTGCCACTGACGCCCGGCCTGAACAGGTTGTCGATATGGCGCAGGCTGCGGGCCTCAAGGCCATCCCTACCGGTATCGACCATGGCACGATTACAGTGGTCAGCGCCGGTATCCCGCACGAGATCACCACTTTCCGGCGTGACGTCGAAACTGACGGACGCCGCGCCGTTATCGCCTTTTCCGATCACGTCGAAGAAGATGCCGCGCGGCGCGACTTTACCATGAATGCGCTTTATGCGCTGCCAGATGGCACCGTGTTAGACCCGCTTGGCGGGCTTCCCGACCTTCAGGCCCGGCGCGTGCGGTTCATCGGCGAGGCCGAGGACCGCATTCGCGAAGACTATCTGCGGTCACTGCGCTATTTCCGGTTTCACGCATGGTATGGCGACCCGGATGCCGGTTTCGACCCGGACGCGCTGGCTGCCATTGGAGCCAATTTGGAAGGGCTGGCCTTGTTGTCGCGGGAACGCGTCGGGGCCGAACTGCTGAAACTGCTGGGCGCACCCGATCCGGCCCCGGCTATTGCGACGATGCGCAGCACAGGCGTATTAGCGCAATTGCTGCCGGGCGCGGATGACCGGTCACTGGCACCTCTGATCGCTTTGGAACATGCGGCAGGTGCCGAGTCGAACCCCCTGCGCCGTCTGGCGGCAATCGCGACACCCGATGACGCCGCAACCCTGCGCCTGAGCCGTTCGCAACTGCAACGCCTGACCGGAATGCGGAGCGAAGCGCAGTCAACCACCAGCGTGGCTGAACTGGGCTATCGGTATGGTGACGAAGGCGGTTTGAACAAAACCCTTTTGCGGTGCGCTTTTTTTGAACAGCCCTGGTCCGAAAGCTTCAGACAGGACTTGCACGCAGGTGCAGCCGCGCGTTTCCCGATACAGGCCAGGGACCTGATCCCCGGGTTCACCGGCCCGGCGCTGGGCCAAAAGCTGGCCGAGCTTGAAAGCCGCTGGATCGCGTCGGGTTTTGCGCTGTCACGTGAAGACTTGCTTGCAAGCTGATGTTTAGTCTCAAAAGGGGATGACAACTTTGGCCCATTGTGGTTAGGTGCGCCCGTCACATGGATGGAGGAATGCGAATGTATTACGGGATCTGGTTCGGCTAAAGCCGGGATACTTGCCCCGTAAAGGGTGGTGTTCAGGCGCCATCTGTCTTCGCACGTCTTTTTCTTTGCTCAATCGGAGCACACTCCATGTTTCGCTATTTCGAAAACCTTGTTGACCCTTTTGTCGCCTATCATGAGGCCGACACGCCGCCGACCCGGCTGTGGCCGTTCCTGCTGGACTATTCGCGCCCGTTCTACCGGGTCTTTGTCTGGGCTGCGTTGATTTCCATCATCGTCGCTAGTGTCGAGATCGGGTTGATCTATTATATGGGTCGCGTCGTCGACCTGTTGGGTGGCACCCCGACCGAGGTGTGGCAGAACCACGGGACCGAGCTGCTGTTGATCGCGGCCTTCGTCCTGTTTCTGCGCCCTTTGTTGCATCTGGTCGACGTACTGATCCTGAACAACACGATTCTGCCGAACTTTGGCACTCTGATCCGCTGGCGCGCCCATAAGCACGTACTGCGTCAGTCGGTTGGCTGGTTCGAGAATGATTTTGCCGGACGGATTGCGAACCGGATCATGCAGACACCGCCCGCGGCGGGTGAGGTGATCTTTCAGGTCTTTGATGCGATTTCCTTTTCACTGGCCTACCTGATCGGGGCGGCAATCCTGCTTTATGCGGCGGATGCGCGCCTGCTGATCCCGCTGCTGATCTGGTTTGCGTTCTACGCGACGCTGGTGCGCTGGACGGTTCACCGTGTCGGGCCGGCGTCCAAGGCGGCATCCGATGCGCGGTCAACCGTTACCGGCCGCGTCGTGGACAGCTACACAAACATTCATTCCGTCAAGATGTTCGCGCACGGCCCGCAAGAGCTGGACTATGCCCGCGAAGCGATCGAGGAAACCCGCCGGACATTCCAGATCGAGATGCGGATCTTCACCATCATGGATGCGGTTCTGGTCACCCTGAACGGGGTGCTGATCGTGGGTGTCGTGGGCTGGGCAATTGCCTTGTGGATGCAGGGTTTCGCTTCGGTTGGTGTCGTCGCGGCAGCAACCGCACTGACCCTGCGCCTGAACGCCATGACCGGATGGATCATGTGGGCGCTGACCAGCTTCTTCCGCCAGCTTGGTATCGTGGCCGAGGGGATGGAGACCATCGCGCAACCCATCGACCTGCTTGACGAACGCGAAGCCAAACCCCTGCGGTTGACCAGAGGAGAAATTCAGATCCGGGATCTCTCGCACCATTACGGGCGCGAGGCTGGTGGGCTTGACCACATCAACCTGACCATTCAGCCCGGTGAAAAGGTCGGTCTCATTGGGCGGTCGGGTGCTGGGAAATCGACCCTGGTAAAGCTGCTTTTGCGGTTTTATGACGTCGAACGCGGTGCCATTCTGATCGATGATCAGAACATTGCGGGTGTCACGCAGGACAGCCTGCGCAGCCATATCGGCATGGTCCAGCAAGACAGTGCGCTGCTGCACCGGTCTGTACGTGACAACATCCTTTACGGTCGCCCGGATGCGACCGAGGCGCAGATGATTGCCGCAGCCAAACAGGCCGAAGCGCATGCATTCATCCTTGACCTGCAAGACCCGCAGGGGCGCACCGGGTACGACGCGCATGTGGGTGAGCGGGGCGTAAAGCTGTCCGGTGGTCAGCGGCAGCGGGTAACGCTGGCCCGCGTAATCCTGAAGGACGCACCAATCCTTTTGCTGGACGAGGCGACATCGGCGCTGGATTCCGAGGTCGAAGCGTCAATTCAGGAAACGCTCTACGGAATGATGCAGGGCAAGACCGTGATTGCCATCGCGCACCGGCTCAGCACCATTGCGCAGATGGACCGCATTCTGGTGATGGATGGTGGCCGCATCGTCGAAGAGGGCGCGCATTCTGATCTTCTGGCACAGGGTGGCCTTTACGCGCAGTTCTGGGCGCGGCAATCTGGCGGCTTCATGAACCCGGAGGCCGCTGAATGAAGATTGCCGATCTCATCTATCCGTTCAGGACCACTGAAACACCCCCGCCGCAGACATTGGGGGCGTTCATTCGCTGGAGCCTTTCGGGCGCCTGGCCCATGCTGTTTGTCGCTGCGTTCTTTTCGGCGCTGGCTGGCGCGATGGAGGCTGGAACAGCGTGGATTCTGGGGCGTGTGATCGATGTGGCAACATCCAGCGGGCCCGAGCACTTCATGACCGCCGGGAATATGTGGATGATCTTTGGGGCGGTGGTGTTTTTCATGTTGCTGCGCCCGATCCTGTTTGGGCTGTCTTCGATTTCCAACAACTATATCGTGATGCCCAACATCACGCCTTTGGTGCTGGCCAAGCTGAACCGCTGGACGCTGGGCCAGTCTGTCACTTATTTCGACGATGATTTCGCCGGGCGCATTGCTCAGAAACAGATGCAGACGTCGAACGCCATGGCCTCGGTCGTGTCCGAAACGATCAGTGCGATAGTGTTTGCATTGGCGTCGCTGGTGGGATCTTTGCTTTTGTTAGGGTCTATTCATCCTTTGGTGATGCTGCCTTTTGCGGCCTGGCTGGTGGTCTATTTCCTGCTTGTGCGCTGGTACCTGCCGCGTATTCGTATGCGCTCGGCCGCACGTGCGGGCGCGCGGGCGATGGTTTCCGGGCAGGTGGTCGACACGATCACCAACATCAAAACCGTCAAGCTATTTGCACACTCGGATTTCGAAGATCAGGCCGCGCGGCATTCAATGGTCGAGTTGCGGAAGAAATCGCTGGCATTCGGCAAACTGTCGGCCAGTTTCCGGTTCGTCCTGATGGCGCTTGCCGGTATTCTGCCTGTTCTTCTGCTGGGGGCGACGCTGTGGTTATGGCAGTTCGGAACGGCGACCGCCGGTGACATCGTTGCCGCTGGAGCGGTGTCGGTCCGGATTTCGCAGATGACCGGATGGGTCAGCTTCACTCTGATGGGCCTCTACGCCAATGTGGGCGAGATTGAAAACGGGATGAAGACGCTGGCCAAACGGGACAGGGTCGAAGATGCGCGCAGCGCGAAGGATCTTGATGTGACCGAAGGGTCCATCACGTTCGAAGATGTCAGTTTTGCATACGGCCGGGATGTGGGCGGTGTTACGGACCTGACGCTTACCGTGCAACCGGGCGAGAAGCTGGGAATTGTCGGTGCCTCAGGGGCGGGCAAATCAACGCTCGTTTCGCTGCTTCTTCGGCTCTATGACAGGGAAAACGGTGCTATTTGCATCGACGGGCAGGACGTGTCGCAGGTCACGCAGGACAGTTTGCGCCGCCAGATCGGCATGGTCACGCAGGAAACGGCGATGTTCAACCGGTCCGCCCGCGAAAACATCCTCTATGGTCGCCCGGACGCGTCCGAGGCCGAGTTGATCGAAGCAGCAATCAAGGCCGAAGCGCATGACTTCATCCTGAGCCTCAAGGACGCCCAGGGCCGCACCGGCTATGACGCTCATTTGGGCGAGCGCGGCGTAAAGCTCAGCGGCGGCCAAAGGCAACGGATCGCCCTGGCTCGCGCCATTCTCAAGGATGCGCCCATTCTGGTTCTGGACGAAGCAACCTCGGCCCTTGATTCCGAGGTCGAGGCGTCGATTCAATCGGCGCTTCATCGGGTGATGCAGGGCAAAACCGTTCTGGCCATCGCCCACAGATTGTCGACGCTCAGCGAGATGGACCGGATCATCGTTCTGGATCAGGGGCAAATCGTGGAAACCGGAACGCACGAGGATCTTTTGGATCAGGGCGGGCTTTATGCCCGGTTCTGGCATCGGCAATCTGGTGGTTTCATTCAGGCGGAAGCTGCCGAATAAGGGTTTTGTTGAACCCAAAGCCCGGCTATCAGGCCCCTCATGACGCAGAAATACACAATCACCCGGCTTGGCCATCAGGGCGACGGCATCGCTGATGGGCCCGTTTACGCTCCGCGCACCCTTCCGGGTGAGGTTGTCAGCGGCACCCTTGTTGATCAGGTGCTGACCGATATCCGCGTCGAAGTACCGTCTGATGTCCGGGTGAAAGCCCCGTGCCGCCATTACAAAGCCTGCGGTGGCTGTCAGCTGCAACACGCCTCCGACGCGTTTGTCGCCGACTGGAAGCTGAGCATTGTCCGCAACGCCCTGTCCGCGCAGGGGGTTGAGGCGCCGATGCGTCCGATACACACATCTTCCGAACACTCACGCCGACGCGCCACGATTGCCGTCAGGCGGACCAAGAAAGGCACATTGGCCGGGTTCCATGGACGTGCATCGGACGCGATCACCGAAATCCCGGATTGCCGTTTGCTCGACCCGGCCCTGATCGCCGCAATTCCCGTGGCCGAGGCGCTGGCGGTTCTGGGCGGCAGCCGCAAGGGCGTCTTGGCCGTCACGCTCACCCTGTCCGAGGGCGGGATGGATGTCTCCGTCAAGGGCGGCAAGCCCTTGGATGGGCCGCTGGAACTGGCACTCGCGCAAGCGACCGAAAATCACGGTCTGGCGCGGCTCAGCTGGGATGGTGAAGTGATCGCCATGCGCCACGCTCCGGTTCAGCGCTTTGGGGCCGCCGCCGCCACGCCACCACCCGGTGCCTTCCTTCAGGCGACCAAGGACGGAGAACAGGCTCTATTACGGGCCGTTTCCGAGGCAACACGGGGTGCGAAACGAATTGTTGACCTGTTTGCGGGCAGCGGCACATTCTCATTGCCTCTGGCAGAAAAAGCCGAGGTTCACGCGGTCGAAGGTGCAGCAGACATGGTGCAGGCACTGGATCAGGGCTGGCGCAGGGCGCAAGGTCTGAAACGCGTGACGACCGAGGCCCGCGACCTGTTCCGTCGTCCATTGATGCCGGATGAACTGAAATCGTTTGACGCAATCGTTCTGGACCCGCCCCGCGCCGGTGCCGAAGCACAGGTGGCCGAGCTGGCACAGGCCAGACGCCCGGTGATTGCCTATGTCTCGTGCAACCCCGTCACCTTCGCGCGCGATGCAAAAATACTGGTTAACGCAGGCTACACCCTTGAATGGGTGCAGGTCGTTGACCAGTTTCGATGGTCGTCACATACGGAACTTGCTGCGCGGTTTACCCTGAACGCCGCATCTTGATCAAACAGGAGAAAGCGACCCATGGGTTTCAGACAGCGTTTGCTGAACATCATCGAAGCGCCCGTGTTCGGGCAATTCATAACGGCTGTCATCATCTTTAACGCAGTGCTTTTGGGGATGGAGACGTCGCCGACGCTGATGGAAGCAGCCGGGCCGCTGATCGTGATGCTGGACAAGCTGTGCCTTGCGATCTTTGTGGCGGAAATCACCATGAAGCTGACCGCGACCGGACGCAGGTTTTTCACAAACGGCTGGAACAACTTCGATTTCCTGATCGTCGGCATTGCGCTTGTTCCCAGCGCCGGAGGCTTGTCCGTTCTGCGGGCCCTGCGAATCCTGCGGGTATTGCGCGTGATTTCCGTTGCGCCAAGACTGCGCCGGGTGGTCGAAGGGTTCATCTCGGCCCTGCCGGGTATGGCCAGTGTGTTCCTGCTGATGGCAATTCTGTTCTATATCGGGGCAGTGATCTCGACCAAGCTGTTCTCGGCAACCTTCCCGGATTGGTTCGGCGATCTTGGCCGGTCAGCCTATACACTGTTTCAGATCATGACGCTGGAAAGCTGGTCGATGGGGATCGTCCGCCCGGTGATGGAGGTTTATCCCTATGCCTGGCTGTTCTTCGTCCCCTTCATCATGGTCACCACCTTTGCGGTGGTGAACCTGTTGGTGGGCCTGATCGTAAATTCCATGCAGGACGCGCATCATGCCGAGGATGAGGTCAAAACAGACGCGTATCGTGATGAGGTTCTGGAACGGCTGGAAAGCATCGAACGACATCTGACCGAAAACTCAAACATCAAAAAGTGATTTCAGTTTTCGCATTTTTTGGCATAATAAGCCCCAAAAAACAAAGCAGGCAGTGAAACATGGATCGTCGAGCATTCGGATTGGGGGCGGTTGCAACGCTGGGCCTATCGGCTTGTGCATCAGCCCGTCCAAATTTTTTGACTTATAATGGCCCCGAGGTCACCTCGCTGGTGGTCAACAAGGGCGCGCGCAAACTTTATTTGTTGCACCACGAAAAAGTCCTCAAGGAATATGATGTGGATCTGGGATTTGCGCCGCAGGGCACAAAAACCAAACGCGGAGACGGTCGTACGCCCGAAGGAAGCTACCTGATCGATCGCCACAACCCCAAAAGCCGCTATCACCTGTCTATCGGGATTTCGTATCCCAACTCTCAGGACATCGCCAAGGCCAAGGCAGCAGGAGTTGATCCGGGTGGGGACATCTTCATTCACGGCCAGCCCAATCTGCGATCCGAGTTCAAGCGCGCCAAGAAAACACCGGATTGGACAGCGGGATGCATCGCGGTCAAGAATGACGAGATTGAAGAAATCTATGCGATGGTCAACCGGGGGACGCTGATCACTCTGCGCCCTTAGGAGGCATAGGCATCCACGCGCCAAACCCGAACGTTTCATAGTCGCGCTGGTAGGTCTCGGATGCCAGCGCTTCAAGCTGTTCGTCATAGATCTGATCCAGCGTATACGGAACATCCTGCGCGCACCGGCCGGGTGCAGGCGGATTGAGGTGACCTGTTGAGCGGGCCAGATCCGGCAGCGCCGTGGTCAGCTCTTCTTCCCGCAGAATCAGGTCCGGCATCAGAAAGCTGGCAATACCATCCAGCGTTCGGGACTGGCTGCACCACGTCCCGTCAACGCGGATCGGTGTCTGACCGTTGAGGTTCATGCGCAGGAATCCGAGGAACGCCAGAAACACATCCCGATGTTGTTCGACCGAGTAATTGGTGTCGCGCACCTGCCCGGGGATCGGCAGGTCGAGGCGGTTGCGCAGGTAATTGCGGACCATCTTGTAACTGCCCGGCCCGGTATCCAGAATGTACTGGCAAAACGCCGAATGCGCCCGTGCCAGCGGGTGGCGCAACACGGTGAACTTCCGGTGTCCAGGGTGGTCTTGCATCCAGACGCGGATTTCCTTGCGGTTCCGGTTTGTGACCAGATCGTCCGTAGAACAGCCATCCATGTCGGCCATCCATTGCGCAATAACAGGCTCTATTCCGCCGCGAATGGGCAAATACATCAATGCTGATCCGGCTCCGGCAATGTATTGCGGTACTGCCGCCCCCCGATTTGGCTCGAAACGGGAGGGCTGGTGCAATCCGAACCTGTCTAGCTTGGACAGGGCGTCTTGCATCTCATCGGGGTTGGTGACCTTCGATACGGCAGGTGCCGGGTTTTGCGGTTTCAGAGTATCATCCAGCTTGCTCAGCCGCGCCTCGACCCCCAGCCATGCGGCCAGACCGTTCAGAACGTCCAACTCGGCCAAGTCGTCATAGGTGATGAAAAAAGCGGTTTGCCCGGTCTTCTGTAAATGCTGCTGCAACATGTGTTGGTGGCCGTGGGCCTGATCGAGATACTCAGAAAACTCAATCCCGTCGAAAGCAACCTGTGCATCGACGCGACGCTTCACGTTCTTCAGCAGCCATTGCTGCGTGGTGCGCGCGATTTTCAGGGACAGAAAACTGTCCAGCGGATTGCGTGTGAGAATGATCTTGGCACAGCGCGGATCATTCAGCACAGGCTTCAGAATGCGCGGATCGTGGTCCTGGAAATACCGAAAACCGTTCAAGCCACCCGGTGCCGACCGGATTGCCTTCAACAGCCGCATCGGATCTGCATCGCGGTCTTCCAGCGACAGACCCAGAAGGGTATCGGACTTCAGGTTGCCGGCAAAATGCGGGTTAAAGGCTTCGCCATGACAGGAAACCCCGTCCAGCGCGTTCAGGTTGGCCTCAAGAAGGTTCGACCCTGTGCGCATGGCGGCCAGAACTACGAAGTAATCAAAATTGGCTGGCATGGGTAATTACTGCACCAGATAGGGTTTGCGATAGGGTTTCGTCTGATGGCCGAACACATCGTCCGAAGGGAAATCGCCCATCATGTAAGGGTGCATACCCTGATTCTTGAGGTTTTGCAGGAACTTCCCGAAGCCGGACAGATCGACCATCGTGGGCGCTTCTGTCAGGTGACTGGCTTGATGCGCGCCAATCTCATCCAGGATCGCCTGCAAGGGCTCCATCGGCGCTTCAATGAAATCGGCCAGAGACCAGCTGCGCATCCGCGCCTTGGTCCAGACCGAGGTCAGAACCTCAAGCTGCTTGGTTTCGATCTGTTGCAGACGCGCGGCCTCGCTCCGGATGTCCGAGAAGTTCAGGTTTGACCGGAACAGCGGAATTGCCCAGGCCCCTGTGATGACCGAGATTTGCGCATTCTTGTCCCGCGCCAGAAACCAGTTGATGTCCTGCGTGTCGCGGGGGCTGAACTGGAAACACTGGCGTTCGCCCCGTGTGTTCCAGATCAGGTTCGACAGAAAGGCCGTTGGATTGTAATCCCGCAGCAAAGCACAATCGCTGAGCGCACCGTTTGTGATGGTTTCACCCTTTGCAAATTCCGCACGCTCGGGTCCGAACAGGTGCCCGTGCACGCGTGTGCCAGTGGCCGCAGCCAGCCAATCTTCGAAGTCTTCAAACAGTTCGGAAAAGCCCTGAAATACGGAATAGGGAGACGAGGTAAGGCCGTTTTCACTGCCGTGCCGGGGAAACCGGCTTTGCATGTACAGCCCGTCACGCCCTCGCGTCCGGCGCTCGACCGCCTTGGAAAACACCCGGTCAATCTTGCCGGGATTGGGTTCGGCTGGTTTCATCGCACTGGCCTGATCGGTCAGAAACGCCTGATACAGCCGTTCCGCACGGGGCCAGATCTTGCGGGCAACAAAACAGTCTGACCGCCGTAGCAATTGCAGATGGTCGTCGTAGAAGATGTGCGGGCGGCCCTGATAGTCGAACTTGGACAGGGTCAGGGACCGGCTCTCGATATGTGTGGAATACAGCCGCGCCAATGTCTGGAAATAGCTTTCATCCGGAATCCACACATGGCGGAAGTAGCTGTCATATTGTTTGCGCTTGGGGTCCTGCAAAATGGCAGACAGTGTTTGACGGGTCAGGCACCACCACTGGCTGCCCATATGCGGAACCAAACCGTCGGGGATTTTCCGGCGAAACCCGACCGCGCGCTGAAGCTTTACATATGCGTCGAACAATCCGCGCTGTTTTCGCCAGGAAAACGGGAACCGCAGCGTAAACCGTTCATGATCCAACCCGCCGATTGTCCAGCTGACATCAGACGTTGTCGCGCTTTCGATGAAATCGACACGGGGCCGGTCGGCCAGATAATCGATCAACTCCTGAACCGGGCGCAGCGGCAGGCAGGCCCCCGACGACAGGAACACGTGGCGCGTTTCCGGAAATCGTTCCAGCATCAGTTCGGACGCGGTTTGTGAGGCGGCAACGATGCCCCACCCGCCCCAGTCGCATTGGTGCCGGTCGGAAAATGCGATCCGGGGATTGTCCGAACAGGATGCAACACATCGCGCGTATTCTGCACCCGGTACTTTGCGATCCACATGGATCACAACCGGGCATCCGGCAGCGGTCCAATGGCGCGCGACCTGTTCGGCCCGGTCCAGCGAGGTATGAACCAGCATGACGATGCCCAGACCGCTCATGCCCAGTTTCCCTTTGACATCAGGCCCAGAATCTCAAGCTGCCGCCAGTTGATATAGGCCTCGGACCACTCGCACCAGAATATGGGTTTGTCTTCAAGCTGTTTGGCATAGACCTCGTATTCACCCGAACCGCCATAGTGCTGGCCGCGTTTTAATTCTTCGCGCGCCTTGTCGCCAAGGGTGTCGATCAGCTTGGCATGAAGCAACGAGCCGCTGGCCTTTTCCCCACCCCATTCGTCGTACACCTGATTCAGCCCGCGCGGCAAAAGCGAGTGGGTCGAGCTGACATAGACATACCGCCGATCCCATTTGACCAGCGGGATCTTGTTCAGTGCCGGGGCTTTGGATGGCTTGTCGCGAAAGAACACACGCGCCCGCGCGCCCCCCTGAATCCACAGGTTCTTGTAATCCGGGTTCTTGGTGATCGTGTAATTCCCCGGATCGAACCACCGCGCAATCTCAAAGGGATCCTGCCCCTCGCGATAGGTTTCGGCATCCACGGGTCCTTCGGGGTACATGTCGATCAGCATGGTGCCGAAGCTGCGTACGGCACTTCCGTCCAGCCAGTCTGTCAGGGCGCGGATCGGGCGGGTGTCGCAAAAGGGGTAGATAAAAAACTCATCCGGGTCGACGCTCAGAACCCAATGTCCATGCGCGTATTTGCGCAAAAGGTAGTTCGACCAGTCCAGACCATAACTTGCACATTTGTAGCTGGTTGTCGTCCGCCAGACCGATACATCGGCTTGCTCTTTCAGGAACTCGAAACTGCCGTCATCGCTGTCATTGTCGATGAACAGAAAATGGTCGATGCCCAGTTTGCGGTAATATTCCAGAAAATAGGGCAGCCGAATTTTCTCGTTTCGCACAACGCTCATCAACAGGATATCGTCACGGCGGATGGCAGACGTGTTGTTGCTGGCGGGCTTAAGTTCGCGCCGACGTCTGAGGCAGCGCAGAATACGGCGCTTGCGCCGCAATCTCATCTTGTATGAATCAAACAGGCTCACGCGACTGCCCAACCTTTATTATAACGCGAGCTTTCCCCGAACCCGCCGCGACCGCTGGTGCGACAGGACATTGTCGGTTTATGCCACTTCTACCTCTTCTGAGGCAACTTTTTTAAATCCCGGAAGTGGTAAAGGTGCCGTTGATCCCTTTGGATTTGTTTTCAACACCAGCCGGCGTCACGCATCAGCCCCAGCTCCAGCAACTGCGACCAGCCGGTATAGCGCACCGATTGGGGGGTCCACATGTCTGGTTGATTGAGTATCTGATCGTAATACGCAGCGAACTGGTTCGGGTCATGAAAATGCTGGCGGCGCAGCTTTTCAGTTTTAGATTTTTCAATAATGTCCGGCAGAAATTTCGTGTGCAGCAGAACGCCGGACGGGGTGTCGCCGGCTGGCCCGTCATACACTGCGTTCAGGCGGCGGGGCAGGGCGGAATGGCACGAGTTTACATAGGCATATCGCCGCGACCAGCGCATCAGCGGGATCTTGTTCAGCGTCGGGGATCGTTGCTGTATCTGGGCAAAAAACACCCGCTCGCGTGCGCCGCCCTGAACCCACAAGTTTCCCATCGGGCTTTGCCGCTGCGCGCGATACGGTCCTGCGTCAAACCAGTTCAGCACCTTGGTCGGGTCCGTGTCCGGGTCATAGGTTTGGCCGCCCAACGGCCCCTTTGGATACAAATCCAGCATCAATGCGCCAAACCCGGCCCGCCCCTGCCGGTCCAGCCATTCTGTGAGCTCATGCAAGGAATGACGGTCGTGCCGGGCATAAACCAGCAGCTCATCCGCGTCGACCATCAGGCACCAATGGCCATGGCCGTATCGCATCTGTAGCCAGCTGAGCCAGTCCAGCCCAAAGCGTGATCCGCGATAGCTGGACCGGGTCTGCCAAAGGGAAACATCCGGTTGATCCTGCAGAAATTCAGCCGAGCCGTCATCGCTGCCGTTGTCGACGATCAGAAAATGGCTCACGCCCAGCTGGCGATAGTGGTGGAAGAACCAGGGCAAGCGGGTGATTTCATTCCGCAAGGTGGTAAAGGCCAGAATGTCGTTTCCCCGTATCCTGCTTGTCTGATCTTTCAGGCAGGTCAGTTGATGTCGGCTGCGCATCGAGCGCCAAAGAAGGCGCCGCCGTTTCCAGCGCAACCGGTATTCCTGTCGCCAACCGATATCAGGAAGTGTCTGAACCGTATTGGACGTCACCGGGGCTTCATTTCTCGTAGTGGCCGTTCTGATGCCAGCGCCAGGCATCCGCAATCATCGTCTCTAACGTTGACCTTTTCGGCTTCCACCCCAGTTCGGTTTGGGCGCGGACAGAGCCGGACACCAGCTTGGTGCAATCGCCCGCCCGTCGGGCACCAACCGAATACGGGACCGGGCGGTTGGTGACGGATTTGGAATGCTCGATCACTTCAAGCACGGAAAACCCCGAGCCGGTACCCAGATTGAAAACACGGCTTTCTTTACCCTGTTCCAACCAGCCCAGCCCCAGAACATGTGCGTCGACCAGATCACAGACATGGACATAATCGCGAATACATGTGCCGTCGGGCGTTTCGTAATCGGTGCCAAAAACGGTCAAACCCTCGCGCTTGCCATCAATCGCATCCAGCATCAGGGGGATCAGATGGGTTTCAGGCCGGTGAAACTCGCCCACTTCGCCTTCGGGATCAGCACCAGCAACGTTGAAATACCGGAAAATGACATGGCGCAGCCCATGGGCCGCTTCGAAATCCCTCAGGATGTCCTCGATCGCGCGCTTTGATGCACCATAGGCGTTCAGCGGGTGTTGGGCGGTGGCCTCGTCCAGCACCACATTGTCATGCTCGCCATAGGTGGCGCATGTGGACGAGAACACGAAATCCAGACAGCCCGCCGCAACCGCAGCCTCGATCAGCGTCAGCGATCCGGTAACATTGTTCGACCAGTACAGCCCGGGTTGCCGCATCGCGTCGCCCACCTGGCTGAGGGCCGCAAAATGCATCACCGCAACCGGCTTGTGTTTGGCAAATACCTCGTCCAGGCGTGCCCGGTCTAACAGGTCGCCCTGTTCAAACGGCCCGTATTTCACCGCATCCTGCCAGCCGGTGACCAGATTGTCGTAGGTCACGGGAACATAACCCGCCTGCGCAAGCGCCTTGCAGGCATGCGACCCGATATATCCGGCACCACCGGTCACGAGGATTGGTTTCATGAAGCGTCCTTTGGAACCAGATTGCCTGTCATCGAGATATGGAAACCGCGGGGCGTCATGGGCAAAAACCGGCTATTCCAGCCCCATCGCGGCCATCATCTCTTCGATCTTGGGTACGTCCTGCGGGTTGTTCAGCTCCCAGAACTGACGGCCCTTGGCGTCAACCTCGACGCACAGAACCTTGCGGCCATTTTCCATGAACCTGAGCTGTTCAAGACCCTCCAGTTTTTCCAGAGGGCCCGTTGGCCAGCCCGGATAGGCCGCCAACGCGTCAGGCCGATAGGCATAGACGCCGACATGGTGAAACACCGGCGTGGGTTCATCCCCGCCAAAGGTTTCTGAGGTGAAGGGCACAACCTCTTTCGAGAAATACATCGCGCTGTTGTCGCGCGCGAATACGGCGGTTGTGCCGCCAACGCGGCCATGTTTGCGGTCGTTCAGCAGGCTGTTCAAAGCATCCCCGTCGCAACGCAGGACCGGTGTGGCCACGCCAGCATCGGGTGCCGCGCGCAGCCCTGTGATCAGGTCCTCGACAAACCAATGCGGTGTCAGAGGTGCATCGCCCTGAAGGTTGACCACGATGTCATATCCGCTGCCCAGAACCTTGTGCGCCTCGGCGCAGCGTTCGGTGCCGTTCTGGCAATTTTCCGAGGTCATCACCACCTCGGCGCCAAAGCCTTCGGACTGTTCGCGGATGCGGTCGTCATCGGTTGCGACCACAACCCGGTCCACGCCCGCAACAGAAGTGGCCGCCCGCCAGGACCGTTCGATCAGTGTCATCGAAACGCCGGTCGCGCCGGTCAGCGGCACCAAAGGCTTGCCCGGATACCGGGTCGAGGCATAGCGGGCGGGGATGGCGATCAGAACTGACATCAGGCCTCCTTCAGCTTAACACCCGGAGCGTAAGCGATAAAAAACGGGTTCGCATAGCCCTCTTTGCCATAGACAAGTGGCGCGTGATCGTCAAACCGCACAACCCGGCCTCCGGCCCCGGCTAGTACTGCGTGCCCTGCCGCCGTATCCCATTCCATCGTGCGCCCGACCCGCGGATAAAGATCCGCCTCGCCCGTCGCAACCAGACAGAACTTGAGAGACGATCCCGCGCTTTTGCTGTCCTTGACCTGATACTTGTTGATGTAATCCTCGGTGGCCTGATCCCGGTGCGACTTTGAAGCCACGACCAAAAGCGCGGAATTGTCCGGGTTAGAGACTGATATTGGGGTCAGGGTGCCGGGTGCATCCTTGTCAAACGCGCCCGTTTCCTCGACTGCCTGACCATCGGCCTGCGTATAGAACATGCGACCCCGCGCCGGGGCATAGACCACGCCCCGTGTCGGCGTTCCGTTCTCGACCAGCGCGATGTTGACGGTGAAATCGCCACGGCGGTTGATGAATTCCTTGGTGCCATCCAGAGGATCGACAATCAGAAAAGTATCCCCTTTTTCGGAATGCGAGGCGGCCTGTTCTTCGGTGATCAGCAGGATATCGGGGAACGCCTGACGCAACCCGGCTGAAATCAGCGCATCGGCTGCCTCATCCGCTTCGGTCACAGGGCTGGAGTCTGATTTGACTTTGACGTCGAAATCGTCTGCCTCGTAGATTTCCATGATCCTGTCGCCTGCCTCAAGGGCCAGACGCCGGATGACGGGAATAAGCGCGTCGTAGGTCACAAAAATGCTCCGTTCCTGTGGTTTGTTGATCCAAACTCGTGACCGACTTATGATGCGACGGTTACCGAACGGCAAGATATTCATGCCAGGTTAGGGACGACGAGGCAGGAAAGACCCTTTAAGTGTTCTATTACAAGCGCAATCAAACGCTGCTGGGCAGTGCACTGACGACTGCGGAACTGGTGTTTCATGCGGTGGTGCGGAACGTGCGCGCGCAGCATCCGAATGCGGTGATCGCGATCCTGCTCAACGTTGTGCAATTGTTGGTGATGATGGTCACGTTCTATCTGCTGATGTCGTTGATGGGCCGGGGCGGGGTCGCCAGGATCAGGGGCGAATTTCTGCTGTATGTTCTGTCGGGCGTGTTCCCGTTCATGTTGCACATACAATCGATTGGCGCGATTTCCGGGGTTGGGTCATCCAATAACCCGATGATGCTGCATTCGCCGATGAACGTAATGGTCACGATTCTCGCGGCGGCCTTCAGCACATTCTATAAGTTCCTGCTGGCCATGTTCATCATCCTGTTCGTCTACAGTGTCGCGGTTGCTCCGCTTGAGGTGCAGAACCCCGGCGGCGCCTTCGCAATGCTGGTGCTGGCCTGGTTTACCGGCTGCGCGGTGGGGCTTGTGTTAATGGCGTTGAAACCGTGGGCCCCGACGACCGTTTCGATGCTGACCAATATATATCGCCGTCTGAACATGGTGTTTTCCGGCAAGATGTTCATTGCGAACGCATTGGGTGGCGGGCTGTTGATGATGTTTGCCTGGAACCCGCTGTTTCACATCATCGACCAGACCCGCGGGTTCGTGTTCCGCAACTATTATCCAAGAAACACCAGCTGGGAATACGCGGCCTGGGTTGGAATCGCCCTGTTGATGATCGGTCTTATGGGCGAATTCTTCACCCGCCAGCACGTGTCGAAAAGCTGGAATGCGCGCCGCTAACGCGCCACCCGCAGCGTAAGATTTATGCGCCCGCCTTTGGGCAAAAGGCGCGAGGATCCAAACCTGATCCGATCCACGCCGTGATATGCCAGCCGCGCCGGACCGCCCATGACAACCACATCCCCCGAGCTCAGCCAGATCGACTCGGACTTGCCGCCGCGCGTCGTGTTGCCAATCCGAAACAAGGCATCGTCGCCCAGCGAAACCGACAGAACGGGCCATGAAAAATCGGCCTCGTCCTTGTCCTGATGCAGGCCCATTTTTGCACCTTCCCCGTAATAGTTGACCAAACAGCAATCGGGGGCCCGCTCGGTGCTGACCAGATCACGCCAGATATCCAGAATGGTGGCGGGGATTTCCGGCCATATTCCACCTTTGGGGTGCTGATCCTGATATCGGTATCCTGCCTTGTCGGTCACCCAACCCAGATCACCGGCCGAGGTCATCCGAACCGACATCTCCTTGCCCGAGGGGGTAACAGGCCGGAACAGGGGCGCAGCTTTCAGAATCGGGCGCAAATCCGCGATCACCCGCGACTGGGCCGCAGGATCAAGATAACCTTTCCTGATATCGAACCCCCGCAAAACCAATCGCGCCATTCCAGAAACCCCAATCCTTTCCAATTCCTTGCCAAAAAAGGCATCAGAATCCCTAAAACCTGCGTTCTACGGTGCTTGCAGGCCTCTGGTCTCGCCCTTATATACGCCGGGACGCGCGATGGTAGTGCTGTCGCGCACATCAGGTCGGGGGCGGGATGCCGTAACGGGTCCGGTCGTCGAGACATCGCCTTGAAGAGAAAGGGATTGCAAAAATGGGAAAAGTAATCGGGATTGACCTCGGAACCACCAACTCGTGCGTGGCCATCATGGACGGTTCGCAGCCGAAGGTTATCGAAAACGCCGAAGGGGCGCGGACCACGCCCTCGATCGTCGCATTCACTGAAGATGAGCGACTGGTCGGTCAGCCTGCAAAACGTCAGGCGGTCACCAACCCCGACAACACGATCTTTGGCGTCAAGCGCCTGATCGGTCGTCGCGTGGATGATGCCGAAGTTGAAAAAGACAAGAAGATGGTGCCGTACGCTATCGTCGATGGCGGCAATGGCGACGCGTGGGTTCAGGCCCGCGGTGAAAAGTACTCCCCAAGCCAGATCTCGGCCTTCACTCTGGGCAAGATGAAGGAAACCGCGGAAAGCTATCTGGGTGAGGAAGTGACACAAGCGGTCATCACCGTTCCGGCATACTTCAACGACGCACAGCGTCAGGCCACCAAAGACGCGGGCAAAATCGCCGGTCTGGAAGTGCTGCGGATCATCAACGAACCGACAGCTGCCGCTCTGGCCTATGGTCTGGACAAGCAGGAAACCCAAACCATCGCAGTCTATGACCTTGGTGGCGGTACCTTCGACGTGACCATTCTGGAAATTGACGACGGCCTGTTCGAGGTCAAATCGACCAACGGCGACACCTTCTTGGGTGGTGAAGACTTTGACATGCGCATCGTCAACTACCTGGCGGATGAGTTCAAAAAGGAACACGGTGTCGATCTGTCTGCTGACAAGATGGCCTTGCAGCGTCTGAAAGAAGCCGCCGAAAAAGCCAAGATCGAACTCAGCTCGACCTCGCAGACCGAAATCAACCAGCCGTTCATCTCGATGGGTTCGAATGGTCAGCCGCTGCACATGGTCATGAAACTGACCCGTGCCAAGCTGGAATCCCTGGTCAGTGATCTGATCAAGAAGTCGATGAAGCCGTGCCAGGCGGCTCTGAAAGACGCTGGTCTGTCGGCCGCTGACGTGGACGAAGTTGTTCTGGTCGGTGGTATGACCCGGATGCCGAAAGTGATCGAAGAGGTCACGAAGTTCTTTGGCAAAGAGCCGCACAAAGGTGTGAACCCGGACGAAGTGGTTGCCATGGGTGCCGCCATTCAGGCCGGTGTTCTGCAGGGCGACGTCAAGGACGTGGTTCTGCTGGACGTGACCCCGCTGTCGCTGGGCATCGAGACGCTGGGTGGTGTGTTCACCCGCTTGATCGACCGCAACACCACGATCCCGACGAAAAAGTCTCAGGTCTTCTCGACTGCCGAGGACAACCAGAACGCCGTGACCATCCGCGTGTTCCAGGGCGAGCGTGAAATGGCTGCGGACAACAAGATCCTCGGTCAGTTCAACCTCGAAGACATCCCGCCCGCGCCGCGCGGCATGCCCCAGATCGAGGTGACTTTTGACATCGACGCCAACGGCATTGTCTCGGTTTCGGCCAAGGACAAAGGCACCGGCAAGGAACAGAAGATCACCATCCAGGCATCGGGCGGTCTGTCCGACGAAGACATCGAAAAGATGGTCAAGGACGCCGAAGAGAACGCGGAAGCCGACAAGGAACGCCGCGAGCTGGTCGATGCCAAGAACCAGGCGGAAAGCCTCATCCACTCGACCGAAAAGTCGATGGAAGAGCATTCCGACAAGGTCGACCCGACCACGATCGAAGCCATCGAACTGGCCATCGCCGCACTCAAGGACGAGCTGGAAACCGACAACGCCGACAAGATCAAGTCTGGTATCCAGAACGTCACCGAAGCGGCGATGAAGCTGGGTGAGGCCATCTACAAGGCGCAGTCCGAAGAGGCCGAGGACGAGCCTGTCGCAGCAGATGCCGCACCCGGTGAAGACGATATCGTCGATGCCGAGTTCGAAGATCTGGACGACGACAAGCGTAACTAACGGGTAACCGGGCCAATGTAGGCCGGTCCGGATGCCGGGCCGGCCTATTTACGTTGAGGCAGAAGGAAATACTGATGTCAAAACGCGACTATTACGAAGTGCTCGGCGTGTCCAAGGGCGCTTCGGCGGATGAGATCAAGAAAGGCTTTCGCACGAAAGCCAAAGAGCTGCATCCGGACCGCAACAAGGACAACCCGGATGCCGAGGCGCAGTTCAAGGAAGCCAACGAGGCTTATGACGTGCTGCGCGATGCCGACAAAAAGGCGGCCTATGACCGCTTTGGCCACGCCGCGTTTGAAAACGGCATGGGCGGCGGTGGTCGGCCTGGTGGCGGCTTTGGGCAGGGCGATTTCTCCAGCGCGTTCTCGGATGTGTTCGACGACCTGTTCGGCGACTTCATGGGCGGGCAACGTGGTGGCGGCGGCCGACGCGCCGCGCGCGGCTCGGACCTGCGCTATAACCTGCGCGTATCGCTGGAAGAGGCGTTCTCGGGCCAGCAGAAAACCATCAATGTACCGACAGCCGTGGCCTGTTCCTCCTGCGAAGGAACCGGTGCAGAGGGCGGGGTCGAGCCGACAACCTGCCCCACCTGTTCCGGCATGGGCAAGGTGCGGGCGCAACAGGGTTTCTTTACGGTCGAACGAACCTGCCCCACCTGCTCGGGTCTGGGTCAGATCATCAAGAACCCCTGCAAATCCTGTAAGGGTGCAGGCCGCGTCGAAAAAGATCGCGCCTTGTCGGTCAACATCCCCGCTGGTGTCGAAACCGGTACCCGTATTCGTCTGGCAGGTGAAGGCGAGGCCGGAATGCGCGGTGGCCCTCCGGGCGACCTCTACATCTTTGTGGAAGTGTCTGATCACAAATTGTTCGAACGCGACAGCGTGAACCTCTATTGCCGTGTACCGGTCAGCATGGCCAAGGCTGCGCTGGGCGGATCGATCGAGGTTCCGACAATCGATGGCGGGCGTGGGCGGGTGCAGATCCCGGCAGGCAGCCAGTCGGGCCGGCAAATGCGCCTGCGCGGCAAAGGCATGCCCGCACTGCGCGGCGGCGGTGTTGGCGACATGTTCATCGAACTGGCGGTTGAAACCCCGGTCAACCTGACCAGCCGCCAAAAAGAACTGCTGCGCGAGTTTGATGATCTGGGCGAAGACAACCACCCGGAATCAAAAAGCTTTTTCTCATCCGTCAAATCCTTCTGGGACGGCATGAAAAGCTGACAACCAGGGTTACCCGGGGGCTCTGCCCCCGCCGCCCGCTTCGGGCGCCTCCCCCGGGATATTTCCGGCCAGATGAAGCAGGGATCCTTTATTCATCTGGCTCTAAATATCCCGGAGCGCGAGGCAGAGCCTCGCAAAACACTCCCTAAAGACATTCAATTGGCCTTATCAGATGAGCAAAAGTGGCAACGCATTTGCCAAATTGGCTCTTGATTCCGACCGTCGACCCTGAAATTGTCCGCGACAACCGTTGGGGTGCCCGTATCAGGGCTGAGAGGCGCAACCGCGCTAACCCATCGAACCTGATCCGGGCAATTCCGGCGTAGGGAACGGTCTTATGAACACAGACGTTTTCCCTACCTCGTTGCCCAAAGAAGATGGAGCAACGACATGGCGGCAATTGCCCTGACCATCGCAGGGTCTGACAGCGGCGGAGGCGCCGGGATTCAGGCCGATCTGAAAGCGATGTCGGCGTTGGGTGTATTCGGCGCAAGCGTCATTACCGCCATTACGGCGCAGAACACGCAAGCCGTCACTGCGGTGCATGGGGTTCCGCTGGATGTCATTGCCGCTCAAATCGACGCGGTGCTGAGCGATCTGGACGTGAAGGCCATTAAGATCGGTATGCTTGCCACGCCAGAGATCATTCACACAGTGGCCCAAGGCCTGGAAACGTTCAAAGGGCCCGTTGTTCTTGATCCCGTCATGATCGCAAAATCCGGGGATGCGCTGTTGGCGCAGGAAGCGGTCCGGACGCTGCGCGAAGTGATGGTGCCAGCAGCGACTGTGCTGACGCCCAATCTGCCGGAAGCGGCATGTTTGTTGGATGCGACACCGGCGCAATCACCGGACGAGATGGCCGCACAAGGCCAGGCCCTGTGCGCTCTGGGCGCGGGTGCGGTCTTGATGAAAGGCGGGCATGGGTCGGGCGATACCTGTCACGATCTGTTGGTCGACCCCTCAGGTATCGTGGCCACGTTTCAGGCCCCGCGTCAGAACACAAAAAACACCCACGGAACCGGCTGCACCCTGTCGTCGTCGATCGCTGCCGGTCTGGCCAGGGGCCTGCCGCTGAGAGATGCGGTTGCGCAGGCGCATGATTATCTGCAAGGGGCCATCGCGCGGGCGGATGAACTGAAGATTGGTGCCGGGCACGGCCCTGTGCACCACTTCCACCGGATCTGGCCCGCATGACTCTCTGGTCTGTCATAGGTGCGGGCGTAGCGGGTCTGGCCGTGGCCAGCGAGCTTGTGTCACGCGGCGCAAAGGTGCAGGTTTTCGACCCGGGCGGCCCGCCCGGCCCGCATGGGTGTTCCTGGTGGGCCGGTGGGATGCTGGCCCCCTGGTGTGAATACGAAAACGCGGAAGAACCGGTGCTGCGGCTGGGGCAGGAAGCAATCGAATGGTGGGCGCAGCGAACGCAGGTAAACAGAAGTGGAACTCTTGTCGTTGCCAACGCGCGCGACCTGCCCGACCTGCGCCGGTTTGCACGCCGGACCGAAGGGTTCAGCGAGGTTGATCGCACGAAAATACTCGAATTAGAGCCTGATCTGAGCAAGTTTGGCAAAGCTCTGTATTTTGAAAACGAAGCGCACCTTGATCCTCGTCAGGCGTTGCGCGATCTGCATCGTCACCTGCAAGGCGCCGGCGTGGAAGTCCACCGAAAGCTGGCTCCGGCGCAACTGGACAAGGCCATAGACTGCCGGGGCTTGCACGCGCGCGAATATCTGCACGACCTGCGCGGCGTGAAGGGTGAGATGCTGGTTCTTCGTTGCCCCGATGTGAATCTTTCGCGTCCGGTGCGGCTGTTGCACCCGCGGATGCCGCTTTACATCGTTCCGCGCGGGGATGGCGTCTACATGCTGGGCGCAACCATGATCGAATCCGAGGACAGCAGCCGCATCACCGCGCGTTCGATGCTGGAACTGCTCAGCGCGGCCTATGCCGTGAACCCGGCCCTTGGCGAGGCCGAGGTGCTGGAGATCGGTGTCGACCTGCGCCCTGCTTTCCCGGACAACCTGCCGCGTATCCGGCGATTGGGCCGGACAATTTTTGCCAACGGGCTTTATCGCCATGGCTATCTGCTGGCCCCTGCATTGGCGCGGGGTGTCGCTGATCTGGCATTGGACAACACACATTCGGAGATGGTCGATGAAGATCGTGCTTAACGGCGAGACGCGGGACGTGAGTGCCGAAACCCTTTCGGATCTGTTACTGGAATGCGGCTTCTCAGGCCGTGTGGCCACCGCCGTGAACGAAGATTTCGTGCCGTCAAGCCTACGTATTGGGCACAAACTGACCGATGGCGACCGGATCGAAGTTGTCGCGCCGATGCAGGGGGGCTGAGGATGAAGACGTTCTACGGCATCGAACTGCCGAACCCCTTGATGCTGGGCACCGCCCAATATCCCAGCCCCGCCATTCTGGAACAGGCCTTTCGCGAAAGCGGTGCGGCGGTTGCCACGGTATCGCTGCGGCGGGAATCCGGCGCGGGTCAGACATTCTGGCAGATGATCCGCGAGCTGGGTGTTCTGACCCTGCCAAATACGGCTGGCTGTCATACGGTGAAAGAGGCGGTGACAACAGCCCATATGGCGCGCGAAGTGTTTGATACCAAATGGATCAAGCTGGAACTGATCGGCCACACCGACAGTTTGCAGCCGGATGTGTTCCAGCTGGTCGAGGCCGCGCGCATCCTGACCGAAGACGGGTTTGAGGTGTTTCCCTACACAACCGATGATCTGATCGTGGGCGAACGCCTGCTCGAAGCGGGATGTGAAGTGCTGATGCCGTGGGGGGCGCCCATCGGGTCCGGGCGTGGGCTGAACAACGAATACGCCCTGCGGTCGATGCGGGCCGAGTTTCCTGACACGCCGCTGGTGGTGGATGCCGGGATCGGCCTGCCCAGCCACGCGGCCCACGCGATGGAGCTGGGATATGATGCCGTTCTCCTGAACACCGCTGTGGCCCGTGCCGGTGATCCCGTTCTGATGGCCAAGGCGATGGCGAAGGCAATCCATGCCGGACAACTGGCCCATCGGGCAGACCCGATCGAGGCGCGTGATATGGCCGAACCTTCGACCCCCGTTGTCGGAAAGGCCTTCCTGTCATGACGCTGGACCGTTTCTACCCGATCTTCGATCACTCGGACTGGCTGCGGCGGATGCTGCCCTTGGGTGTCAAGCTGGTGCAGCTGCGTATCAAGGATCAGCCGGATGAGGTGGTGCGCGATCAGATTGCCGCCTCGCGCGATCTGTGCCGCGACTATGGGGGGGGTCTGGTGATCAACGATTACTGGCAACACGCCATCGATCTGGGTTGCGACTGGGTTCATCTGGGGCAAGAGGATCTGGATGATGCTGACCTGAAAGCCATCCAAAAAGCGGGTCTAAAGCTAGGGGTTTCCACTCATGACGATGACGAGCTTGAGCGGGTTTTGGCCATGGATCCCGATTACGTGGCGTTGGGTCCCGTCTATCCGACCATCTTGAAAAAGATGAAGTGGCATCAGCAGGGCCTGCCCCGCGTGACCGAATGGAAGGCGCGGGTTGGCGACATTCCTCTGGTCGGCATTGGCGGCATGAGCGTCGAGCGTGCAGCAGGGGTGCTGGCAGCCGGGGCCGACATCGTCTCGGCCGTTACGGACATCACACTGAACGCCGACCCCGAAGCGCGGGTGCGTGCTTGGATCGAGGCCACGAGATGAGCCGCTATGCCCGCCAGACGCTGCTGCCCGAGGTTGGGGCTGAAGGACAGGCCCGCCTGACTGCGGCCCGTGTTCTGGTGGTCGGCGCAGGTGGTCTGGCCGCGCCGCTGCTGCCGCTATTGGCCGGGGCCGGGGTGGGGCATATCACAATTGTCGATGGTGACATCGTCGATCTGTCGAACCTGCATCGCCAGACATTGTTTTCAGAAGAAGATTGCGGGCTGTCAAAGGCCGAACGCGCCGCTGACCGATGCCGTGCGTTGAATGTCGAAATCGATGTGATTGCCAGGAAACAGGCTCTAACAGGGGAAAATGCACCCGATCTGGTGTCGCAGGCGGATATTATCCTGGATTGTGCCGACAGCTATGCGGTCAGTTATATGCTGTCGGATACCTGTCTGGCACAAGGCAAGCCACTGATCAGCGCCTCGGTACTGGGCCTTTCAGGTTATGTGGGCGGGTTTTGCGGTGGCGCGCCTTCTCTGCGTGCCGTTTTCCCCGATGCGCCGGATAGCGGCGCAAGCTGCGCCACGGCGGGTGTTCTGGGTCCCGTTGTCGGTGTGATCGGGTCCATGCAGGCGCAGATGGCGCTGAACCTGATCTTGCGGCTTGACCCATCACCCCTGGGGCAGATGGTGCAATATGATGCGCGAACCCTGCGCAGCACCGGGTTTCGTTTTGATGAAGCGCCGGAACCGAACAGCTGTTTCCGCTTTCTCTCTGCCAGCCAGTTGCGAGACACGGACCAGATTGTCGAACTGCGTGACCCGAACGAAGCTCCGGTTCCGGCCCACCCGGATGCGACGCGCATTTCACCCGAAGAAGTACAAGATATAGACCCAAACAAGGGGAAACGCCTCGCCCTTTGCTGTGCCACCGGGCTGCGCGCATGGCGCGCTGCCGAGAAAATCCAACCGATTTGGCCGGGCGAGATTGTCCTCGTCGCGGCTTCAACCTCCTGAGAAAAGGAAACGTGAGATATGAAAAAGCTGATGACAGCCTTTGCCCTTCTGGCCGCCGCGCCAGCCTGGGCCGAAGACAAGATGACCGTCCTGCTGGACTGGTTTATCAACCCCGACCACGGGCCCATCATCGTGGCACAGGAAAACGGCTATTTCGCCGAGCAGGGATTGCAGGTCGAAGTCGTTGCCCCCGCTGACCCATCCGCACCACCGCGTCTGGTGGCAGCCGGTCAGGCGGATTTGGCAGTATCCTATCAGCCGCAACTGCATTTGCAGATTCACGAAGGGCTGCCGCTGAAACGGGTCGGCACGCTGGTCGCAACGCCCCTGAACTGCCTGCTGGTTCTGAAGGACGGCCCGATCAAATCGCCCGCTGACCTCAAGGGAAAGAAAATCGGCTTTTCCGTCGCCGGTGTGGAAGAGGCCATCCTCAGCACCGTGCTTGGCAAATACGACGTCGCGCTGGATGATGTTGAGATGATCAACGTGAATTTCTCACTCTCGCCCTCGCTGATGACCGGTCAGGTGGACGCGGTGATTGGCGCTTATCGCAACTTCGAACTGAACCAGATGGATATCGAAGGCCGCCCCGGCACCTGCTTCTATATCGAGGAAGAGGGCGTGCCGTCTTATGACGAACTGATCTATGTCGCCAACCCCGATACGATGGACAAAGACAAGATCGCCCGTTTCCTGGCCGCGACCGAAAAAGCGACTCAGTACATCGTCAACAACCCGGAAAAAAGCTGGGAGGTCTTCTCGGCCACCTCGCCCGAGCTGCAGGACGAGTTGAACGCGCGCGCATGGGTCGACACGCTGCCGCGCTTTGCCCTGCGTCCCGCCGGGTTTGACGCTGGCCGTTATGCCCGGTTCGAAGCATTCCTGAACGACAGCGGCATGATCGACACTGTCCTGCCCGTCAGCGACATTGCCATCGACGTCACCGCGCAATGAGCGATTATGGCAAAGCCTTTGCGCTGATGCGCGATGCGGCGCAGGGGCCGTGGCGGGATTACACCCGCCACGCTTTTGTCGAAGCACTGAAAGACGGCACCCTGCCACGCCCGGCGTTCCTGCACTATCTGCGTCAGGATTATGTGTTCCTGATCCACTTCTCGCGCGCCTGGGCGCTGGCCGTGGTGAAATCGGAAACACATGCTGAAATGCTGGCGGCGTCGCGTACCGTGAACGGCCTGATCAGCGAAGAGATGAAGCTGCATATCGGCATTTGCGAAGCAGAAGGCATCTCGCAGGCAGAGCTGTTTGCGACGCTGGAACGGCCCGAAAATCTGGCCTATACCCGCTTTGTCCTCGAGGCGGGCTATAGCGGCGATCTGCTGGATCTTCTGGCAGCACTTGTACCCTGCGTCATGGGATATGGTGAGATTGGCACCCGCCTGTCTGCGGAGGCAACATCAACATCCTATCGCGGCTGGATCGATACCTACGCGGACGAGGGCTATCAGAACGCCTGCGCCGCCGTGGGCGAGTTGCTGGATTCGGCTCTAACAAGGCGGATCGGGGCGGATTTCCAATCTTCACCCCGTTGGGATCGTCTGTGCCGGACGTTCCGCACGGCCACGGAATTGGAGGTCAATTTCTGGCAGATGGGTCTGACC
This sequence comes from Ruegeria sp. HKCCSP351, assembly GCF_017872535.1. Classification (NCBI taxonomy): domain Bacteria; kingdom Pseudomonadati; phylum Pseudomonadota; class Alphaproteobacteria; order Rhodobacterales; family Roseobacteraceae; genus Ruegeria; species Ruegeria sp. HKCCSP351. The sequence continues at coordinate 91,540 of NZ_JAEDOV010000008.1, read as the reverse complement.
CCATGACCCCGGCGCCCGATCTGACCATCAGCGGCACTGCCACGATCGACGGCGCGATTCTGTTCGCACCGCTGACCCTGACGCTTGACGCCGGGGCGTGGACCTGTCTGCTGGGCGGATCGGGTGTTGGCAAAACTACGGTCTTGCGGCTGATTGCCGGGCTGGAAACCGGGGCTGAATTCTCGGGCCGGATCACCGCCAGCGATGGCCAGCCGGTTTCAGACCGGGTCGCTTATATGGCGCAGGACGACCTGTTGCTGCCTTGGGCGAGTGTTGCGCAGAACGTCTCGTTGGGCGCGCGGCTGCGGGGCGAGAAAGTTGACCTTGACCGGCGCGACCGCCTGATCGAGCGGATGCGGTTGCAGGACCATATGACCAAGAAACCGCCCGAGCTTTCGGGTGGGCAGCGCCAGCGCGTGGCACTGGCCCGCACCCTGATGGAAGACCGGCCGATTGTGTTGCTAGATGAACCCTTTTCCGCCCTTGATGCCCGAACCCGTGCCGATATGCAGGATCTGGCCGCCGAGGCGCTGAAAGGCCGCACTGTCCTTCTGGTAACCCACGATCCGGGCGAGGCCGCGCGTCTGGGGCAATCCATCGTCGTCATGACACAGCACGGGCTGACACCGTGCGACCCGCCGGTTGCTCCAGCCCCGCGCAGCGTGGATGATCTGCAGACGCTGGAAACACAAGGCGCGCTTTTGCGGCTGCTGCGGGAGGGCGGGGTATGAAGTCCCTCTCTGTTCTGGCAGCAACCCTGTTTGCCCTTGCCATCTGGCAGGGGATCGTGACCCTGACCGGATTGCCAAAGTTCATCCTGCCCGGCCCTGCGGTGGTTGCTGAAACCTGGTGGCAGAACCGCTGGCTGATTGCAGAACATGCCTGGATCACAGCCATTGAGGTCATTATCGGTCTTGCCTGCGGCACGTTGCTGGGCGTTGTCACCGCATTGCAGCTGGCCAATTCCCGTGTCGCACGGGTTCTGGTGCAGCCAATGCTGGTGTTCACGCAGGCCTTGCCGGTCTTTGCGCTGGCCCCGTTGCTGACCCTGTGGCTGGGCTATGGCCTGTTGTCAAAGGTCGCGATGGCGGTGCTGATCATCTATTTCCCGATCACGTCGTCCTTCTTTGACGGTTTGATGCGAACACCGCAGGGGTATCTGGACCTTGCGCGCACGATGCAGGCGGGCAAGCGCGCTGTGTTGTGGCACATCCGTATCCCTGCGGCGTTGCCGTCTTTGGCCTCGGGGATGCGGCTTGCGGCGGTGTATGCGCCGATCGGTGCCGTGATCGGTGAATGGGTCGGTTCATCGCAAGGTCTGGGATATCTGATGCTGCTGGCCAATGGCCGCGCCAAGACGGACCTGATGTTTGCGGCGATGCTGACGCTGGGCGTGTTTTCGATCCTTCTGCACCTGATTGTCCGCCGCGCCACCGCGCGTATGGCAGGAGAGGCGCATTAACCTTTCGGAAAGTGATTCTGCGTCAGGGTAAACGCATGACACAGGACGCCTTTGCCGAAGCCCCCATGCTGTTTGATACGGACGAAGCGCCAGCGCAGCCGCTGCCGAATGGTCGGTTACCCTCCTACATCAAAGACCATCGCAAGCGGCTGCGCGAACGGTTCATGGCGGGCGGGTCCGCAGCGATCCCGGATTATGAGTTGCTGGAGCTGGTTTTGTTCCGGTCCATCCCCCGGCAGGATGTGAAACCGTTGGCGCGGGCATTGATGAATGCCTTTGGCGATTTCAACCGCGTGTTGACCGCGCCCGAAGAACGGCTGCGTCAGATCAAGGGCGTTGGTGACACGGTCATCACCGATCTGAAAATCCTCGAAGCCTGCGCGCATCGGATGGCACGGGCGCGGGTGATGCAGCGGCACGTGATATCCAGCTGGGACGCGCTGCTGGATTATTGCCACACGACAATGGCGCATCGCGAGACCGAGCAATTTCGCGTTTTCTATCTGGATCGCAAGAACGTCCTGATCGCGGATGAGGAACAGGCCAAAGGCACTGTGGATCACGTGCCGGTCTATCCGCGCGAAGTGGCGAAACGGGCGCTGGAACTGAATGCCTCGGCCCTGATCCTGGTGCATAATCACCCATCCGGTGATCCGACCCCGTCACAGTCGGATATTGATATGACCAACCGCATTCAGGATGCGTGTTCCGCCCTGGGGCTGACCCTGCATGACCACCTGATCATCGGCAAATCGACCGAGCTCAGCTTTCGCTCCGAAGGGTATCTCTAGCGGTTACTGCACCCAAATCTCGACACGCCGGTTGACCTTGCGGCCCCATTCGGTGTCATCGCAGGCCATGGGCATCGCTTCGCCAAATCCTTCGGCGGTAACCGTGATACTGTCAGGGATCGGGGCTTCAAGCGCGGCGATAACCGCGTTTCGCACGGTTTGCGCGCGCCTCAGGGCGATGCGGGCATTTGAAACGGCACCCCCGTCCCCATCGCTGAAGCCTGCAAACACAACCTTGCGTGCCTGCAACGTACCCGCGTCCAGCATTTGTGCCAGCTGCTGAATATTGGCGCGCGACTGCGCGTCCGGGCGGGACGATCCGGGTTCGAACCGAACCGACAGGGACAGGCGCGACAGGGGGCGCAAGGTCTCGATCATGCGTTGCAACTCCTCCAGTCCGACCTCAGCTCCGCCGGTGACGACCGCATTGGCAAGCCGGTCCCCCTGCACGCCAACCGGCAGGGTTTCAGCCGTTTGATCCACATATCCTGCGTCACGTATGGCCATCTGCGCTTCGGGGCTTTGGCTATAGGCCAGAAACTGCCGCGCAATCCGGGGCAGGCGACGTTCCGGCAGATACAGGAACATAGGCATATTCAGCGGGTAATCTTCGGTCTTGATCGACTGGCGGGTCGCGGCCAGCGGATGCCCGCACCCGCCGGTCAACGGCAAAGCGCGGGTGCCATGGGCCGATGTCTTGCTGGCGACCCCGATGGAAAACGGATCCTTTGCCACGGCCGCGGTCAGGTCATGTATGCGATTGTGGCGGATCGCCGTATCGGTCAGGTCCACACCGGCGGTTTTCAGAATCTGATCCTCGACCGCCTGCGCCAGACCCGACCCGGCCTCTGGCACATGCAGTGCAATAGGGGCATCCGGCCCACCCAGCTGCGCCCAGTTGCTGATCTCTCCGGACAGAATACGAGCCATATCTGCCAGAGAAACCTGCCGCATCACGCTGTCGGGGGCCACGACCGGGACCATGGCATCCAGTGCAATGACCCGTGATCGCCGCGTGCGTTTCAGATCGCCCAACCCCGCAGCTTCGGCAGCCTCCCGCTCGGCCTCGCGCATCTCGCGCAGGGCCATCACGATATCCGCCCGGTCTGCGATCAGATCACTGAACCCGCGATCCGTGGTGCCCACGTCAAAGAAAAACCGTGCCAGCGGGGCCGACCGGCCCGCCTGATGCAGCTCGTAAACAAAGGTGTCCTCATCCACGCGGGCGGGGGTCGCGGTCAGGTCTTCCTGACGGGCAAATCCGATGATCAGGGCGGGCAGCACCGTTTCAGCCATCACCGATGATCCGGAAAACTGCACTTCGGCGACGAAATCGATCAGGTTGGGGCAGGCGGGCCCCTCGCACGTGACGCCCGAACCATCCACGGTCAACGTCCCGAATTGCGTATCGACGCGATAGAACTCACCGTCAAAGCTCAGCAGATTGCCGGTCACTTCGACCTTGCCATCATGCGAGGTCAATGTGATGTCCTGCCCAAAAGCACCGGTCGCCACCGTCACGGAAAACAGCGCAGCCACCGCCACACGGAAAAATGTCATAAGAGGTTCAAGCCTGCCTGCGGATTACTTTGCCGCGATTGTCAGGTCTGAGAGCAGATTATTCAACACCAGAAACTCGCCCGCGCGCGAACAATCCGGCAGGGTCACTGACATGTCGCGCGACCGCAGGCGGCGGTCCGACAACAACTCCAGCGACTGCACGTTCAGCGTGTGGCCGCAATTTGCATCGGTCACTTCGGCCTCGACAGTCAGGTCAATCGTGCCCGACTGTTCCGATGTACTGGCCGGGAAAGAATACACTTCGATATTCTGAGTGATCCCGGAACCGGACTGGCCCAGACGCACAACCTCTCCGGCGCCTTCTGCAGATGCGTCATCCCAGACATGGCCATCCGCACCATAGCTGGCACCAAATTCCAGCGCGTGAATCTGCAACTCGGTTTCCCCTTGCCATTGCAGGACAACACGATCGAAACCGGCGATTTCAGGGACGTGAGTGGTGGCGACGGTGCCTGTTTCATCTTCGAAAGAAAACAGGAAGATCGCGTATTCCGAAAGGGCCGGGATCGCCATGTCCAGCGCGCCGCTGACATCCGTCATCTGGCTAACAGTCAGGCCGCTATGGTGAATTTCAATCCGCTCATTCTTGTGGCACGGCGCTTTCAGCGACAGGTGCGCCAAGGCACCGGGCGCTGCTTTTGCGTGCGCGCTGATCCGGCAGTTCGATGTCTTGGGGGCAGTGGGTACAGCGCGGGGTGCCGGTGTCACATTGACCGGATCGGCATCTGACGCGGTGGCTGATGTCAGCACAATACTGTCTAGCCCCGACAGAATCGAAGACTGATCGGCAGCAGAGGCCACATCAATACCGTCCTGCGCGCGGTTCTGCTGCGCAGCTGGTCCGTTCTGCATCAGATAGCCTATGCCCAAGGCACAAGCGACCGTTCCGCACATGGTTACGTAGTTGCGAACTACAAACAAGACACCCTCCCCAGTTGAAGGAGCAGCTTGCACTCTTGCCACGAATCGCGGCCAATTTGTGGCCGCGAGACGGACTCATTGTGATCAGAGGGTGTTAACGTTAGGTCAATCTGCCGTGGCAGTGTTTGAACTTCTTGCCGGATCCGCAGGGGCACGGGTCGTTTCGCGACGGGTTACCCCAGGTTGACGGATCACTCTCGTCAAACCCCGGCAGCGCATCGCCTGACGCCGCAGCTTCGGCCTTGGCCTCGGCCTGACTTGCGGCCTTGTCCACGGCCTGTTGTGCCTGTGCTTGTTGCGCCGCCATCTGCGCCAGCATTTCCTTTTGCTCTTCTTCGGTCAGTGGACGCACGCGCGACAATTGCTGTGTCACGGTTTCCCGCAAACCGTCCAGCATGGATTCGAACAGCTGGAAGCTTTCGTTCTTGTATTCGTTCAGCGGATCGCGCTGGGCATAGCCGCGGAAACCCACGACCGAGCGCAGATGTTCCAGCGTCAGCAGATGCTCGCGCCATTTGCTGTCGATGGTCTGCAACAGCACCTGCTTTTCGATGTTGCGCATGTTTTCGGGACCAAAGGCAACCGCCTTCTGGGCCATCATCTCATCAGCGGCCTTGATCAGGCGCTCGCGCACCTGCTCGTCATCCACACCTTCTTCGGCAGCCCAGTCCTGAACCGGGGCATCGATGGTCAGCTTGTCCTTGATCGCCGCATGCAGACCGTCGGTATCCCACTGTTCCGCATAGGATTTCGGTGGCATGTATTCGTCAATCAGATCGTCAATCACCTGCTCGCGCATATCCGAGACGATCTCGGACAGGTCATTGGCCGACATGATCTCGCGACGCTGGCTAAAGATCACCTTGCGCTGATCGTTCATAACGTCGTCGAATTTCAGAACGTTCTTGCGCATGTCAAAGTTGCGGCCCTCGACCTTGGACTGCGCGCGTTCCAGCGACTTGTTCACCCACGGGTGAATGATCGCCTCGCCTTCTTTCATGCCCAGCGTGGTCAGCACCTTGTCCAACCTTTCCGAGCCAAAGATGCGCATCAGGTCGTCTTCAAGGCTCAGGTAGAACACGGTACGACCCGGATCGCCCTGACGGCCCGAACGGCCGCGCAGCTGGTTGTCGATGCGGCGGCTTTCGTGGCGTTCGGACGCCATCACGTAAAGGCCACCTGCGGCCAGAACCTTTTCTTTTTCTTCCGCGTGGCGCGCCTCTTCAGCTGCGCGCAGCTCCGACGGATCGGCCTCGGGCTTGTCCGCCATCGCTTGCAGCACCTTCATCTCGACATTGCCACCCAGCTGAATGTCGGTGCCGCGACCGGCCATGTTGGTGGCGATGGTTACCGCGCCCAGACGGCCCGCATCGGCGACGATCTGCGCCTCCTGCTCGTGCTGGCGGGCGTTCAGAACGTTATGGGCGATGCCTTCCTTGGTCAGCATCTGGCTCAGCAGTTCCGATTTCTCGATCGACGTGGTCCCCAGCAGAACCGGCTGGCCCTTTTCCTGGGCTTTCTTGGTCTCTTCGATCATCGCGCCATATTTTTCCATGGCGGTGCGATAGACCTGATCATCCTCGTCCACACGGGCAATCGGTTTGTTGGTCGGAACCTCGACCACGCCCAGGCCGTAAATCTCGGCAAATTCCTCTGCTTCGGTCAGGGCGGTCCCGGTCATGCCGCCCAGCTTGTCGTAAAGGCGGAAATAGTTCTGGAAGGTCACACTGGCCAGCGTCACGTTCTCAGGCTGAATCTGCACGTTTTCCTTGGCTTCGATGGCCTGATGCAGGCCCTCGGACAAGCGGCGGCCCGGCATCATGCGGCCCGTGAATTCGTCGATCAGAACAACATTGCCGTCGCGCACGATGTAATCCTTGTCGCGCTGGAACAGCTTGTGCGCGCGCAGACCCTGATTCACGTGATGCACCACGGTCGTGCTTTCCGGGTCATACAGCGAATGGCCTTCAGGAATCAGGCCGGCAGCCAACAGTTGCTGCTCCAGAAACTCGTTACCCTCATCCGTGAAGGTCACGTTGCGGGCCTTTTCGTCCAGCGTGTAGTGTTCGTCGGTCAGGCTCGGGATCAGCGCATCGATGGCGGTATACAGGTCCGAGCGGTCCTGTGCCGGGCCCGAGATGATCAGCGGCGTCCGCGCCTCGTCGATCAGGATCGAATCGACCTCGTCCACAATCGCGAAATTGTGGTGCTTCTGGTAAACCTGTTCCAGATCGGCCTTCATATTGTCGCGCAGATAGTCAAAACCCAGCTCGTTGTTGGTGGCATAGGTGATGTCGCAGGAATAGGCGGCCAGTTTTTCCGCGTCAGGCTGGCCCGACCAGATCACGCCGGTGGTCATGCCCACGGCAGCAAACACCTTGCCCATCCATTCCGCGTCGCGCTTGGCCAGGTATTCGTTCACCGTGACCACATGCACGCCCTTGCCGGTCAGCGCGTTCAGATACGCCGGTAGGGTCGCGACCAGTGTCTTTCCCTCACCCGTCTTCATTTCCGAGATGTTGCCCTGATGCAGGAAAACACCGCCCATCAGCTGCACGTCAAAGGCGCGCAGCCCCAGTGCGCGGCGTGCACCTTCGCGCACGTTGGCAAAGGCTTCGGGCAGCAGATCGTCAAGACTTTCGCCATCCAGCGCGCGTTTGCGCAGGTCTTCTGTCTTGTCGATCAGGCCCTGATCGGACATTTTCTCGAACTCGGGTTCCAGCGCGTTGATCTTCTCGATCAGGGGGCGGGTCGCCTTGATCTTGCGGTCGTTCGGTGTTCCGAACACCTTTTTGGCGAGCGTTCCGAGTCCCAGCATGTTCACTCCAGCGGATCTGTTCTTGTCTTGGTTTTTGACAGGCTTGCCCACCTTGCGCGCAACCCATAGATACGGGGGGTGAAAGGCGGCCCTGTCCAAGGCTTCAAAGCGATGTAAGCGGCAGGTTCCAGAGTGTCAACGCTGCGCCCTGCCGCGGCAAGGAAATAGGATGATTCAATGCCCAAAGGCCTCACTTTTCTGCCATCGCTGGCTCTGACCGCCATGATGGCCCTGCCGCTGGCCGCCGAAACCCAGCCGGATGCATCCACCGTGGTGGCGCGTGTGAACGGGGATGAGATCACTTTGGGTCACGTGATCGCAACCGTTGCCGCCCTGCCGCCGCAATACCAGCAGGCCGAAGATGACGTATTGTTCGACTTCGTGCTGGAACAGCTGATCCAGCAGCAACTGCTGGGGCAACAGCAGGACGGGCTGAACAAACTGAACACGCTTCGGCTGAAAAATGAAGAACGCTCCCTTCTGGCGGTTCAGACCGTCACAGCCCTGACTGATACCGTTGTCACGGACGAGGCCATTCAGGCGGCCTATGACGCGCAGTACAACGATTTCGCGGGTGAAGACGAATTCGAGGCCAGCCACATTCTGGTCGAGACCGAAGAACAGGCCAACGACCTCAAGGCGCAGCTTGATGACGGCGCCGATTTCGCCGAGCTCGCGCGCGCGCATTCCACCGGTCCGTCCGGCCCCAATGGCGGCGCGCTGGGCTGGTTCGGCAAGGGCCAGATGGTACCGGAATTCGAAACAGCCGTGGTCGCGCTTGAAAAAGGGCAGGTGTCCGACCCTGTTCAGACGCAGTTTGGCTGGCATGTGGTCAAGTTGAACGACAAGCGCAAAACCGAAGCGCCCGCGCTGGATGCCGTGCGCGAAGAGCTTGCACAGACCGTTCAGCAGGACGCCATTCAGGCGCGCATCGATGAACTGACACAGCAGGCACAGATCGACCGCCCCGCTTTGGAAGGTGCCGGACCCGAAGTCCTGCGCCAGCTGGACCTGATTCAGGAGTAATCCCCGTGGCCAAGATCACCAAGGTTTCGCCGCTGGCGCCAGCGTCCTTCCCTGATTTGCCTGCAATTGACGGTGTGCGGTTCGCCACCGTCGCGGCGGGCGTGCGATATCAGGGCCGCACCGATGTCATGCTGGCCGTGCTGGACCCGGGCACATCTGTGGCCGGGGTCTTTACCCGTTCAGCCACGCGAGCCGCCCCGGTTCTGGATTGTCAGGACAAGATCGGCGGGCCCAGCGATGGCCCGGCGGCGATCCTGGTGAATTCGGGTAATGCCAATGCCTTTACCGGGCATTATGGTCAGACCTCGGTGGCCGAGGTGACGCAGGCCATCTCGAAGGCGACAGGTGTTCCGGTCGAGCGGGTCTTTACCTCCTCAACCGGCGTCATCGGTGAGCCGCTGGCGCATGACCGCATCATTGCCAAGCTTGAAACGCTGAAGGCGGATCTCAGCCGTCACGCGATCGAAGACGCCGCACGCGCGATCATGACCACCGACACCTTCCCGAAAGGGGCCGTGGCGCAGGTCGAAATTGATGGCAAAACAGTCTCTATTGCGGGGATTGCCAAGGGGTCCGGCATGATTGCGCCAGATATGGCGACCATGCTGGTCTATATCTTCACCGACGCGCAGGTCGAACAATCGGCGTTGCAGGCGATGCTGGGGGCGCAGACAGACCGGACGTTCAACTGCATCACCGTGGACAGCGATACATCCACCTCGGACAGCCTGCTGCTGTGCGCCACCGGCGCTTCGGGTGTGGACGCCACCGGCAATGCGGCCTTCGCCGAGGCGCTGGAGGCTGTGATGCTGGATCTGGCCCAGCAAGTGGTGCGCGATGGCGAAGGTGCCACGAAATTCGTCGAAATCCGCGTGACAGGGGCCGCAACAGACGCTGGCGCCAAGACCCATGGCCTTGCCATCGCCAACTCTCCGCTGGTCAAAACCGCCATCGCGGGCGAAGACCCGAACTGGGGTCGTATCGTCATGGCCATCGGCAAATCCGGTGCCGCGGCGGATCGCGACCTGCTGAGCATTTCCTTCGGCGACATACTTGTGGCCGAAAAGGGCTGGGTCAGCCCCGATTACAGCGAAGACGCCGCCGCCGCCTATATGAAAGGTCAGGATCTGGTCATCGCCGTAGATCTGGGTCTGGGCGCGGGCAAATCCACCGTCTGGACCTGCGATCTGACGCACGGATATATCGAGATCAACGCGGATTACCGCTCGTGAAAACCGTGTTGGTTTCAGCTGTCGCCCTGATCGACATCGAGGGCCGGGTGCTGGTGGCCCAACGCCCCGAGGGTAAATCCATGGCCGGTCTTTGGGAGTTTCCCGGCGGCAAGATCGAACCCGACGAAACCCCCGAGGCCGCCTTGATCCGCGAATTGCACGAGGAGCTGGGAATCGATACCTGGGCCTCGTGCCTCGCCCCCCTGACCTTTGCCAGCCACAGCTATGACGATTTCCACCTGCTCATGCCGCTGTTCGCCTGCCGCAAATGGCAGGGTATCCCGCAGTCGAAAGAGGGGCAGGCGCTGAAATGGGTCCGCGCAAATGACCTGCGCAATTACCCCATGCCCGCAGCGGATGTGCCCCTGATCCCGATCCTGCGGGATTGGTTGTAGTGAGGGAAACGTAATATGGGCAGCGGTGCGCTGATTAGAAAATTCGTTTCGTCTTGGTTAAGTTTTCAAAGAAACCCGGCAGGCAGTCAGCGTTGGCTCGAAAGCGAATGGGTTGTTGATGCCCGTATTAGTTGGGCACATGAAAAACCGCATGTTCTTTGGAGCGCAATTTGCGATTTATCAAAGAAGGAGCTGAGCGAATGGGACATTGGAATGCTTGGTTCCGGGCCTTTAGAGGATCTGTTGAATGAGCACTATACAGAGTTCTCCAGAGTGGTTTTTAAAGAAGCTCTTACCAATAAAACTTTGGTCGCGGCATTGTCATGTGTTTGCCCTCCAGATGATTTCCAGCACGAGTTTGAAATCGCTTGTGAGAAGCTCTAGCTAGAAAGATCTTTAATTATCGAGGACTCCGATGCTGCGAGTATCGGGTCAGGTGGTTCGAATTTTCCGACGCAAGGCGATCTGTACAATTTGTACAAAACGTAACATCACCCCTCTGCACCTGTTACAATTCGTAAGAATTGAGAAAACATCAGGAAAAAGTTGACGCTGATCGTGCGGGTGTCCCAAATCGGGGCACTGGCATCCGGGGGCTTTCCCGGATCCGCCATTTCCGGCTTTGAGGAGGCCGGATGGGGAGGAGAAAAAGATTGGCTCAGACGCAGTCGGGCGCCGAAGGGTTGCATTCCCTTCCGGCGCTTCTACACCGCAACGCGACCCAGTTCGGGGATGCCCCGGCCTATCGGGAAAAAGAATTTGGGATCTGGCAATGCTGGACCTGGGCTGAAGCGGCCAAGGAAATTCGTGCGCTCGCCCTTGGATTTCTTGAAATTGGCGTTGAGCGCGGTGACCACATTGCCGTGATCGGACGCAACCGGCCAGCACATTACTGGACCATGGTCGCGGCACAGATGGTCGGTGCAATTCCGGTGCCTCTGTATCAGGACGCAGTCGCCGAAGAGATGACCTATGTGATGGAACATTGCGGCGCGAAATATGTCGTCTGCGGTGATCAGGAACAGGTCGACAAGGTCATCGAAATTCAGGAAAAAGTGCACCAGATCAAGCACATCCTCTACACCGACAAGCGGGGGATGCGGAAATACGACCACAGCCAGATGAACGCGCTGGAAGACCTCATGGCCGAAGGTCAGGCAGGACATCAGCGGTTTGATGCAGAGCTGGACAAGCGCATCTCTGAGATCACCTATAAAGACACCTGCGTCATGCTTTATACCTCGGGCACAACGGGTAAGCCCAAGGGGGTGGTTCTGTCGAACCGCAACGTGATCGAAAGCGCCAAGAATTCAGCGATCTTCGACCATTTGACCCGCGATGAAGATATCCTTTCCTACCTTCCAATGGCATGGGTCGGGGATTTCATCTTTTCCATCGGTCAGGCCTATTGGTGCGGGTTCTGCGTAAACTGCCCGGAAAGCGCCGACACGATGATGACCGATCTGCGCGAAATCGGGCCGACCTATTTCTTCGCCCCACCGCGCGTGTTTGAAAGCCAGCTGACCAATGTAATGATCCGGATGGAGGATGCGAGCAAGCTGAAGCAACGCATGTTCCATCACTTCATGGCGCATGCCAAAAAGGTGGGCGGCAAGTTGCTGGATGGCAAATCCGTTGGCTTTGGCGACCGGGTGAAATACGCGCTGGGCAATCTGCTGGTCTATGGGCCGCTCAAGGATACGCTGGGCTATGGCCGGTTCCGGGTTGGTTATACAGCGGGTGAAGCGATCGGACCGGAAATCTTTGATTTCTATCGATCTTTGGGCATCAACCTGAAACAGCTTTATGGCCAGACCGAAGCAACCGTGTTCATCACCGTGCAGCCGGATGGCGAGGTTCGGGCCGATACGGTTGGTGTTCCCGCGCCGGATGTTGAGATCAAGATCGACGACAAGGGCGAGATCCACTACCGCTCGCCCGGCGTGTTTGTCGAATATTACAACAACCCGGATTCCACGGCATCGACCAAAGATGCCGAAGGCTGGGTGGCAACGGGTGATGCCGGATTTATCGAGGAAAGCAGCGGCCACCTGCGGATCATCGACCGCGCCAAGGACGTGGGCAAAATGGCCGACGGGTCCATGTTCGCGCCGAAATATGTCGAGAACAAGCTGAAATTCTACCCCGATATTCTCGAGGTCGTTCTGTTCGGAAACGGCAAGGACCGCTGCGTGGCGTTCATCAATATCGACCTGACAGCGGTCGGCAACTGGGCGGAACGTAACAACGTGGCCTATGCGTCCTATCAGGAACTGGCGGGGCATCCGCGTGTGTTAGAGACGATCAAGGCGCATGTGGAAGAGGTCAACAAATCGGTAGCAGCTGATGAAATGCTGTCCGGTTGCCAGGTGCATCGCTTTGTCGTTCTGCACAAGGAACTGGACGCTGATGATGGTGAGATGACGCGCACCCGGAAAGTGCGGCGCGGGTTTGTCGAAGAGAAGTTCCACGACATCATTGCGGCGCTTTATGACGGGTCCGAAAGCGTGTCGACCAAGACCGAAGTGACCTATGAAGATGGGCGCAAGGGAGCGATCAGCGCGACGCTGAAAATCGTGGATGCGCCGGTTGTACCGGTTGCGCAACATAAGGTGGCAGCGGAATGAGGGCCGCCATAGCACCGCGCGACCTGCGGCCATCACCCCGCCCGCCATCCCGTTTATGCGCAAGTCAGGGAGTGACTGATGCTGGATAACGCCGAAGGATATGTCACCGAAGACGGTCGCAAGATCGGCGGCGTGGTGATGGAAATGAAGAACATCACCCTGCGCTTTGGCGGCGTCGTGGCGATCAAGGATATCTCGTTCGATATTCGCGAGGGTGAGATTCGCGCCATCATCGGGCCGAACGGGGCCGGGAAATCGTCGATGCTGAACGTTATCTCGGGGTTCTATGTCCCGCAAGAGGGCGAGGTCTGGTTCCACGGATCAAAACGCCCGCCCATGCGCCCCTTTGAGGTGGCGCAGCAGGGAATCGCGCGGACGTTCCAGAACATCGCCCTGTTCGAGGGGATGAGTGTTTTGGACAACGTCATGACCGGGCGCTTGAACTTCATGCAGACCAACATCCTCCAGCAGGCGTGGTGGAAGGGAAAGGCCGAGGCGGAAGAGGTTGAAAACCGTGAGGCGGTCGAGAAGATCATCGATTTCCTTGAAATCCAACACATCCGCAAGACACCCGTTGCGCGCCTGCCTTATGGCCTGAAAAAACGCGTCGAACTGGCCCGCGCACTGGCGGCAGAACCAAAGCTCTTGCTGCTGGATGAACCGATGGCGGGCATGAACGTCGAAGAGAAAGAGGACATGAGCCGCTTTATCCTCGACGTGAATGACGAATTCGGCACCACCATCGCCCTGATCGAACACGATATGGGCGTGGTGATGGACCTGAGCGACCGCGTGGTCGTGATGGATTACGGCAAAAAGATTGGTGACGGTACACCCGACGAGGTGCGCAACAATCAGGAAGTCATCGACGCCTATCTGGGGGTCAGCCATGACTGAGACCAAAGCAGATATCCGGGGAGGCACATATGCCTGAGCAGTTAATCTTTGCCACGGAGGTCATCCTTAACGGTCTGATGGCCGGGGTGCTTTATGCGCTGGTCGCGCTGGGCTTTGTGCTTATCTACAAGGCATCCGGGATTTTCAATTATGCGCAAGGGGTTATGGCCCTGTTTGCGGCGATGACGCTGGTCGGGATCATGAACGGGCAGGTGCCTTTCGCGCATTTGATCAACGCGACCTTCGGCACTCATGTCTATAACTTCGGCTGGAACATCCCCGCCCTGCTGGCGATCATCCTGACAATGGGCGTGATGGTTCTGCTGGCCTGGTGTGTGCAGCGCTTTGTCATGCGGCATCTGGTTGGGCAGGAGCCGATCATCCTGTTCATGGCCACGATCGGTCTGGCCTATTTCCTTGAAGGCGTGGCCGACCTGATGTGGGGATCCGAGATCAAGACGCTGGATGTGGGTCTGCCGCAGGGCATCAACCTGTGGATCGACGAGGTCACCTTTAACATCTTCGGCTATGGCTTCTTCATCGACAACCTCGACATCGTGGCAACCGTGATTGCGGCGCTTCTGGTGGCGGCACTGGTGGCCTTCAGCCAGTACACAAAGCAGGGCCGGGCCATGCGCGCGGTGGCGGATGACCATCAGGCAGCGCTTTCGGTCGGGATCTCGCTCAACTTCATCTGGGTCATGGTCTGGTCGGTGGCCGGGTTCGTGGCGCTGGTCGCGGGGATCATGTGGGGCACCAAATCGGGCGTGCAGTTCTCGCTGTCGCTGATCGCGCTCAAGGCGCTGCCGGTGCTGATGCTGGGCGGGTTCACCTCGATCCCCGGTGCCATCGTCGGCGGTCTGATCATCGGAGTGGGCGAGAAACTGTTCGAATTCTCGATTGGCCCGCTGGTCGGCGGCGCGACCGAGAACTGGTTCGCCTATGTGCTGGCGCTGATCTTTCTGGTGTTTAGACCGCAGGGTCTGTTCGGCGAGAAGATCATCGAGAGGGTGTAACGCATGACCAAACTCATCGCCATCATCAACGTGATCGCATGGGCGGGGTTCTGGGCCTTTGGATATATCGCGCTGACCTCGAATGACCTGACCGACAGCCAGCTGACGATTGCCGCAATCCTGGCCTTTGCCGGGCTGATCATGGGTGTTCTGGCCTACCTGAAACTGGTGCGCGCCTCTGAGGCGAGCGGATATGCCAAAGGGTCCAGCCAGCTGGACGCCGCGACCCGGAACCGGGCGCAGGAAGAATGGGGAAAGTAACAGATGTTCTATCGTGAGGCCGGAGATTTCAAAACCTCCTACGTGGATGACAGCCAGACTTTCCCGATCAAGTTCGACCGGTACCGGTACTATGTCGTTTTGGCGGTGGCGTTCGGGATCATTCCGTTCATCATCAACGACTATTGGGCAAACGCCCTGCTGCTGCCCTTTCTGATCTATGCCATCGCGGCGATCGGACTGAACATACTTGTGGGCTATTGCGGGCAGGTCAGCCTTGGTACAGGCGGTTTCATGGCTGTCGGCGCTTATGCCTGCTACAAGTTGATGACCGCATTTCCAGACGTCAGCATGTTCATTCATGTCCTGCTGGCTGGAGGTATCACCGCGATTGTAGGCGTTTTGTTTGGCCTGCCTTCCCTGCGGATCAAAGGGTTCTATCTGGCGGTGGCGACGCTTGCGGCACAGTTCTTTCTGGTGTGGCTCTTCAACCGGGTGCCGTGGTTCTACAACTACTCGGCCTCGGGTCAGATCAACGCGCCAGAACGTGACGTGTTCGGCATTATCATCTCGGGCCCGAACGCCCCGGCTTGGGCGACCTACCTGTTCTGTCTGATCTTCCTGACCGCCAGCGCGATTATTGCGCGCAACCTGACCCGCGGCACGACCGGGCGGACATGGATGGCGATCCGCGACATGGATATCGCCGCGGAAATCATCGGGGTGAACCCGTTGAAGGCCAAGATCAGCGCTTTCGCTGTCAGCTCGTTCTTTGTGGGCATCGCAGGGGCCTTGTTCTTTGCCGTCTATCTTGGCGCGGTCGAGGTGGGCGAAGCATTCGGCATTCAGAAGTCGTTTCTGGTGCTGTTCATGGTGATTATCGGCGGGTTAGGCTCGATTTTCGGGTCTTTTGCCGGGGCGGCGTTCCTGGTGCTGCTGCCGGTTCTGCTCAAACTGGTTGGCGTCGATCTTCTGGGTTGGCCGACCGATATCGTTGCCCATCTTCAGCTCGTGATTGTAGGCGCGCTGATCATCATGTTCCTGATCCTCGAGCCCCACGGTCTGGCCCAGTTGTGGCGCGTGGCGAAAGAGAAACTCAGACTCTGGCCGTTCCCGCACTGAGGGCTGGCCCAATCATAAAGACGGGTGATCAAGCCCGAACTCAATATCGGATCAATCAAGGGAGGAGACACCCGATGAACAAGAAACTGGCAACTGTGGCGCTGAGCGCCGTGATGGCGGCAGGACCTGCGATGGCGGATCTTGTGTTCCCGTCGCTCAGTTATCGAACCGGGCCCTATGCGGCCGGTGGTATTCCATTCGCGGATGGTTACGCCGACTATTTCACGCTTCTGAACGAGCGGGACGGTGGTATTGGCGGTGTCCCCGCAAACGTGATCGAATGCGAAACCGGGTATAACACCGAAAAAGGCGTGGAATGCTACGAATCCACCAAAGGTGAAGGCGCGCTGGTGTATCAGCCGCTGTCGACCGGTATTACCTATCAGCTGATCCCCAAAGTGACCGCCGACGGCATTCCACTGCACACGATGGGGTATGGCCGGACCTCGGCTGCGAACGGCAAAGTGTTCAGCCACGTGTTCAACTATCCGGCCAACTACTGGAATGGTGCGTCCGGTGCGATCAACTATCTGTTGGAGGAAAATAGCGGTGACCTGAGCGGCAAGAAGATTGCGCTGGTCTATCACAACTCGGCCTATGGCAAGGAACCGATCCGGACATTGGAAACTCTGGCCGAAAAGCATGGGTATGAGCTGTCCCTGCTGCCGGTTGATCACCCGGGCCAGGAGCAGAAGTCGCAATGGCTGCAAATTCGCCGCGAAAAGCCTGACTATGTCATCATGTGGGGCTGGGGCGTCATGAACCAGGTTGCGGTTCAGGAAGCGGCCAACATCCGTTTCCCGATGGAAAACTTCATCGGTGTCTGGTGGTCGGGCGCGGAATTCGACGTTGAGCCTGCTGGCGAAAAAGCGACCGGTTACAAGGCGCTGACCTTTACCGGCCTTGGTATGGACTATCCTGTCTATGACGACCTGAAAAAGTACGTCGTTGACTCGGGCAAGGCTGCGGGTGCCGGCGATCAGCTGGGTACAGTTCAGTACAACCGTGGGCTTTATGCCGCCATGCTGGCAGCCGAGGCTGTGAAAACGGCGCAGGCGATGCACGGAACCGCTGATATCGACGCGTCGATGATGCGCGATGGCATGGAAGCACTGGAAATGACCAACGCCAAGATGGAAGCGCTTGGTATGTCCGGGTTCGGCCCTGAATTCTCGGTCTCTTGCGAAAACCACGGCGGCCCCGGTCTTGTCGGTGTTGTTCAGTGGGATGCGGCGACTGGCGCCTGGAACCCCGTACAGGACTTCAAACCGACAGATGCCGAAGTTATCGGCGCGTTGATCGAAGAAGATTCCGGTGCCTACGCAACCGAAAACAGCATCTCGCCACGTTGCGAGTAAGGCATGGTACGCCACGGATGTGATCCGGGGCGTTCAGACAACCGGAGCGGCGGGTTACCTGCCGCTCCTCACGAACAGCCCCGGAACGGGCAGGCATGAGGAAACGCGCTGATGCTGGATGCGGCACAAACCACTGACGTGCAGGCGGAAACCCTGCTTGAGGTCAATAATATCGAGGTGATCTACAACCACGTGATCCTCGTGTTGAAAGGCGTCAGCCTGAGCGTTCCAAAGGGCGGCATCACAGCGTTGTTGGGCGGCAATGGTGCGGGCAAGACAACCACGCTCAAGGCCGTTTCGAACCTGCTGCATTCCGAACGCGGTGAAGTCACCAAAGGTTCGATCAAGTATCGCGGCCAGAACGTGCATGAAAGCGATCCGGCCGATCTGGTTGAAAAGGGTGTCATTCAGGTGATGGAAGGCCGCCATTGTTTCGAGCACCTTACCGTCGAGGAAAACTTGCTGACCGGTGCTTATACCAGAAAAGACGGGGCGGCTGCGGTCCAGCAGGATCTTGAGATGGTTTACGCATATTTCCCCCGGCTCAAGGAACGCCGCCGGTCGCAGGCAGGCTATACTTCGGGTGGGGAACAGCAGATGGTTGCCATGGGGCGGGCGTTGATGTCGCGGCCCGAGACGATTTTGCTGGACGAACCTTCAATGGGTCTTGCTCCGCAGCTGGTCGAAGAGATTTTCAGTATCGTGAAGGACCTCAACGAAAAAGAGGGCGTGTCCTTTCTGCTAGCAGAGCAGAACACCAACGTCGCCCTGCGCTTTGCGCATTACGGCTATATTCTTGAATCCGGGCGTGTCGTGATGGACGGCCCGGCCGCAGACCTGCGCGAAAACCCGGATGTGAAAGAGTTTTATCTGGGTATGTCCGACGAGGGCCGCAAAAGCTTTCGTGATGTGCGGTCCTATCGTCGTCGCAAAAGGTGGCTGTGAGCGGATGGAGGATATGGCGATGACCTATTTCGACGCACTCGAAACACGCTCGGCAGACGAACGCGCCTCAGATCAGGCCGGGGCACTTGTGGAGCAGATCAAACGCGCGATGTCGGCCCCTGGATTTGCGTCGCATTTGTCAGAATCAGACACTAATAAGGTAAAGTCAGCAGAAGATTTGCCGACATTGCCCGTTCTGCGGAAATCGGATTTGACCCGGGCACAGGCCAAACGCCCCCCGTTTGGCGGATTTACGGTAAAACCCGCGCGGCATTTCCATCATGTGTTCCAGTCGCCCGGGCCGATCTATGAGCCGGGCAGCACTGATCACGACTGGTGGCGCATGGGCCGTTTCCTGAATGCCGCGGGTGTTGGCGCAGGGGACATCGTCCAGAACTGTTTTGGGTATCATCTGACGCCGGCCGGTATGATCTTTGAAAATGGCGCACGGGCTGTTGGCGCGGCTGTTCTGCCCGCAGGGACCGGACAAACCGAGTTGCAGGTGACTGCCGCCCGCGATGTTGGCTGTACGGCCTATGCAGGTACGCCGGATTACCTGAAGGTCATCCTGGACAAAGCCGACGAGATGGGCGTTTCACTACATTTCTCGAAAGCCGTTGTTGGCGGAGGCGCTTTGTTCCCGTCTTTGCGACAGGAATATGCCGACCGGGGTATCTCGTGCCTGCAATGTTACGCGACAGCGGATCTGGGCAATATTGCTTATGAAAGCGCCGCGATCGACGGGATGATCATCGACGAGCACGTGATTGTCGAGATTGTGACACCTGGAACCGGAACTCCGGTGGCACCGGGTGAGGTGGGCGAGGTTGTGGTGACCTCTCTCAACCCAGATTACCCGCTGATCCGCTTTGCGACGGGCGACCTGTCCGCCGTAATGCCGGGGATTTCCCCCTGCGGTCGCACGAACACCCGGATCAAAGGTTGGATGGGGCGTGCAGATCAGACGACCAAGATCAAAGGTATGTTCGTGCGTCCGGAACAGGTTGCCGCTTTGGTCGACAAGCATGAAGAGATCGTCAAGGCTCGAGTCATCGCCACCCGTCAGGGCGAGATGGATTCGATGACTGTCCAGATCGAAAGCACAGGCGGGGATGATACGGCATATGCCAGATCGGTGGCCGAAGTGCTGAAACTGAAAGGCGCAATCGAAGTCGTGGCCCCCGGCTCGCTGCCCAAAGACGGGCTGGTGATCGAGGATCAGCGCGTCTACGAATAGCAGTGAAAAACAGGTCTGCGGCAGTTTGTGCCGCAGATTTGTTGACCGACGCACTGGTGTTTCCGAGCATTTTGGTCGATTAAAGGCAGACCCTAAGCCTTTGCCAATCAAAAGCCGGGATGATGACCCAGATCGACTATTCAGAAAACGGATCACGCAATCGCGGTGTACGCGGCACACGGCTGTTGGCCGCTGTCGCCTATCTTGTGGCTGCCGCGTGCCTGTTGCCCATGGTGGCCGTGGTTCTGGCAGCGGTGACTGGGGGGACAGATACGATCTCGCACCTGATGGGGACGGTGCTGCCCAGCTATACCGTGACGACCCTGATCCTTGTGGTGCTGGTCGCGGCGGGTACGTTCAGTATCGGCACGGGCGCTGCCTGGTTGGTGACGATGACCCGCTTTCCGGGCGTCAGGATCCTTGAGATCGCGCTGGTCTTGCCCTTGGCCTTTCCGGCATACGTGCTTGCCTATGCATACACCTTTATTCTGGATCATCCGGGTATCGTTCAAAGCACTTTGCGGGATGTAACAGGCTGGGGGCCGCGCGACTACTGGTTCCCTGAAATCCGCTCGACCGGGGGCGCTGCGGTGATGCTGATTCTGGTGCTGTACCCCTATGTCTACCTGCTGGCGCGGGCTGCGTTCCTGCAACAAAGTGCTTCGGCGTTTCTCGCTGCTCGGGCGCTGGGCAACAATCCATGGCTGGCGTTTCGGCGCGTCTCGCTGCCGATGGCGCGCCCGGCAATCGCCGGTGGTGTGCTACTGGCCATCATGGAAACCATCGCCGATTTCGGAACCGTGTCCTATTTCGGTGTGCAGACCTTTGCGACCGGGATTTACACCAGCTGGTTTTCCATGGCCGACCGAGCAGCGGCGGCGCAGCTGGCCTGGTGCCTGCTTGTCTTTGCGCTGATCATGGCTGTGGCCGAGCGCACCCAGCGCGGTAAGGCAAAATACTATCAGGCCGGAAAGAAACATGCTGCCCAACCGGCGGAACATCTGACCGGTCTTCGCGCCGCCGCAGCATTCTTGTTATGTACGATACCCGTTATCTTCGGGTTTCTGCTGCCCGTTATCATACTGGTCGAGATGGGTTTGGAATCGGAACAGAACTTGCTGTCGCGGCGCTATATCGGTTTCATCCAGAACTCGCTGATCCTCGCCGGAACGGCTGCAGTTGTCACTGTCTTTGCGGCGATCTGTGTCGGGTTCTTTCAACGCCTGAGACCTGGGCGCGCGTCGTCTGCGACGGCCTATATGGCGCGGCTGGGATATGCCGTGCCCGGTGGCGTCATTGCAGTCGGCTTGATTGTACCTTTCGCCAGCTTTGACAACACGTTGGATGCCTGGATGCGGCAGACCTTCGATGTATCGACTGGGTTGTTGGTGACAGGTTCGATCTGGTTGCTGGTCGCCGCTTACATGGTGCGATTCCTTGCCGCCGCGCTCAGCGCCTATGAGGGGGGGCAAAGCACGGTTCATGCCAATATGGATGCCGCGGCCCGCTCGCTGGGGCAAACACCGCTGGGAACATTGCGGCGCGTTCACCTGCCCATTCTGACACCGTCGCTGCTGACCGCGCTGTTGATCGTCTTTGTTGATGTGATGAAGGAATTGCCTGCCACCTTGATCATGCGCCCGTTCAACTTCGACACACTAGCCGTACAGGCGTACAGGCTTGCCTCGGATGAGAGGCTTGAGGGCGCCGCTGTGCCGTCGCTGGTCATTCTGGCGGTCGGCCTGCTGCCGGTAATACTGATTTGCCGTCAGGTTGGTCGGCGGTAACACTTGTGTTGTAAATGCCGGGCAACAGCGCATCAGGCTTGATTCAAACACGATTTCCGGCAAGGCTGGAGGTATGAATATGCAGCCTCCCAACCGGTTTTCGGCAAACGCAGCGCAGATGCCCGTGGCCTTTGACCGGCATGAGATGTCGCAAATCCTGTCCGTTTATGGACGGATGGTCGCCGCCGGAGAGTGGCGAGACTATGGTATCTCAAACCTGCGCGATATGGCGGTGTTCTCGATCTTCCGTCGCACCGCAGAGCACCCGATCTACCGCGTCGAAAAACACCCGCGCCTGAAGTCCCGGCAGGGTATGTACTCAGTCATAGGTATGGATGGCCGTATCCTGAAACGCGGCCATGATCTGCGAGCCGTCCTGCGGGTGCTGGAACGCAAGCTCATCCGGGCCGTAAACCCGGATTAGAGCCTTTTTCGCGCTGTAACAGGCCCGTCACCCTGATCCTGAATGCGCTGAATCGCCCGGTCCATCGGTTCGTACACAACCGCCATATGGCTGGCGTTAGCGTGTAAAATCATGTTGTCGCCCGAAACCCAGGCCACGTGCCCTTTCCAGAACAGCAAATCCCCACGCTGCGCAGGTGATTCAGCTGACAGGACAGCGCCCAAGGCTTGTTCCTGATCGCCGCTATCGCCGGGGCAGGGAATACCGCAGGCCAGCAACGCGGCCTGAACAAGCCCCGAGCAATCGATACCGAACCGGCTGTTTCCGCCCCACAGATAAGGCGTACCCAGAAACAACTCGGCCACGGCAACCGGATCGTGCGGTTTTTCTGTAATTGCGGCCGTGTGAACCTTTGGGACAAAACCCAATTCGGTCTGCACAAACCGATCCGTTTCCGCAGTCGCATGGATTTTACTTCCGTAACTCAGAGAAACGAGATCGCGACTTTTGATATCGGGGGCCACGTAGGCATGTGTTGCGGGCGCATTGATCCAATGCGTTGCAGGCATATCCTCGGACAGGTGGTCTGTTTCCAGCCAACCAGCATATCCGTCTTTTTCCGCGACGATCCTGCTCCACCCGTCGTTGTTTTCTGCGACGTGAACCGTGTCCCCCAACAGCAACTGCCGGTCACGCGGTCCGTCAGGAACACGCAACAGGTCGACGACCGGTTTGGATACGCGGCGCTTGGTCATAATCCCAATACCTCCGGTAATGCCGACAGCACTGCGCGTGTTCCCTGACCCAGACCGCCTTTTGTGCGGCCGGGTTCATTGCTGGGTTGCCACGCGTAGATGTCAAAATGGACATAGCGGCTGGACCCTACGAACCGGCGCAGAAACAGCGCGGCGGTGATAGACCCGGAAAACCCGCCGGAGGGGGCATTGTCCAGATCGGCAATGCCGGGTTCGATCATCGACTCGTAGGGTGTGTGAAACGGCATTCTCCAGACCGGATCGGCAGACGTTTTGGCCGCTTGTGCCAAGGCCATCGCGCAGCTTTCGTCGTCGGTGTAAAACGGGGCCAGATCAGGGCCCACGGCCACGCGCGCCGCACCGGTCAGCGTCGCCATCGAGATCACCAGATCGGGATTCCCTTCATCCGCCAAAGTCAGCGCATCAGCCAGAACCAGACGCCCTTCGGCGTCGGTGTTGTTGATTTCGACGGTCAGACCCTTGCGTGAGGTCAGGATATCACCGGGGCGGAAGGCATTGCCTGATACCGCGTTTTCAACGGCCGGGATCAGAACTCGCAGTTGTAGCGGAAGGTCCAGCGTCATGATCATCCGAGCCAGTCCCAACACATTGGCCGCGCCACCCATGTCTTTTTTCATCAGGCCCATGGAAGCGCCCGGTTTCAAATTCAGCCCGCCGGTATCGAAACATACACCTTTGCCCACCAGTGTCAGTCTGGGGCCACTGGTGCCCCAGGTCAGCTCGATCAGCCGGGGGGCCTGTTCCGCGGCCCGCCCTACCGTGTGAATCATGGGAAAGTTCTGGTCCAGCAGCGCTTGGCCGATGATCACCTTGCAAGACGCACCGAATTCATTTGCCAGAACCTCGACCGCTTGCTGCAACTGATCCGGTCCCATGTCCGAAGTGGGCGTGTTGACCAGATCGCGCGTCAGAGCCTCGGCATTTGCCATGGCTTCAATACGGGTGGCGTTGATGCCATCAGGTGCAATCAACGCCGCTGACCCTCCGGTCTGGGATGCGTATCGATCAAAGGCATAGCCAGTCATCAGCCAGCCAAGACACTCCATCTCCAACAAATCCGCAGGAATGCCCGAAGCAAGGCTGTAGGTTCCTTCCGGAAACGCCAAAGCCGCTGCGGCAAGAGGGAACCGTTTGCGCGCGCGTTTGTCTTCGGTTCCGTAACCAGCCAGCGCGAATTCAATTGCGCCGTTCGTGGCTGGCACAAGCAGGACCTGCCCCAGTGCACCGGAAAACCCGTTTGCTGCGACCCAGGATTGCACGCGCTCGGGTTGATCCAGAAGCCAGCCGTCCAAATCCGACTGCGCGATCACATGAAGCGGTACGGAAGGGTCAGAGGATGGGGCGAAGGACAGTGTCATGTGCGCCTCGACAGATTGTTTCTGTGCACAGACTAGCCGCGCATATTCTGCCCGCAACCCCTGTCAGACGGAAAGGTCCTGTTGATCCCAGACGGCTGTCAATGACCGCTCCCCAACGCGGATCAGACGTCCCAGCGTCGCGCCCGCTGCTACCGCGTCGCCGGAATCGACGGCCTGTGCCACGTCCCCTGCAACCCTGGCCAGAACCGTCATCCCGACCTGTTCGGAAATCGCGACCAGGGACCTTGCGCATTTGCGCAGTTCGGCCCATTCGCGCTGACGCCAAAAGCGTTCGCAGTTCGACAGGCGCACGGCCAGTTCTTCGATGGTGCGGCACAGCACATCCAGCGCGTTCTTGTCGCCCAGTTGACGGTAAAGGCCACTTAGTTGGTCCGAATCCAGACGGACGGATTCCTTGTGTTCAAGCGTGATAATTTTTTCCACCACATTCACCCTAATTCTGACGCCCCCACGGCGCAGGTTTGATACTGGTGGCAAATTCCTTTGCAAAACCTTGCAGAGAAACCGGATAATTACTCGAATTTTCCTAGAATTCAGTTTAGAGGATCGGTCAGTGACAAGAACGGGGACACCGTAATGGAATTTGCCAAACCTTTGCCGAGCTATCTGGTCACGCGGTATCACGGCTGGAAAGCGACCACATATTCAGAAAACCAGGTCTGGTTCAAGCGGCTGGCAGATGAAGGGCAGCGGCCCCGGGCGATGGTGATTTCCTGCTGCGACAGCCGGGTCCATGTGACCTCGATGTTCGGTGCCGATCAGGGCGATTTCTTTATCCACCGCAATATCGCCAATCTGGTGCCACCCTATGCGCCGGACGGTGATCATCACGGTACCAGCGCAGCAATCGAGTATGCCGTCACTTCTCTCAAGGTTGCGCATCTGATGGTTCTTGGCCATTCGCAATGCGGTGGTGTTCAGGGCTGTATCGACATGTGCAAGGGTCAGGCGCCGCAACTGGACGCAAAAGAAAGCTTTGTCGGTCGCTGGATGGACATTCTGAAACCAAAATTCGAACTTGTCGCTGATATCGAAGACAGCCTCGAACAAGCCCGGCAGCTGGAACGCCAGTCGGTTGTCGCGTCGCTTGAAAACCTGATGACGTTCCCGTTCATCTCGTCAGCGGTCGAAAAAGGCACTCTGAGCCTGCACGGGTTGTGGACCGATATCGGTGCTGGCGGGTTAGAGAGTTTCGACCCAATACAGAAGAAATTTGTCCCGGTGTGACGACGGTTCATAGTGAATAATTGATGCGGAATACGGCTCTGATTCCGGGCCGTTTTTTCGTATGCTCCACACATGACGTTTGATTTTGGAGCTTGCTATGAAGATACTTCAACGAATTCTCGCAGGGCTGTGCCTTCTTGTTTTTCTGTTCGTCGCCGTCTCATACGTGTTGCCCGGCAAGGCGGAAGTGTCCCGCAGCATCACCATCGACGCCCCGGCCGCAGTGATCTTTCCGTTTGTGAATTCCATGCAAGCGACCGAGAAATGGTCACCCTGGCTGTCACGCGATCCGGAGACGAAACTAAGCTACAGTGGCCCCGAGGAAGGCGTCGGTAACAAGTTGAACTGGAGCTCGGATCACGCACAGGTCGGTACGGGGTCGCAGGAAATCGTCGAAAGCGTGGAAAATCAACTGGTCAAAACAGATCTGGACTTTGGGCAGATGGGCACGGCGTCGGCTTCGTTCACCCTGACACCCGATGGTGACGCGACCAATGTGACTTGGGGGTTCGAATCCGATCTGGGGCTCAATCCCATGTCCCGCTGGATGGGGGTGATGATGGATAAATGGGTTGGTGGCGATTACGAGCGGGGGTTGAATAATCTGAAAGCGCTGATCGAAAATAACACCTAGACCCTTCTTGGGATTGCGACATTCGTTCTGGTATGCCCGCCAAAGCGGCGGGGAACTTGCGGATCAATCCAAACGAAACCGCGCGAATTTGCCGAAATGGTCGGATCCCATGAACGGGCGCAGCTCAACCGTTCCGGTTGTTCCTTTCGGGAACAAAAGGTTGTCGATCGGCAAGGGTAAGTGCCAGCTGCCAAGATTATGAGTATTCAGGACGGCCCCAAAACTCTGGTTGTCTGCTGCCGCTGCGATCCGCCGAACGCTTGCACCCCAGGGAACCATGTTGAAATCTCCGGCAATCAGAACCGGGCCATCCAATTTTGCGATGCGTTCTGCAATGATCCGGCTTTGGGTTGATTGGTCGTAGGGAAAAGGCCACTTCAGGTGGATCGATACGATCCAGACCAAAGACCCATCCGGGGCCTTGACCTGCAATCCGACAAGACCATGGCCTTTCAGGCAGAACCCGGAACCTTCGACAATCGGAAGAGTTGTCAGGATGGCAACGTTTTGTTCGGGACGAAACTCACAGATCACCTTTTCGGGGTAATGCTCGAACAGGTTGCTCATGTATTCGCGGTTGTGACTTGAGACTTCCTGCAACGTTACGATCTGAGCATCGGATGCAATGATGTCGTCGGCCAGCGAATACCGCGGCCAAGCCCGCCTCATGAGGTTCTTTTGATACAGCGTCAGGCACGGGCCGTCGCAGGCCTTGGGTGGCGCGGCAAAACTGGTTGCGATTGATCCGACGGCAACAGCGGCAATGGCCAAGGTCACCAAAGCAAGGTATCTGGCACGCATATACAGCAGGATCGCGGCACACGGCAAAAGCAGAACGCCGGCTTGCGGACGGAAAAGCGCGAAGGAGTCTCCCACCGCCAGGAATTGCCCGGTAAACCCGATGAGGATAAGCCCAATCAGAATGCCTGCACATCCTATGATCAGGTATCTGCCAATTCTGCGTTTGGTCGAAGTTCCCATGCTCTGCCTCTGATGCCGTGTGCAGGGCACCACCTGTTGTCTTTAATGACCCATCCGTCGCGTTCAGGTCCGTGTTTAGCTGGCAAGCACGCCTGAATTTGTCAACAGGTCGGGCATCTTCACCGAGTTTGCGGAAGTCTTTTGCACCAGTCCGTATTGGTGCCCCTATGGATTCGGCAGGTGGCCCAGAATGCGCTGGTTGCGGGAAAGGGTGATCAAAAGTAGATCATTTCTGAAGTATGAGGGTCAGCTTTAGTATCGCAATCTACAACATGCTGCATTGGGCTTGAATGTTTGCTAACGTGAGGCAAACCGGGATCACATTGCCATGGATGCAAACAAAGCGCAGGCTGATTATTGGGCTTCTCCTGCAGGGTTGAAATGGATTGAACACGAGCATGCCCTTGATACCGCGATGGCCGGTATGTTGAACATGATGCTCGCTACGACCAACATCCTTCCAACAGACCGCATCATCGACATAGGGTGCGGGACGGGGGCAAGCACCCTTGAATCGGCCCAGCGCGTGCCGGATGGCGATGTGCTTGGGGTGGACATTTCGGAGGCCCTTCTTGGTCGTGCTGCCAGTAGAGCAAAGGCAGAAGGAATTCGAAACGCCACCTTCCTCTTGGCCGATGTCCAAACGCATGCTTTTTCAGCCCATCCTTTTGATCTTCTGGTGTCCCGATTAGGCATGAGCTTCTTCGCCGATCCGGTTGCAGCCCTTGGAAATCTATCCAATGCGCTGAACACTCGTGGGAAAATGGTATTTGTTTGCTGGGCTTCTGTGGCCAAAAACCCTTGGTTCGAGATTCCGAAACAAGCGGCTGAAGAAAGGTTTGGGCCTCAGCCAAAAGGGAATCCCAATGCGCCCGGACCGTCTGCTTTTCAGGATTGCAATCGCGTAGTTGACTTGATGAATCGGGCAGGCTTATCCAATGTCGAAGCCCGTCCGGTAGACATTGTACTTACACCTCCAGGCGGAGTTGCGGGTGCGGCGCGGGCTGCCAGCAAGGTCGGCCCAGCGGCTCGCATCATGAAAGCCCACAAAGGGAGCGAAGCCGACGAAGTGGCGATTGAACATGCCGTGAAGGTAAACTTCGAACAGTTTGATAAAGGAGGCAATGTCCGGGTACCTGCTGTAGTTAATCTATTTTCTTGTTCACGGTGACGTAGGTGTTGGGAAACCCGTCTTTCAAAACCCTCGCTCATTGGCGGCACAGGCCGGAAACTTGACGAATGGTACAAAAAAACCCGCTGAACATGCAGCGGGTTTCTTTGTTTCCTGTCCAAAGAAGCTGTTTGTCAGCCCTTTTTCAGAACCTCACGGCCCAGCAGCTCGGCGATCTGAACCGCGTTCAGGGCGGCGCCCTTGCGCAGGTTGTCGCTGACGCACCACAGGTTCAGGCCGTTCTCGATGGTCGAATCCTGGCGGATGCGGCTGATGAATGTGGCAAAGTCGCCTGCGCATTCGATGGGCGAGACGTAGCCACCCGCTTCGCGCTTGTCGATCACCATGATGCCTGGCGCTTCGCGCAGGATATCGCGGGCTTCGTCTTCGTCCAGGAATTCCTCGAACTCGATGTTCACGGCCTCGGAATGGCCGACGAAGACCGGAACGCGGACGCAGGTGGCCGTAACCTTGATCGACGGATCGACGATCTTCTTGGTCTCGACAACCATCTTCCACTCTTCCTTGGTCGAGCCGTCTTCCATGAAGACGTCGATTTGCGGAATGACGTTGAAGGCGATCTGCTTCTGGAACTTTTTCGGCTCAACTTCGGTGGTAGGGTTGTAGATGGCCTTGGTCTGATCCCAAAGCTCATCCATACCTTCCTTGCCGGCACCCGAAACCGACTGATAGGTCGACACAACAACGCGCTTGATCTTGGCGCGGTCATGCAGCGGCTTGAGCGCGACAACCATCTGCGCGGTCGAGCAGTTGGGGTTGGCGATGATGTTCTTGTTCTTGTAGTCGTGGATCGCCTGCGGGTTACATTCCGGCACGATCAGCGGAATGTCCGGGTCATAGCGATAGAGCGACGAGTTATCGATTACCACACAACCCGCCGCAGCCGCCTTGGGGGCGTAGACTTTGGTCGCCTCGGACCCCACGGCAAACAGCGCCATGTCCCAGCCGGTGAAATCGAACGTGTCCAGATCTTTGGTCGTAAGGGTCTTGTCGCCAAAGCTTACTTCGGTACCCAGCGAGCGACGGCTTGCCAGGGCGGCAAGTTCATCAACCGGGAACTGGCGTTCAGCCAGAATGTTCAGCATTTCGCGGCCCACGTTGCCCGTGGCGCCGACGACTACGACGCGATAGCCCATTTCATGTCTCCAAAGTTAAGGACGCGCGTTCATAGCTGCGTTGCGGCGAAGAAAAAAGGGCTATCAGCGGGGTTTTCAACGACTGATGCCAAATTCAAGCGGTTCAATCGTTCAAAAGTCGTTCATAAAGCGCAACCAGCGCCTTTGCTTCGCCCTGAATGTCGAAATGCTGCTCGACATGGGCCCGGGATGCCTGGCCTGCTTGTGACAGGGAATCATTACTTTTCAGCATTTGCGCAATCGCCTCGACCAAGGCAGGAACGTCATCGGGGGTCACCACTTTGCCAAAGGACGGATCAGTAATAATCTCGGAAAACGCGCCGACATCTGTGGCCACGACCGGAACACCGCAGGCCATCGCTTCGAGAGGGGTCAAACCAAACCCCTCCCACCTCTGTGGCGCAACAAACAGGTCCAGGGCCTGATACCATTCAGCAATCTGATCTACGGTGACCTCGGGCTTGAAAAGGATGCGATCAGACAAGCCAGCTTTGGCGACTTTATCCTTCAGTTCGGCCAGAAAAGTGGTGTGTTTCTCGGTTGCCCGGCCCATGATGATACCGGACACTGTGTCGAACCGTCCGCAAACGTCAATCATGGCGTCGACAAAGGCATCCGTGCCTTTTTGGTGTCGGATACGGCCATAACACCCCAATAGTAGCCCATCTGGCAGCCCCAGCCGGGCACGGACAGCGGCCTTGTCTGAAGGCGGAACAAAGTCCTGCAGGTTGATGCCATGCATTACCACCTGCGAGTCTCGCTCAAGATACCCTGCGGTTTTGCGCGAGGTTGCAACGACAGCATCCATCTTGCCGATCAGCCATTTGGTATAGCCTGTGTGCGGCCTTTGGGACGCGCTTGTGAACAGCATTTTGAGTTTCAACCGGAACATATCGCGCAGGATGAGGCCCAGTAGCATCTCGGTGTTGCGGCGCGCGTGCCAGACCCGCCATTTTCGACGCGACAGGAAAGGCAGTCGACCAAGCGGGATGTGCGGGGTGTCGGCGGGCAGACCAGGGCCAGTGGCGACGATATTGATCCATTGCGCTTGCAGCGGAACCAGCCTTGCTATGGTAGCCGTTACGCCCGAAAGTCTGCGTTTCAGATTTGGGGCTATGACAACGGGGTCTTTCAACGGGCTCTCCTGATGGCTGCATCAATCCACACTATCCCGGCTGAATAGATAGATCACGCACCCTATGGCAAGGGTGACCGCAAAAAACCCGAATATTGCCGTGTAGGGCGCGGTTGGTCCTGTGTGCACGGTGGCTGCGTGAATACGCCCGGTGACAAATTGAGCTATACCAACGCCGCCGATGCCAAACAGGTTCAGCAATGTCACACCACGCCCTACCAGATGCGGAGGAACAAACGCCCGGCCATGGGCCATGATGACCGGGAAGCTGGCACCGGTAAAGCCGACGACAGCCATTAGCAGGACGGACAGCCATATTGCATTATCAATCCACAGGCAGAGCAGGCCCAGCGCAACTGAACCCAAAGCGTTGCCAGCGAAAACCACCCATTTCCGGGTGCCAAAAACACGGTCCAGCGGTCCGTAGACAAAAGTGCCCGCAATCATAGCCGCACCCATGATCAGTGTTGCGGTGCCGATCTGAGTGGAACTGAGGCCGAAAACGTCATTCAGGTACGGCCCGGCCCAAAGCCCGCGCAGCGCGGCAGCTGGGGCGTAGGCAACCAGCATCAGGGGCAGGATCAGCCACAGGGCCGGCTCCTTCAGCAGATCCAGCAGCGATCCCTTGCGTTCTGTTTCGACCTTCGAAGGGTCATGAACGGTCAGCCACAGGCCCAATGCGATTGTGGCGGATAACATGGCCAGCCCGACCATCGTTGCACGCCATCCCATCCATTCCACTGCAAGCGCAGTTGGATAAGAAGCAACCAGATTGCCTACAGAGCCTGCGCCCAGCATCACGGCGGCCAATGTGGCAAACTGCGCAGGAGGGTATTCGCGCGCAAAGATATAATAGGATGCCATAAGGATCGGAGAGCACCCGACACCGATCAGGCCCATGGCTATGCTGATGTGCAAGGGCGTTGTTGCGGCTGCGAAAACCGCCGCTCCACCTGCCCCGCCCACCAGAAGCAGCGCGGCGGACGTGAGGCGGGGGCCAATCTTGTCCAGCGCCCATCCGACCGGAATCTGCATGACGGCGAACACGATAAACCAAAGACCGGAAGCAAAGGCCAGATCTTCGGGTGCAGCACTGATGTCACGTTCCAGATCCAGGCTGAGAACCGCAAGGAAGGCACGGAAAAACTGGCTGAGCACATAGCCCAGGCATAAAACCACCAAACCTGCCTGCATATTTAGCCCTTTCCTGCTCGTCCGAGGAAAATGCTTGGCACGCCGTGATGCAACGCACAAGCCTGTGTATTATGTTTCAAAATCAGGACATGGCTCGCCTTCCGGCTATCTTTGTCAAAACATTGATTCCGAGGGGGAGCATGAAAGACCTCCAGTCTGCATTTTACGAAAACCTTCCCTTGCAGCGCGATTTTACCCGTCTGTCAGATCCTGCGCAGTTTTCAAAACTGCCCGATGATTGGGTTCTGGGTGTTGCCGACATTGTCGATTCAACGGGCGAAATTGCGCGGGGCCGGTACAAGACCGTCAATACTGTGGGCGCTGCGGTCATTTCGGCCATGATCAATGCAATGGACGGCGCGTTGTTTCCATATGTTTTTGGCGGCGATGGGGCGGGGTTTGCTGTCCCGCCTGGAAAAGCTGAAACCGCCCGGGCTACGCTGGCGGATTTGCGGCGCTGGGCAGATGAAGAGTTCTCTATGCCATTGCGGGCGGCGTTGGTGTCGGTGGCTGATATTCGCAAAGCGGGTAAGGATCTGCGCGTTGCGCGCTATGCACCCTCTACCGGAGTGGATTACGCTATGTTTTCCGGCGGTGGTCTGGCCTGGGCCGAGGCCGGGATGAAAGCCGGGCAAAACATGGTCACACCCGCAGGGCCAGGTGCACAGCCGGATCTGACAGGTCTGTCTTGCAGGTGGTCCAACAGCCCGGCCCGTCACGGTCAGATCGTTTCACTGGTCGTACAGTCCACACCGTCAGCAACCGAACGGGACTTTGCCGATCTTGCGCAATCCGTCCTATCCGCGTCGGAAGCGCTTGAGCGCGCAGGCCATCCAGTGTCGGAAAAGGGTCCGCCCATGACATGGCCTCCGCCCGGCCTTGACATCGACGCACACGTGTCGCGCGACGGGCGTCATGTGATTTTGCACAAAGTCGTCCTGCTGGTTCAGAACCTGTTGATCGCGGTATTGTTCAAAACTGGCCTGCGGATGGGACGCTTTGAGCCGGACCATTACAGACATATGGTCAGCAGCAATGCCGATTACAGAAAGTTTGATGACGGGCTGAAAATGACGCTCGACTGCGATCCGGACACATTGCGCCAAATCGAACACCTGCTTGAAGAGGCGCGTCGCCGGGGGAAAATCAGATACGGTTTGCACGCACAGGACGAGGCGATGATGACATGTATCGTCCCCTCGGCCACACGGGATGACCATGTGCATTTTGTTGATGGAGCCTCGGGTGGCTATGCGCAGGCCGCGTCGGCAATGCGCGGTTGACTGTTTAGGATGGTTTCCATTGCCCGGCCAGCGCGCGTGCCGCCTGTGCCAGCAGCATCACATCTATACCGACCGCTAGAAATTGGGCGCCCATGTCCAGATAGGCCTGACGCGCTTCGTCATTGGTGGCAAGGATGCCCGGTGCTTTGCCTGCGGCCTTGATCCGGGCCAGGGCGTCCGCGATGACCGCGCGCACCTCGGGTGCGGCGCTGTTGCCCTTGTACCCCATGTCGGTTGACAGATCAGCGGGGCCAATGAAAACGCCATCCACACCTTCGACTTGAAGAATGTCATCCAACGCGGCCACTCCGGCGCGGGTTTCCACTTGCAACAACAGGCAGATTTCCTGATCTGCGGTCTGGATATAGTCACTTGTAGACCCATACATCGTGGCGCGCGATGCCGCTGCACCAACACCCCGCACCCCGTCCGGCGGATAACGGCAGCCACGGACCAGATCCTGCGCCTGCGCGGCGCTTTCAACGACCGGAACCAGCACTGTCTGGGCACCGGCATCCAGAACCATCTTGATCAACCAAGTCTCTCCAACAGGGACCCGCACAACGGGATGAGATGCGCTGCTGGCCAAAGCTGTCAGTTGATCCCGGATCGAGCGGATATCATTTGGCGCATGTTCACCATCGATCACCAGCCAATCGAAACCCGCGGTTCCCATGATCTCGGCGGTGACGGATTCGGCAAAGCTCATCCAGCAACCAATCTGCTGTTCGCCCTTTATTAGAGCCTGTTTGAACATATTCTTTGGGGCTGACATGCTGAAACCTCATATTTGAGCCGGTGCAGGTGAGAAGGACATGAAATGGATCTCGGTCGCATCTTCAACGGTCGTTCTTAATTGTCCAGCCTGAAATCGGCCCGCATAACGTGCGAATACAGGTGTGGGCGCTGCTGCTGTGTGTCGGGTTGCTTGCTTATATCCCGGATTTCGGTGATAATTTTCTTATGACCGACGATCTCCCTCTGACGTCGCGATCTTTGCCTATTGCGCTTTTGCGGGCGCGGGAAAAGGTTATGGGACCCATTCGAGCAATGCTGGCTGACGCTGGCGTCACGGAACAGCAGTGGCGCGTGTTGCGGGTGTTGAACGAAGAAGGCCCGCAAGAGCCGACCCATATCGCTGATCGCGCCTGCCTGTTACTGCCAAGCCTGACACGCATTCTGCAAAAGCTGGAGACCCGTGGACTGATCACGCGGCGCAGCCATCCGGCAGACCGACGACGTCAGGTTGTTGAGATCAGCACAAAAGGGGTTCAGATCATTCGCGCCAATCTGGCTGCAAGCACGGCTCAGGCAGAACGTATTCGATCTCAGCTTGGGCCGGACAAGCATGAACTCCTGCTGGATCTGCTGAACGAGTTGAAAGACCTCGAATCCTGATCATCGGCACTGCATCAGATGTCTTCGGCAGTGACCCCGCCGGAAACTGTAGGGGGAGTCTCCGACGGGGCGGCCAGACCCGGACTGGTCGTTGGTGCCTGGCCCAAGACCGGTTACGTCAAACCTGACGGTCCGGCCTGTGCTTCGGAGTACATGAAAAGCCTGTGATATGGCTCTGAACAGGGCCTTTTGGCCCTTGGGGGAGGGGCCTTGCACCTATACTCTCCGAAACTGGTTTAGGCAGTTGCCGACCGGTAAATGGGTCAGCGTATGGTTTGCCGACGTCACTTTGGTGAAATGCTTTACCAAAGCTGCTGTTCTGAATTTTGACACCGCACCGAAATCGGCGCGGGCCTGACTACCTGAGGATTTAGCCCGGATTTGGACTGAGCCAAGAGTTGTTTCGACCTGTTTGTGTACTGGTGAGACCATAAAAACTGATGAAACCAATTTTTGACACGGCGTCAGTCATTCCGGTCAGAATTGAGCCGTTTCACGCTGAAACACCTCTTCGAGATTGGCGAAATACAGCGTGTTTTCCGGGCTTGCTGGCGGGTCTGGCAGACGTAATATGGCAGTTGCGCAACCTTCAGGGACTATCATGCCAAACAGCCTGTTTTCGCTTCCGGACCCGATCACCATCCCCGTTGTCGGCGCGGCGGCCGGATATCCCATTGGACGGATCTTCTGCGTCGGTCGAAATTATGCAGCCCATGCCGCCGAAATGGGGAATGAGGTGGATCGCGAGGCACCTTTTTACTTCACCAAATCCGCCCCGAACGCCGTACTCTCAGGTGCGACGGTTCCTTATCCTGCCGGGACCCAGAATTACCATCATGAGATGGAATTGGCATTGGCCATTGGAAAGCCCGTGTTTCGCGCCACTAGCGCGCAGGCGTGGGATGCCGTTTTTGCCTATGGCTGCGCCCTGGATATGACGCGCCGTGATCTGCAAATCCGCGAGCGCAACAAGCAGCGGCCCTGGGATCTGGGAAAGGACGTCGAATACGGAGCGGTCTTTGCCCCGTTGACACCAGCCACCGACTGGACCCCGGAGGATGACAAACGCATTCAGCTAAGCGTAAACGGAGAGTTGCGCCAGAACGCGACCCTGGAGGAGCTGATCTGGAAGATCGACGAGATTGTCATGCACCTGTCCGGCTTTTACCACCTGCGCCCCGGTGACCTGATCCTGACCGGTACACCGGCTGGTGTTGGTCCGGTTGTTGCGGGGGATGTTCTGACAGGTAAGATTGATGGGCTGGAGCCGGTCAAGTTGACCCTGTCAGACGCAGAATAGACCCTAAACAGGCTCTTTCAGCCAGTCCTTGGCGAAAGTCACATGTTCCACACCGGCCAGTCGCCGCACCCGGTCCAGCTCGGCGTTCAGGCGTCGGGTACGGGCATCTGACCAGCGGACCCGGCGCTCGGGCCAGAGCGCTTTGACGTGAAGCAGGTCACGATCGCGGTGGGCTTTCATATCGATACGGCCAATCATACGGTCGCCCTCAAGCAGCGGAAAAACGTAGTATCCATAGGTTCGTTTGGCCTCGGGGACGAAAACCTCGATGCGGTAGTGAAAGCCGAACAGCCGCTCGGCGCGGTTGCGGTCGCGCAGCATGGGATCAAACGGGCTGAGCACGCGAATGCGGCCTGGTGGCTGCGGTACTTCGGTCGTCAGATCTGGTCGGGCGTATGTCTTGCGCAAGCGCCCATCGGCACAGGTAACCTCGATTTCTTCAATATCGCCACTTTCCAGCGCCGCAGCGCACCAGTCTTTTGCCTCAGCCGCGCTGACGGTGTCCCAGAAAGCCGCCAACTCTCCGGATGTTGCAAATCCCAGCCGGTCCAGTGCGGCGTTGCACAGCCAATCCACGGTCCCCTCGGCATCACAGGGCGTGCTGCCGGGGCAGAGATGTGTTTCAATCACGCGCTCTGTCAGATCATAGCGTTTCTGGAAGCCATCCCGACCAACGACGGTCAGGGCACCCGAGCGCCACAGATACTCCAACGCGGTTTTAGATGGGTGCCAGTCCCACCACCCGCCCGAGCCCTTCTTTTCATCCTTGCCAACATCCGATGACGACACCGCCCCATGGTCGCGGATGTGTTGCAGGACAGTGTCAAACTGCTGTTCGAACCCATCCCGCCGCCAGTTCTTCCACCGCGCCTTCAACATATCCGCATCCCGCTGAAAGCGCAGATGCCAATGCTGATAGAACTCCATCGGAATGACCGCTGCATCGTGCGTCCAATGCTCGAAAAGCGCATTGTCCCTTTCATAGAGCCTTTTCAGGTTGGCGCTGCGATAGGCGGGCCTGCGCGAGAACAGGATCATGTCATGTGCTCGGGCAACGGTGTTGATGCTGTCAAGCTGAACAAACCCAAGCCGTTGGATCAGATCCAGAAGCGCGACACCTTTGGCCGAACCCGAGGGTTGTTCGCCCAAAGCGTGGCGGTCCATGAAGATCGCCCGTGCCGCCCGATTGTCGAGCCTTGTCAGGGGTGTGTTCATCGCCGTTTCAGCGTGTCACCATAGCTGATCGTGGGGGTCAGAGTAACGCGTGTCTCGATCTCGGTATCAGGATTTTCCAGACGTTCGGCGATGATCAGGGCGGCTTGACGGCCGATTTCCAGACGACAGGCATCCATCGTCGCGAGTTTTCGGGGCAGGCCCTGCAAAAGCTCGACATTGTTAAACCCGGCCAGGCCGATCTGTCCCGGAATATCGATACCCTGTTCCAGCAGGTACAGCAGGCCACCGGCCCCGATCATATCGTTCGAGTAATACAGAAAATCCAGCTCGGGCGAGCGTTCCAGCATGGCCTGGGTCATCTCGCGCCCTTTGGCCAGGGCCGATCCGCCGGAATAGAACTCGCGATCCTCGATCTCGATCCCGTGTTTGCCAAGAACTTCGGTAAAGCCCTCGAACCGCTTCCGTGCGCGATGATCCAGCGGCATCTTGGTACCCATGAAACCGATATGCTGATACCCGGCCTTCAGGATTGCCTGCGCCATTTCGCGCCCGGCGCGGCGATGTGAGATCCCCACCATCGCATCCACCGGCTTGCCATCCGTGTCCATGATCTCGACCACCGGAATACCCGCCGAATCCAGCATGGCGCGTGCGGCTTCGGTATGTTCAAGCCCCGCAATGATCACGCCAGAGGGCCGCCACGAGAGCATCTCGTACAGCACTTTTTCCTCTTTCTCGGGCAGATAATCGGTTACACCGACCACGGGTTGCAGTTCGGTGTCTTCCAACACCTGGTTGATGCCTGTCATCACCTCGGGGAAGACCATGTTCGAAAGCGAAGGGATGATCACCGCGATCAGATTAACCCGGCTGGACGCCAATGCGCCCGCGATCTTGTTGGGAACATAGCCAAGCTCCTTGGCGGCCGCCAGAACGCGGGTGCGGGTGGCGTCAGACACATCCCCCCGGTTACGCAGAACCCGGCTTACCGTCATCTCGGATACTCCGGAAGCCTCGGACACATCACGAAGGGTAAGCGGGCGTTTGGTTTCACTGTTCACGGGAGGCACCTGCGTTGTTGTTTTGTCCGATGGTAGCGTGAACAGGTCGGTGTGTACAACAATTGTGCAAAGGCGATGACAACCCGGAAAATCCCGGTTACAGAGAGCCTGGCACGGCCCCGTGGCTCAACTGGATAGAGCAGCCCCCTCCTAAGGGGCAGGTTGCAGGTTCGAATCCTGCCGGGGTCACCAGAAAAATCGGATAATTTAGCAGATACCGGGTTTCTGCGGCCAGCGTTGCCGTTTTGATTTGCTAAGGCATATGCCGAAACATATTGAATTTCCGCCATTCGTTCTTCGATAGCATTATGCAGCCTGCCCGATCAGGGTGCCACCAATCATGGCGAGGGCGATTCAGATTGAGAGGTATCGTTCAAAAACGGTCACGTCAGTGCTTCGGAGGTTTGGTCCGTCAGTTTGCCTGAAGTCAGCGCAGCAAGGGCAACCATCACGGTCGCGGTCCCGAGAACCAAGGGCAACCCTCCGATCTGATAGGTCAGGCCGGACAGAACCGTGCCGATCAGCCGGCCTGTTGCATTTGCCATGTAATAAAACCCGACATCCATTGTCACACGTTCAGACCGGGTGAAGGCCAGGATCAGATAGGAATGCAGCGATGAATTCACCGCAAATATTGCTCCGAAGATCAGCAGCCCAGCCACAAGCGTTGTGGTCAGCCAGGTTTCAGGCCCATGTGACAGCAATATGGCCAATGTTAGAGCCGCAGGAACGCAGAAAAGGGCACTCGCCCAACTGCGCGCCGCGCGGATCAAATCGCCTTCGGTTCGATCCGCCGCACGAAGGATCTTTGGCGCGTAGGCCTGCACTGCGCCATAGAGGATGACCCACAGCGCCATAAATGTTCCGATCATGAAGAACGCGGCACGGTTGCCGTCGTCGGTGCCATCCGACAGGACGGTGTAGAAATAGATCGGAATGCCGACCACGAACCAGACATCGCGCGCACCGAACAGAAAGACGCGCGCTGCGGATAGCCAGTTCACATTGGCGGATTTTGACAATATTTCCGAGAATTTTGCCCCTTTTCGCCCCTTCGGCAGGCCCGCTGGCATGAACAGGATAACTGCAAACAGAATCAGTGCCAAAACCGCCGCCATGACCAGGATTGCCGCCATGAATCCCAACGTGGCCAGCATGGCCGCGCCCAACAGGAAACCCAGCCCTTTGACGGCATTTTTTGATCCGGTCAGCACCGCGACCCACCGAAACAGGCCTCCGCCCTCGGCCGGGGCCAGCAGCTTGACCGATGATTTCGACGACATCTTGGCCAGATCCTTGGCCACTCCGCTTGCCCCCTGCACCATCATCACAAAGCTGACCGAGGCGGTAACGGTCCAGTGCGGATCAAGCTGCGTCATGGCAAGCAACGCCACCACCTGCAGCCCCAATCCCGCATAAAGGGTGGAAGTTAACCCGAACCGGGCGGCAATCCAGCCTGCGGCCAGGTTTGTGACGATCCCTGCGATCTCATAAAGCACAAACAGATAGGCCAGCTGAACCGGCGTGAAGCCCATGGTGTGAAAGTGCAGCAGCACCAGCATCCTGAGCGCCCCGTCGGTCAGCATGAAGGCCCAATAGGCCGCCGTGACCGCGATATAGGCCGACAGTCCTTCGGGGCGTTGCGTCACAATGATGCTCCGACCATCAGCGCGACATCCACCAGCCGATGTGCATAGCCCATCTCATTGTCGTACCACGCATAGATCTTCACCTGCGTCCCGTTTATCACCATGGTCGAGGGCGCATCGATGATCGAAGAGCGTTCGTCATTGGTGTAATCGGTGGACACCAGCGGGCGCGTCTCATAGCCCAGAATGCCCTTCAGTTCGCCCTCGGCAGCGGCTTTGAAGAAAGCGTTGACCTCTTCAACGGTGGTTTCACGCTCAACCTCGAACACGCAATCGGTGAGCGAGGCATTCAGCAACGGCACCCGAACCGCATGGCCGTTCAAACGACCTTTGAGTTCCGGATAGATCAGAGTGATGGCCGTGGCCGAGCCGGTTGTGGTCGGGATCAGTGAGTTGAGGGCCGAGCGTGCGCGCCTGAGATCCTTGGCAGGCCGATCCACGATTGTCTGCGTGTTGGTTACGTCGTGAATCGTCGTCATCGATCCGTGGCGGACGCCCAGGTTTTCGTGAATGACCTTCACGACAGGCGCAAGACAGTTTGTCGTGCACGAGGCCGCCGTCACGATCCTATGCGCCGCGGGGTCGTAGGTTCCGTCATTCACACCCATGACGATATTGGCTGTCGGCCCGTCCTTGACCGGAGCAGAAACAACAACCTTCTTCACCCCAGCGTCAAAATACGGTGCCAGCTTCGCTTCGGTCTTGAACACGCCGGTGCAGTCGATCACCACGTCAACACCGTCCAGCGGCAATGCGCTCGGGTCTTTTGTGCCAATGAACGGCAGGCGGGTTCCGTTGACCGTGATGCTGTCGGCATCAAAGCTGAATTCTGCATCCCATCGTCCATGCACGGTGTCGAACTCCAACAGATGCGCGTGCATCTGGGGATCGCCGACAGAATCGTTGATCCAGGCAATCTTACCCCCCCGTTCCAACAAGGGCTTCAGGGCCAGTTTCCCCATTCGGCCAAGGCCGTTCAAAGCGTAAGTCGTCATGGTGCATCCTCAAGGGGCGACCGCGCGATTTCATCAACGGCGGATTGCAGTGCGATCCGGTCCAGGCTTTCAACCGGCAGTGATGTAAAGGCTTGAATCCGACGTTTCAGCGCGCCGTACGCGTTTTGAAAGGCCAGGCTTTTTTCGGCATCGGTACCTTCTGCCTTGACCGGATCTGCCATGCCCCAGTGACCGCTGATTGGCTGGCCTTCCCAGGCGGGGCATTCTTCGTTCGCAGCCTGATTGCAGACCGTAAAGACGAAATCCATTTCAGGCGCGTCCCGCCCCGAGAACTCGGATACATTCTTTGAGCGGAGCGCCGAAGTATCGTGCCCCTTGTCTTGCAGAACTTGAATTGCAAACGGGTTGAGTTCGGAAAACGGCCGTATGCCGGCCGAATAGACAGTGAATCGATCCCCGCCGATATCCCGCAAAAGGGATTCGGCAAAGATCGACCGGGCAGAATTACCCACGCAAATGAATAACACGTTGAATTTTCGGTCAGCCATGGTTTCACGTCCTTTCGCCAAGGGCATGCAAAGATCGGGTCGGCCACGGCAGCAATCCACGAGTAGGAAATCGAACATGTGCTGCACGTTCTTCATTTCAACCGAATAGAGCAGTGATGTCCCGGAGCGTTCCTGCTTGACCAGCCCGGATCGCAGCAACGCGTTGAGATAGTTCGACAAGGTGCTGGACTTAATCCCCAGTTCCGACGCCAGTTCCCCCGCCGGAACGGCGTCGGGATACCGTCGCATCAACATGCGAAACACGGTGATACGTTGTGGGTGGCCAAGGATGGCCAGTTGATCGATTACTTCTGTTATCATATTTCATGAATTATGGAATTATAGTTATGGAGTCAAAACGACTTTTGCGTCGTTACAAAAATTTCACAAACTGGAAGCTCGCCCCAATGGATTGATCATTGGCCCAATACCTTGACGACAACATCTGGTCAAAAGAGAGGAAAGGCCCGAACGCACACAACTGGTCTTGCAGGCTTCAGGCTGACAGTTTAAATGAGCCATCTCATCCGGCAGAGACCAGTTCCGGATGACTCAAGGCGCCGCTGTAGCTCAGCTGGTAGAGCACGTCATTCGTAATGATGGGGTCGGGGGTTCGAGTCCCTTCAGCGGCACCAGTTCTTCCATTATCTTGAATTCGCTCAACTCGCTTTCTTGGGTAGGTTTCAAGGTTTTTGACCTCATCCTAAGGCCGACCTTCTAAGCCCAAATCATCTATTTTTAGCTTACGTCGATGCACGTGTATGATATTGATGGCGTCTATTGATCCTGAAACGCTTCGCATCGAAAAGCGCTCCGCTTGAAGCCATTAAGGCCTTTGAATGCAAGGAAAAAAGTGGTGAGCCGTGCAGGATTCGAACCTGCGACCCACTGATTAAAAGTCAGTTGCTCTACCAACTGAGCTAACGGCCCACTCTTTCGTTGGATCTTGTTGATCCGTGGCGCTCTTTACGGCAATTTCCCGACCGGGTTCAAGCCCTTATTTTGCGCCTCGTTTCGCTGAAACAGCCTGTGTTTCCAGCGACCCGATAGGCGGCCTACTTAGGCAGGTGGCGCAGGGGGGTCAACCCCTTTTTTCACGATTCTACGCGACAGGGTGGATTCATGTTCTGACCGACGTTATATCGCCGCCATGCAACAGAAACTCGATACTGGATTGCCCTTTGTTAAGATGCATGGGCTGGGAAATGACTTCGTCATCGTTGACGCGCGTACGATGGATGTTTCGATTACCCCGGCGCTGGCCCGAGGAATCGGGCATCGGCATTTTGGTGTGGGATTCGATCAGCTGGCCGTAATCGAAAAGGGTAATGCTGACGCGCATCTGGTGTTTTACAATTCAGATGGCTCAACTTCGGCGGCTTGTGGCAATGCCACAAGATGCATCGCGCGAATGTTGATGGATGAGACGGGCAAAACCCAACTGACGTTGACAACACAACGCGGAACGCTTTTTGCGCAGGACGCAGGTGATGGGCTTACCTCGGTCAATATGGGTCTTCCTCAGTTGGAATGGCACGAAATTCCGCTGGCTGAAGAGATGGACACGCTGGAACTGCCAATCGAGGGCGCCCCGACAGCGACGGGTATGGGCAATCCGCACTGCACGTTCTTTGTTGAAAACGCCGAGGCGATACCATTGGCCGAGTTCGGCGCACGCTATGAACACCATCCTTTGTATCCTGCGCGCACCAATGTGCAGGTGGCTCAGGTCGTGGGTCCGGATCACATCCGCATGCGGGTGTGGGAACGTGGCGTGGGCATCACCCTGGCATCAGGGTCGTCATCCTGTGCAACTGCGGTGGCTGCGGCGCGGCGTGGGCTGGC
This sequence comes from Ruegeria sp. HKCCSP351, assembly GCF_017872535.1. NCBI lineage: Bacteria > Pseudomonadati > Pseudomonadota > Alphaproteobacteria > Rhodobacterales > Roseobacteraceae > Ruegeria > Ruegeria sp. HKCCSP351. The sequence goes on along the minus strand of NZ_JAEDOV010000008.1, from coordinate 48,833 downwards.
GGGTCGAAAGGTGCAGATTGATCTCGATGGCGGAACCCTTTGGGTTGACTGGCGCGAGGATGGTGTCTGGATGACCGGGTCAACCTGTCACGTCTTCTCGGGAACGCTGTCGCCCGAGTTCCTGAGGACGCTGGGATGAACCCGCCCAAATTCACTACGTTGGGTTGCCGCCTGAACGCCTATGAAACCGAGGCGATGAAAGAGCTGTCGCAACAAGCCGGACTGACGGATGCCGTGGTGATAAACACCTGTGCCGTCACGGCTGAGGCTGTGCGCAAAGCGCGACAGGAGATCCGGAAACTTCGTCGTGAAAACCCGAAGGCCCGGCTGATTGTCACCGGGTGCGCTGCCCAGACAGAACCCGACACCTTTGCGCAGATGGCCGAGGTCGATGCGGTGATCGGCAACACGGAAAAGATGCGGCCAGAAACCTGGAAAGGCATGGCCGCCGACTTTATCGGTGAGACCGAGACCGTTCAGGTCGATGACATCATGTCTGTCACCGAAACGGCCGGGCACCTGATCGACGGGTTCGGCACACGCTCACGCGCTTATGTGCAGGTCCAGAACGGGTGCGACCATCGCTGCACCTTCTGCATCATTCCCTACGGCCGGGGCAATTCGCGCAGCGTGCCTGCCGGTGTCGTGGTGGATCAGATCAAGCGGCTGGTGGATCGGGGCTATCATGAGGTGGTGCTGACCGGCGTTGACTTGACCTCATGGGGGGCCGATCTGCCTGCGCAGCCCAAACTGGGTGATCTGGTGATGCGTATCCTGAAGCTGGTGCCGGATTTGGCTCGCCTGAGGATCAGTTCGATTGACTCGATCGAAGTGGACGAAAACCTGATGCAGGCCATCGCAACCGAACCACGCCTGATGCCGCATCTGCACCTGTCGCTTCAGCATGGTGACGATCTGATCCTGAAGCGCATGAAGCGTCGCCACCTGCGCGACGATGCCATCCGGTTTACCGAAGAGGCCCGGAAACTGCGCCCCGACATGACCTTTGGTGCCGACATCATCGCAGGTTTCCCGACCGAGACCGCAGCGCATTTCGAGAACTCGCTGAAACTGGTTACCGATTGCGATCTGACCTGGCTGCATGTCTTCCCATATTCGAAACGCGAAGGCACCCCAGCAGCCCGTATCCCGCAGCAGGTGAACGGCAATGTAATCAAGGATCGCGCAGCCCGTCTGCGTGCGGCTGGGGACGTTCAGGTCAGGAAACACCTGTCAAAACAGATCGGCAAAACTCACCGGATCCTGATGGAGAACCCGCATATGGGGCGGACGGAACAATTCACCGAAGTTACGTTCAATGCACCTCAGCCCGAAGGTCAGATCGTAACCGCCCGAGCCATTGGGGCGAATGATCACAGTTTGGTTGTCTGAAGTTCCTCAGCCTCACCTTCTGCGGCAAGCAATTCTTCCATGAATACGCTTATCAGCTGCGCACGCCCGTCAACCGCGGCTTTGGCATAGATCGAAGCGGTCTGCGCGCGCACGGTCCCAACGGCCCGCCCCCGGATGCGCGCGATACTCTCGTTATCCAGCCCCTTCAGAACCAAGAGCCCCACGTCACGCTCGGCAGCGGTAAGCCCCCAACGGTCAAAGAACGTGTTGATGACCACGCTCATTTCACCCTGCGCGGCCTGAAGGCCAAGCTTGGTCTGTTCCACCCTTGCCAGCAGGCGTCGAAGTTCAATCATGAAAAAGACAATTCCGACAAGCAGAACAAATGCGACAAAAGCCTCAAGACTTACGTGAGAAGGTCCTTCGCCTTCCTTTAAATCCAGGGCGACGTCGCCAAGGTAAAACACCACGCAAAGTACCTGAACAACGATCATTATCGACATAAGTACAGCCCGGCGAGCGTCTGTATCGCCGGGCCGCCGATGGCTGCTGATCCATTTGATCATTTTATTGACCAGTCCTCAGGTATATTCTTACGCCCTGTTATCATAGCCTTTGCCAAAGAGACACCAGTTCGCCACTGATCGATGAAAACCCCGGCAACATGCAGCAGAACAGATAGCATCAGCCAGTTGAAGGCCAGCTCGTGCAGGCCTTCGACCCATTCGACGCCAAAGAATCGAACCGTCCCCATCATGATTCCTGTCACACATAAAACCAGCAGTGTCGCCCATAGGTTATAGACCATTAGGGCCCCCAAAGGGTTGTGTGAAAGGTGCACGCTGCGATCACCCCGCCCCATGTCCCGCAGGTGATTGAGGGCCGAAGGGGAGCTGAGAGGAAAGGCGGTGAACCTGGCAAAAGCCGGGCCCGTTAACCCCCAAAGCAACCGCAACAAGACCAAAGCCAGTACGACATAGCCTACATATTCGTGAAACGCGCCCTCGGGATTAGAAATCGCCGCGTTGATCAGAACGCACAAGGCTACAACCCAGTGAACCAACCGGACCAAAGGATCCCAAACCTGAACTTCGTGGGCGCCTGTGCGCCCACGATGGGAGAATTGTGTTTCAGACATTCCGGTTACTGGTCCTCAATCTTGACGACTTTGCCGCTAGCGGGGTCGACGTAAACCTCGGCCAGTTGACCATCCTTGACGACATAGGCTTCGATCTTGCCGTCTTCCGTCTCGATTTTGCGGACATCGAATCCCATGCCCGTCAGCGTTTGCCGAATTTCGGCTTCGGACTTTCCAAGCTCGGCATCGGGTGCAAGGTCCAGCGCCAATACCGGTGAAGCAATTAGTATTGAGGCAAAAAGAATAGGTAGTTTCATTGTCGTGACTCCGTGTTTCAGACAAACGGCAATTGATCGGCCGTTGTGGCTGATGTGCGCTGGTGAAGCTGTCCGATCCATTGACCGGGGGCTTATTTCGGCAAAATAAGCGCGCGCTGATGGAGGCATGGCAAAAGAAAACCCCCGCAACCTGACGGTGCGGGGGCTGATTTAGTAAAATCCGGATAGACGGATCGATCAATCTTCCTTGCGGAGTTTGCCCTTGTGCGGCGCCCAGAGACGCTTGTTGACCAGGTACAGCAGCACCGACAGAACGGTCAGGAAGATCACACCAACAAAGCCCGCGTTCTTTCGGTCTGTCAGCTTTGGCTCGGCCGCCCACATCAGGAATGCGGCAACATCCTCGGCCATATGCTCGACCGTGTTCGAGTGCCCGTCCGCAAACTCGACCTGCTCGTCAGCCAGCGGAGGCGCCATCGAAATCCAGCCGCCGGGGAAGGCAGTGTTTTCGTAGAGCACCGTACCTGCTTCTTCTTTTTCATGACCGGTGTAGCCGTGCAGCAAGGACGCGATGTATTCCGCACCGCCCATGCCTTTGACAAGCTGGTTGATGCCCAGGCCATATGGCCCGTGGAAACCGGCACGCGCCTTCGCCATCAGGCTCAGGTCCGGTGCACCGACGCCGGTATTGGCCGGGAAGTGGTCGGTCGGAATCGCTGGGCGGAAATCGTCCAGCTCGGGGTCGAAAACTTCGAAGTTGCCAGCAGCGTATGCGATGACTTCTTCTTCCGAGTAACCCAGTGCTTCCAAGTCACGAAGTGGCACATATTGCAGACCGTGGCAAGCTGCGCAGACCTCGGTATAGATCTGCAAGCCACGTTGCAGCTGGTGCTGATCCCAGGTGCCGAACGGGCCTTCGAACGAGAAGGCGAAATCTTCGATATGCTGCTCACCACCACCTGCTGCAATGGAAGCAGCAGGGGTCAAAGCCAGAGCAAACGCGGCGCCGATTGCAAGTTTCTTGAACATGTTTCCGGTCCCTCTTCTTACTCGGCCGGCGTGGCGTCGGCGTCAGCCTTGCCATAATGCGCGTTGAAGTCTTCTTCGATGGTCTCGGGCTGGGCCAGAGGTTTCTCGATCACGCCGAGGATCGGCAGGATCACGAAGAAATAGGCGAACCAGTAGGCCGATGCGATCAGCGAGAAGGTCGCATAGGGTTCTTCCGCAGGCATCGCACCCAGCCACATCAAGGCAAAGAAGTCGATGATCAGCAGGTAGAACCACCATTTCAACATCGGACGGTACTTGCCCGAACGCACGCTCGACGTGTCTAGCCAAGGCGCCAGCGCCATGGCCAGGATCGCGCCAAACATCGCCAGAACACCAAAGAACTTGGCGTCAACGATGCCACCGGTGATGAAGCTGGCGAACTGAACGACCCAGACTTCGCCGGTAAAGGCACGCAGGATCGCGTAGAACGGTAGGAAGTACCATTCAGGCACGATGTGAGCAGGCGTAACCAGCGGGTTGGCTTCGATATAGTTGTCCGGGTGGCCCAGATAGTTCGGCATGAAACCGACAACAGCCCAGAACACGACCAGGATCACGGCCAGCGCGAACAGGTCCTTGATCACGAAATACGGCCAGAACGGCAGCGTGTCTTTCTTCGCCTCGTCCTTCGAGCCGCGACGTACTTCAACTCCTGTGGGGTTGTTGTTGCCCGTGGTGTGGAAGGCCCAGATGTGCACCACGACCAAAGCCGCGATGATGAACGGCAGCAGATAGTGCAGCGAGAAGAAGCGGTTCAGCGTGGCGTTGTCCACCGCGGGTCCGCCCAGCAGCCAGGTCTGGATCGCGTCACCCACAAACGGAATGGCACCGAACAGACCGGTGATCACAGTCGCACCCCAGAAGGACATTTGACCCCATGGCAGAACATAGCCCATGAAGGCGGTGCCCATCATCATCAGGTAGATCAGCATACCGACGATCCACGTGATCTCGCGCGGGGCTTTGTATGAGCCATAGAACAAGCCGCGGAAGATGTGGATGTAGACCGCAACAAAGAACAGCGATGCGCCGTTCATGTGCAGGTAGCGAATAAAGTAACCGCCATTTACGTTACGCATGATGTGTTCAATGCTGGCAAATGCCAGATCAACATGCGGCGTATAGTGCATCACCAGGATGATACCGGTGACAATTTGCAGCGCCAGGCAGAACGCCAGAACGATGCCCCAGATCCACCACCAGTTCAGGTTCTTGGGGGTCGGGATCATGAGGGTGTCATACAGCAGGCCAACAATCGGCAGGCGGCTGTTCAGCCATTTCTCGCCGTTTGTCTTCGGCTCGTAATGATCGTGGGGAATTCCGGACATAAGTTTGGGTCTCCCTTAGCCGAGTTTGATTGTGCCGTTGTCCACCCACTCTGCGGGCGGAATGGGCAGGTTCTCAGGCGCGGGGCCTTTGCGGATACGACCGGCAAGGTCATAATGCGAACCGTGGCAGGGGCAGAACCAGCCACCAAAGTCGCCTGCATCACCCAGAGGCACACAACCGAGGTGGGTACAAACGCCCATCTGGACGACCCATGCACCCGGTGCTTCGCCTTCCGGCGATGGCATCACGCGGTTTGCGTCGGTCGCAGGGGCATCGGCGCTCAGGTTAAAGTTGCGGGCCAGCGGATCGGGCAGCGCATCAACACCTTCAGCGTCCTGTTCCTGGGCTTCCTGAATTTCGGCACCGGTGCGGTGACGGACAAAGACGGGTTTGCCCAGCCATTTGACAGTCAGCTGCGTACCCGGCTCAACACCGCTCACATCCACACGGATCGAGGACAGCGCCTGAACGTCTGCCGATGGGTTCATTTGGTTGATCAGGGGCCATACGGCTGCACCCGTTGCAACGACACCTGCACCGCCAGCGACGTAGTACAGGAAATCTCTGCGGGTGCCTTCGTGGTCTTCTGCGTGGGACACGAGGTTATCTCCGATTGTCTGGCGCCCGCGGACGGGCAAATAGCTCGCGCACCGCACGAATGCGGTGTCTTAACCGCGCTTACTATCGGGGAGAATAGTGTTCGTCCAGCGTTCATAAACGCGCAATACGCCGCATGTGTCGTTTCCAGCAGCTGCGGGCGGTGTTTTTTGGTGAATCTCGCGTGCGACTTTGTGGGCAACTTTGTTTCCTGCGCCATTGATTCGCGTACCCACCCCGCCATACGCCACCCGGATCAGGTATTTGAAGCCTGTCTTGGGAGCCGCTGATTTGCGCCCAAAAGGTACATAATCAGCGCCGCTAAGCAGGGATTGTTTTCAACAAAAACATACTCGCTAAATAGATGATTTAAATCACAAATTGCACGCGCCTCACCTGTTGCACTTTCCGCGCGAATAAAGGAAAGCGCAAAAGGCGTGCGAACTCCCGCAAGGAGACCCCAATGTCAAAGATCGTTCTGGCCACTGCCTTGTGCACAATGGCCCTTCCCACTCAGACCCTTGCCGCGGGTGATCCCGCAAAAGGTGAGGCGATATATAACCGTTGTTCTTCGTGTCATGCGATCATCAAGGATGGTGAAGTTCTGGTCAAAGGTGGAATCACCGGCCCGAATCTGTACGGCATCGTCGGTCGCGTGGCCGGGTCCGAAAACGAATATCGCTATGGAAGCGAGCGCCTGCCGATCGGCATGTTCACGGATGACATGATCCGTGCCGGCGAAGAAGGTCTGGTCTGGACCGAGGAAAACATCGTTGCCTATGCGCAGGATCCGATCGGCTTCATCCAGGATTTTCTGGATGACGAAACTGCTCGTCCGAACATGAGCGTCAAACTCAAGAACGGTGCAGACGATATTGCCGCTTATCTGGCGACCTTCAGCCCCCGGTAAACCCGGTGCCTGGTGCTGGCTATGCCTTATGCATCAAGGCGGCCAGCCGGGCGATTTCACTGCCAAAGCCAGCAGAAACCTGATCAGCGGCGGCATTTCGCGCGCCCTCGGGTTTGTTCTGACCAAGCTTCCAGGTGCCCTGAATATCTTCAATGTGCATGCGGCACGGTACGATCATGCGCATCATCTTCTTCAGCGCGTCCGAGGACATCTTGCCCGTGCCCCATGGGGCCTTGGGCAGCAGCCGCTTTTCGTAGAACGCAGATTGGCGGTCAAGCACGTCACGTAACTCGTCCTGCGGGCGTAGCTCAAGCTTTCCGATCAGGTGCACGGTGACATAATTCCATGTCGGAACCTGATCTTCGACACCGTACCAATCGGGCGAAACATAAGCATCCGGCCCCTGCACCGCGATCTTTGCGTGTTGAGGGCCGCGTAGCGCTCGTACAATAGGGTTCGAACGCACAAGATGCAGGTCAGCCAGTGAGCCGTCTTCGGACAGTAGAAACGGGACGTGGCTTAATAACGGCGCTTCTTCCGCAGAGAGTGCCAGAACGCCAAACGCCCGGTCGCGGGCGAATTCAACATGCCGGGCTCGATCCTCGGCGCGGAAAGCGGGGTTAGGGTGCATGAATGTCCTCCTGTCAAATCTCTTGCAGCGTCGGACAGTTCTTGGCAAGGTCCGCCTCGTTCTCAGGGCGGGGTGGAATTCCCCACCGGCGGTATGCGGGCCACGACCCGTAAGCCCGCGAGCGGCCCCGGTTTGCGGGGTGTCAGCAGATCTGGTGAGACGCCAGAGCCGACGGTCAAAGTCCGGATGAAAGAGAACGTGCAAGCCGCGCCGGTGAACCGGCGCGCCTGCTCGTGATCGCCTTGGGTGACGTGTCATGCCGGGCTGGCAGCGAAAAGTGGGAACCGGTTCTCGCGACTGCCAGCAGGCCACCAAACTGAAAGGAGATCATGATGACACACACCCGCTATGCTTTTGTCAAAGCCAACTGGCATTCCGATATTGTTGACCGCGCGCTCGACGGCTTCCTCGAACTCGTCCCCTCGGAACAAGTCGATGTCTACGACGTTCCCGGCGCGTTCGAGATGCCCCTGATGGCCCGTGATCTGGCCCGGACCGGGCGCTATGCCGCCGTCGCCTGCGCTGCCTTTGTCGTTGATGGCGGCATCTACAGGCACGACTTCGTTGCGCAGGCTGTGGTCGATGGCCTGATGCGCGCCGGGCTTGATACAGGGGTTCCTGTCCTGTCGGTCTCGCTGACCCCGCACCAATATCAGGAAACCGATCATCACAATGCGATCTACCGCACCCATTTTGTACATAAAGGGCGCGAAGCTGCTCAGGCTGCGCTGATGATTTCAGAAACCCGTGCGAAAGTCGCGCAGGCCGCCTGATCTTCATCTTTTCGAAAATACTCAAAAATGCGCCGCCCGACGGGCGGCGTTCAAACCGTCAACGGCCAAATCCGCTTGAGGCCGAGGGCCTTGCCCGCTAATCACGATCCGCAAAGGAGCACGCCCCATGTCGATGAACAGCTTTGGCCATCTTTTCCGCGTCACCACCTGGGGTGAAAGCCATGGGCCCGCCTTGGGCGCCACTGTCGACGGCTGCCCACCGGGTGTCACCATCGACGAGGCCATGATCCAGCACTGGCTGGACAAGCGCAAACCGGGGCAGAACAAGTTCACCACCCAGCGGCGCGAACCGGATCAGGTCAAGATTCTTTCTGGCGTGTTCGAAGGCCAAACTACAGGCACACCCGTGCAACTTATGATCGAAAACACCGATCAGCGCTCGAGAGACTATGGCGATATCATGGACAAGTTCCGCCCGGGGCACGCCGATATCACCTATTGGCAGAAATACGGGATCCGGGATTATCGCGGCGGCGGGCGCAGCTCGGCCCGGGAAACGGCAGCGCGTGTGGCTGCGGGTGGATTGGCGCGCGAGGCGATCAAACAGATCGCCCCCAAAGTCCAGATCACCGGCTATATGACCCAGATCGGCCCGCATAAGATCGAGCGCGACAATTTCGACTGGTCCCAGATCGAACAGAACCCGTTCTGGACACCGGATGCGCAAGCCGCCGAGAAGTGGGCCACCTATCTGGACGACCTGCGCAAGTCCGGCAACTCGGTCGGCGCAATTGTCGAAGTTGTGGCGCGCGGCGTGCCCGCAGGGCTTGGCGCGCCAGTTTATGCCAAGTTAGACACTGATCTTGCCTCTGCGATGATGTCGATCAATGCGGTCAAAGGCGTCGAAATCGGCGAAGGCATGGCCGCGGCTGAACTGACGGGCGAGGCCAACGCCGACGAAATATTCATGGGACAGAACGGCCCTCAATACAGTTCGAACCATGCGGGCGGGATTCTGGGCGGCATCTCGACCGGGCAGGACATTGTCGTGCGCTTTGCGGTCAAGCCAACCTCTTCGATCCTGACCACCCGCAAGACCATTACAAAATCCGGTGAAGAGACCGAGATCATCACAAAGGGCCGTCATGACCCCTGTGTTGGCATCCGCGCTGTTCCCGTCGGTGAGGCGATGATGGCCTGTGTCATCCTGGACCACCTGCTGTTGCACCGTGGTCAGATCGGAGAAAACCGTGGACGGATCGGCTGATCTGCGCGCGCGTTTGCGTGCTGTTGTCGCGCAACGCATGGAAACTGATCCGGCCCATGACCTGGCCCATCTGGATCGTGTTTGGACCAATGCTCAGGCCATTGCAGACGCTCAGGCGGACATGCCCGTCCTGTTGGCAGCCTGTTATCTTCATGATCTGGTCAACCTACCCAAGAATGACCCGAACCGACTGTTTGCCTCACGCCAGTCAGCGGCTGAATCAGGGCCTATTCTGGCAAACCTGGGCTTTTCCGACGATCAGGTTCAGGCCGCGCAACATGCGATCGCGGCCCATAGCTTTTCGGCCAACATCCCGCCTGAAACGCTTGAGGCCCGGATCCTACGGGATGCGGATCGCCTTGATGCCTTGGGTGCCATCGGGATTGCGCGCACATTTTCTGTATCGGGTGCTTTGGGTCGTGTCCTTTATGATCCGGCTGACCCATTCGCAGAGGCGCGCCCGCTGGACGATCTGCGGTATTCGATTGATCACTGGAAGGTCAAACTGCTGACCCTGCCGGACGATATGCTGACGGATGCCGGCAAGCAGATTGCGCAGGCGAGGGCGGGCCGAATGTTTCAGTTCCTTGAGGATTTTGCAGCGGAAATCGGCGCATCGATCCCGAACTCGTGGACCATCACCTGATCCACCCCGTTGATCTTTTTTCTGCAAAGGCGCAGGGTCGCGCCGATGACAAAACCCTTAACATCGCATCGACCTTTGCTGGCTGTGGCGCTGAAGCTTGGCGCGCTGTTCCTTTTCACGTCGATGTCGGCGCTGGTCAAAGCCTTATCTGACGAATTCCCGCCGGGCCAATTGGTGTTCTTCCGGTCCCTGTTTGCTATTCCGGTCATCATTCTGTGGCTGACCGCGCGCCGAGAGCTGGCGCAAGGCTTTGTCGTCAAGAAACCCATGGGGCATTTCTGGCGCGGTGTTCTGGGGACCAGCGCCATGGGGCTGACATTCACCGGCCTTAGCCTGTTGCCGCTGCCCGAAGTCACCGCAATCGGTTACGCCACGCCGATCTTCACCCTGATTTTGGCCGCCGTGATGCTGGGCGAGCGCATTCGTATGATTCGCATCGGTGCCGTGGCGCTTGGGTTGCTGGGCGTGATGATCATGATCTGGCCCCGACTTGGCACCACTCAGATGGAAACGGCTGCGACCATCGGGGCGCTGTGTGTACTGGGTGCGACCTTTGCCCGGGCTTTCGTGCAGATCCACATCCGACAACTGGTCAAGGTCGATCACCCTGCTGCAATCGTGTTCTATTTCTCGCTGACAGCGACGCTGCTATCAGCCCTGACGGCCATCTGGGGATGGACAATGCCAACTCTGTCTCAGGCTCTAATACTGATCACCATGGGGTTAATTGGCGGAGTAGCGCAGATTTTGGTCACGTCCTCGTATCGCTTTGGACAGGCATCGATGCTGGCACCTTATGACTATGCAACAATGCTCTTTGCGATTGTGATCGGTTATTTCGTGTTTGATGAATTGCCTACCGTTGCGATCCTGATCGGGGCCGCATTGGTGATCGCAGGCAATGTTGTTGTGATCTGGCGCGAACACCAGCTTGGGCTGGAGCGTGGCAAGGCGCGTTCTGTCACGGACCCCAAAGCGTGACTTTACCTTTTGCATTCTTTCCCTAGGTTGGGCCGGACAATCAAAGAGGTTCCCCAATGAGCGACGCGCAGGATCACAAGGAAAAGATGCAAAAGGTGCAGGCCCAGCACCGCAAGAAGGTGTCCGAGGCTGTTGATCCCGATCGCGGCCTTGTTCTGATCAATACCGGCAAAGGCAAAGGTAAGTCATCGGCGGCCTTTGGTGTGGTCATCCGCGCGCTTGGTTGGGGTCAGAAGGTCGCCGTAGTGCAGTTCATCAAGGGCAAGTGGAAAACCGGCGAGCGCCGTTTCTTCGAAGAACGCGATCTGGTCACCTGGCATACGATGGGTGAGGGGTTTACCTGGGATACACAAGACCGCGAACGCGACATTGCAGCCGCCAATGCCGCCTTCGACAAGGCTTGCGCCCTTATGGCAAGTGGCGAATACGATCTGGTGGTTCTGGACGAGATCAACATCGCGCTTCGCTATGAATATCTCTCGGTCGAGCAGGTGATAGACGGGCTGAACGTGCGTTCGGACAAGACGAGTGTGTTCCTGACGGGCCGCGACGCGCCGCAGGCGTTGCGTGATTATGCAGATCTGGTCACCGAAATGACCGAAGAAAAGCATCCGTTTCAGGCGGGAATCAAAGCCCAGCGCGGGGTGGATTTCTGAACCTTGCAACAGCGCAGCCCGTGTTGCCGCGCTGTTATCCTCTGCCGCTAAGCGCAGTTTCAAAGATATATCGCAACGACTTGCGTTGATGGGCGGTGCCTTGTGCCCGGGCTTCTTCAGCGGTTGCGGTGTCCCGGTTCTGGCGGTCGGCATAGGCGCAATAGTCGCCTTCGCAACAATTGCACCCGCACGCAACCAGCGCATCATGCCGGGCCATGATTTCGTCAAGCGTGTCTGTCATCTGTGACCTCACCCCGCGCTGGGATAAATCTGACGAATTCAGTCAGCTTTTTCAAGTAAATTCACCCGACCGGTCGATGCGCTTCTCTGCTCTGAGCCGCCGATTTCCAAAACAGGCAGCTCAGCTTTTTCGGTTGTATTTGGACAAAGTTGCCAGTGCTGAGGCACAGTGCTCAGGCAGCGACTTCCTGCTCGGGCGCGCTGAGCGAGATGACGAGAACCACAGCCGCACCGTTCAGCCAGTAGAACGCCGCATCCAATCCTGAAAACCCCAGTACACTGGGTGCAAACAGAAAGGTGATGCCGACAATCAGGTCCACGGCCAGGTGAAATTTGTAGGGTAGAACGCGCCAAATTCCCAAATGATGGTCGGTCAGAACCGTCAGGACAAAGGCGGCGACGCCGGTGACTACCGAAAACCACAGCGCCAGCGGGTTGGATTGACCCAATTCCAGCAGGAATGGCAGTGTCATCAGGGCAATGGCAACCGGGTAGTCCAGATACGCGTGGACAGAGCGGGTAACGAAACGCAGGGACATAGGATTTTCCTCTTTTCAATCAGTGATGAAAGAAAGATAGAAAGCCTGACCCGAACGCTGAATTCTCGATCGTTTCAAAAATCTTGCAGATCGTACAGAATTCTCTGCGTATTAGTGCATGGACCTGTATGCGGCTGGTGACAAGCCGACCTGCTTCTTGAACACACGGGAGAACGCGGCCTCAGAGGCATATCCAACTTCGGCTGCTGCATCTGCGACGTTCCATCGTGCCTCTGTAAGGCCATGGCACGCAATCTGCATGCGCCAGTCGGTGAGGTATTGCATCGGCGTCGTGCCCATCTTCTGGGCAAACAACTGAGAAAAGGCTGTGCGCGACATGCCGGATTCGCGTGCGAGTGTCGCAACACTCCAGTCTTGCGCGGGCGCTTGGTGGAATGCCGTCAATGCGCGTGAGATGCGTGTATCCGCAAAGCCTGCAAGGGCGGTGTCCTGGGGGCTTTGCCGTTCCAGATAGGTTCGGATCGCCTGCGCAAACAGAACTTCGGACAGCTTCAGCGCGATCAGATCGCCGCCAATACGGGCCCCGGACACTTCGGAACCGATCATACGCAGGGTTGATTCCATCCACGATCCGGCTTCTTCACCATAATTCTCGATCAGGATGTAGGGCGGCAGGCGGTCGATCAGCATATGCCCGGTGCCTTTTCGCCCTGCTGGGCCGGTGAAAGAAAAATGGCCGCAGATCAGTTGCGTGTCCCGGTCCTCGTCTGCACCGCCATAGACAAGAACGCCATCGCCCTTGTAGCCGGCAATCTCAAGAACCTGTTCCAGAGGAAGCGCATCCAGTGGCCTGACCTCGGCACACAACAACGCATGTGGTGCCCCGTGAGGGATCAGGATCAGGTCCCCCTGCCGCAGCCGCAACGTTTCCCCGGTGGATGAGACATGGACCTTGAGCTCACCCCGTTGAACAAAATGAAACCGCGCGACGTTTTCGAACTCCGGCACCTGAATACCAAAAGGCGGTGTGAACGAAGTGCGGAAGTAGAACGTGCCACGCAGGGACAGACGGGTGAGAATATCGCTGAGAAGGTCCAACATGCGGTGAAGATACGGGAACTGATCCGATCGTCCAGATCACGGAACGCTTTGCACGACAATTTGCACGATCTGCAACAAAAAACCCCGCCGAAGCGGGGTTTTGCTAGTTATTACGAGCGGACCAGCTTTTCGTAATCTTCTGCGATTTCGCGGGTCAGGTCGCCGACTTCGAAAGTGTAATCGCCGATTTGCCCGACCGGAGTGACCTCGGCCGCGGTTCCGGTCAGCCAGCACTGTTCGAAATCAGCCATTTCTTCGGGCTTGATGCGCCGCTCATGCACAGTGATGCCTTTATCCTTCAGCATCTGTATGACGGTCTGGCGGGTGATGCCGTTCAGGAAGCAATCCGCCAGTGGGGTGTGAACCTCTCCACCCTTGACGAAGAACACGTTGGCACCTGTTGCTTCGGCCACGTAACCGCGCCAGTCCATGAACAGCGCGTCCGAGCATCCCTTGGCTTCGGCCTTGTGCTTGGAAATGGTGCAGATCATGTAGAGGCCCGCCGCCTTGGCGTGAACCGGGATGGTTTCCGGGCTGGGGCGTTTCCATTCGGCGATGTCCAGTTTTGCGCCTTGCATCTTGGCGTCGCCGTAGTAGGCGCCCCAGGGCCAGACCGCGATGGCCATCCGTACCGGGTTGCGGGCCGACGCCACACCCATGTCTTCGCCAGACCCGCGCCAGACCAATGCGCGGACATAGGCATCCTGAAGGCCACTGGCTTTCAGGGTCTCTTCCTTGGCCGCTTCAATCTGATCGACGGTGTAAGGCATCGGCATGTCCAGCGCCTCGGCGCTGGCGATAAGACGTTCGGAATGTTCGCGGCTTTTGAAGATCTTGCCGTTGTAAGCGCGCTCCCCCTCGAACACGGATGAGGCATAGTGCATTGCGTGGGTCAGAATATGCACATTGGCATCGCGCCAGGGCACCAGCTTGCTATCCATCCAGATGACACCGTCACGATCATCATACCCCGCCATGCGAAACCTCCTGAACCGGGTTAAATTTCCGATTGTTGCGCTACTTAGGTCCGATGTGGACACAATGTTGCGCAAAAACTGCGATTCGATACCGCTCTGCCCTTGGAATGTCAATAACGCTGACATAAAGTCAAACCCGAGTAACGAATGAGGCATGATATGTCCGAAATCCGCCCAGCCCCGCGATATGGGGGTGAGAGCCTGTTGTTTTTGACGGATGAACAGTTGCGGCAGGGGATCGAGGCCATGTTCTTCGCCTATCGCGGCTTTACCGCGGATCCTGATCGTATCCTGTCCGAGATGGCCTATGGCCGCGCCCATCACCGTGCGATCCATTTTATAAACCGTGCGCCGGGAACTACGGTGAACAACTTGCTGGCGATCCTCGGGGTGACAAAACAGTCTCTGAACAGGGTTCTTCGGACATTGATCGAGGATGGTCTGGTGGAAAGCCGGGTCGGAACCGTGGACAAACGCGAACGGCACCTATTTCTGACGGAAAAGGGCGAGACGTTGGAGGCCACGTTGTCAGATGCGCAACGAACAAGAATGCGCGCGGCCTTCAAGGATGCCGGTCCCGAGGCCGTGGCCGGGTTTCGCAAAGTGCTTGAAGCAATGATGGATGCTGATATGCGTCATGCCTATACGAAATTGCGGGATACGAGTTCATGAGCGAAATGGATGCCCATCTGCTGATTGTTGATGATGACGAACGCATTCGCGATCTGCTCAAGAAATTCCTGATGCGAAACGGGTTTCTTGTGACAGCGGCACGGGATGCGGCTCATGCGCGGCGGGTTCTGTCGGGATTGGATTTCGACATGATCGTCATGGATGTGATGATGCCGGGCGAAGATGGCGTCAGTCTGACCAGATCACTGCGTGACACCCATACGACACCGATCCTGTTGCTGACCGCCAAGGGCGAGACCGAGCATCGGATTGCGGGGCTTGAAGCCGGGGCGGATGATTATCTCGCCAAACCTTTCGAGCCGAAAGAGCTGTTGCTGCGGATCAATGCGATCCTGCGTCGAATGCCGGAAACCCCGGCCGAAGAAACAGCGGCGAAGATCCTGCATCTCGGCCCCATCCGGTATGACATTGAACGTGGTGAGATGTGGCAGGGCGAAATGCCGGTCCGCCTGACCGCGACCGAAAGCCAGTTGATGAAAATATTCTCGGCCCAACCCGGCGAGCCGATCAGCCGTGCAAAACTGGTCGAAGATCTGGGCCGGGACAAAGGTCAGGCACAGGAACGTGCCGTGGACGTGCAGATAACCCGCCTGCGCCGGAAGATCGAACAGGACCCGAAACAGCCCCGGTATCTGCAGACAGTCCGGGGCGCGGGCTATATGCTGGCGCCCGATTGAATGAGCCGCTGCGCGGCGATCTTTGCCTTCGGCGAGGATATTTTTAGCCAGATGAAGATGGGATCCCGATGAAAACCGCCCTTTTGACACATGCAGATTGCCTTGGACATGTCACACCACAGGGTCATCCGGAACAGGTGGCGCGGCTGGAGCATATCCTGCACGCGCTGGAAGGGCTGGATCTTAAGCGCGTGACCGCTCCGCTGGCGGCAGACGATGATTTGCTGCGTGTTCATCCCGAAAACCATATCCGCGACATCAGATCGTCGCGCCCTTCTGACGGGTTTGCGCAAATTGACGGGGACACCTTCATGTCACCGGGTTCACTTGATGCGGCCTATCGCGCGGCGGGTGCGGCGGTGCAGGCCGTTGATCTGGTTTTGGGCGGTGAAGCGTCGAACGCCTTTTGTGCCATTCGCCCACCGGGGCACCATGCCGAGGCCGAGAAAGCCATGGGGTTCTGCCTGTTTGGCAACGCTGCGCTTGCTGCGAAACACGCACTGGATTACCACGGGCTAAAGCGGGTCGCAGTGGTCGATTTCGACGTTCATCATGGCAACGGCACGCAGGACCTGCTGTGGGATGAAGATCGGGCCCTTGTGATCACAAGCCAGCAGATGCCTTTATGGCCCGGATCCGGCCGCCCGGACGAGACAGGCGCTTACGATAACGTTCTGAACATCCCGCTGGCCCCGGGTACCGGCGGGGCTGAGATGCGTTCCGCCTATGAAACGCAGGCCTTTCCGCGCCTGCGGGCGTTCCGGCCGGAACTGGTCATCATATCAGCCGGGTTCGATGCGCATCAGGACGATCCGCTGGCCAACCTGAACTGGTCGACCGGCGATTTCGCCTGGATCACGGCAGAGCTGTGCGGGATTGCCGATGAGGTGTGTCAGGGCCGTATCGTCTCGACTCTGGAAGGCGGGTATGATCTGAACGCACTGGCCGAGGCGACACGCGCCCATGTGGAAGAACTGATGAAGGCAGCACGATGACCGATACCCCAGTTGAGCAGATGACATTCGAGCAGGCCATGAAAGAGCTTGAGGCCGTGGTTGGCCAGCTTGAGCGTGGCGACGTGGCGCTGGATCAGTCGATTGCGTTGTATGAACGCGGGGCCGCTTTGAAAAAGCGTTGCGAAGACGAATTGAAGCGGGCCGAGGAAAAAGTGGCCGCGATCACTCTGGACGCGAATGGCCAACCGACCGGGACAACACCTGTCGAAGGTCAGTAAATGTTTCAGGAAAGACTGGCGCAGGACGCGGCGCGCCTTCAGGATCATTTTGACCTGATTTTGGGTGCGCTGGACGATCTGGATGTGACGCGGGCAATGGCCTATGCCACCCGGGGCGGTAAACGGCTGCGCGGGTTTCTGGTTCTGGAAAGTGCGCGCCTGCACCAAATCAACGAGTCCCGCGCGATCTGGCCCGCGACTGCGATCGAGGCCCTGCACGCCTATTCGCTGGTTCACGACGATCTGCCCTGCATGGATGACGACGATCTGCGGCGCGGACGTCCCACGGTTCATGTGAAATGGGATGAAGGCACGGCTGTACTTGCCGGAGACGCGCTGCAGACGCTGGCCTTTGAGCTGTGCTCCCGGCCCGAGGTTGGAGATGCAGAAGTTCGCGCGGATTTGGCGCTGACACTGGCCAGGGCAAGCGGTGCGCAAGGTATGGTTTTGGGGCAGGCGCTTGATATCGCGGCGGAAACCGCTTCTGAACCTCTGACGCTGAATGCGATAACACGGCTTCAGGGCGGCAAAACGGGCGCTTTGATCGAATGGTCCGCCTGCACTGGCGCGCGTCTGGGAAAAGCGGATCCAGAGCCCTTGCGCCATTATGCCCGGGCCCTTGGTCTTGCTTTTCAGATTGCAGACGACATCCTTGATGTTGAAGGCGATGCGACAAAGGCAGGCAAACGTCTTCAGAAGGATGCGGATGCGGGAAAGGCCACTTTCGTATCTCTTCTGGGTTTGGATGCTGCCAGAACCCGCGCCAGTGAACTTGTTGATCAGGCCTGTGCCGCACTGGACGGGTATGGCCCGACGGCAGAAACCTTGAAGGAAGCCGCTCGCTTCGTTATTGCCCGGGACAGCTAAGCCAGGAACGCGCCAAATGTCTGACCGCCCCAAAACGCCCCTGCTGGACCTTGTGAACCGCCCCGCCGATCTCAAGCGGTTCTCGGACGCGCAACTGCATCAGGTTGCGCAGGAATTGCGGGCCGAGACGATTTCGGCGGTTTCTGTAACCGGGGGCCATCTGGGTGCGGGACTGGGCGTTGTGGAACTAACAACCGCGCTGCACGCTGTTTTCGACACGCCGCGCGACAAGATCATTTGGGATGTGGGCCATCAGTGCTATCCGCATAAAATCCTGACGGAACGGCGCGACCGCATTCGCACGTTGCGCATGAAAGACGGCCTGAGTGGTTTCACCAAGCGCAGCGAAAGCCCCTATGACCCGTTTGGCGCCGCGCATTCCAGCACGTCGATCAGTGCCGCACTGGGTTTTGCAGTTGCACGTGATCTGGGTGGTGTAACCCCGGAAGGGCTGGGTGACGCGATTGCTGTGATCGGTGATGGATCAATGTCCGCAGGCATGGCCTTTGAGGCGATGAATAACGCAGGTCACCTGAAGAAACGCCTGATCGTCATTCTGAATGACAATGAAATGAGCATCGCCCCCCCGGTTGGTGCCTTGTCCAGCTATCTGTCCCGAATCTACGCCGAGGCGCCATTCCACGATCTGAAAGCCGCCGCCAAGGGCGCCGTTTCACTGTTGCCCGAACCGTTCCGCGAAGGGGCCAAGCGCGCCAAGGAAATGCTCAAGGGTATGGCCGTGGGCGGAACGCTGTTTGAAGAGCTCGGGTTTTCCTATCTCGGGCCTATTGATGGGCATGATCTGGATCAGCTGCTGCCGGTTTTGCGCACCGTCAAGGCACGGGCAACCGGGCCGATCCTGATCCACGTCTTGACCAAGAAGGGCAAAGGGTACGCACCAGCCGAACAGGCCCGCGACAAAGGCCACGCTACTGCTAAATTCGATGTGGTTACGGGCGAGCAGAAAAAGGCCCCTTCAAACGCGCCTTCTTACACGTCTGTCTTTGGCAAGGCTCTCGTGGATGCGGCCGCGCGCGATGACAAGATCGTTGCGGTGACTGCCGCGATGCCAGATGGCACCGGGTTGGGCCTGTTTGCCGAACGGTACCCGTCACGCTGTTTCGATGTGGCGATTGCCGAGCAGCATGGCGTGACCTTTTCCGCCGCGCTGGCCGCAGGCGGGATGAAGCCATTCTGCGCGATGTATTCGACCTTTCTGCAGCGGGGGTACGATCAGGTTGTACATGACGTTGCAATCCAGCGCTTGCCTGTTCGGTTTGCCATTGATCGCGCAGGTTTGGTGGGGGCTGACGGTGCCACCCATGCCGGGTCTTTCGATATTGCCTATTTGGCCAATCTGCCGGGCATGGTCGTCATGGCCGCTGCGGATGAGGCGGAATTGATGCACATGGTGGTAACCGCTGTCGCGCATGATGAAGGGCCGATTGCCTTCCGCTATCCGCGCGGCGAAGGTGTCGGAGTGGACCTGCCCGAACGCGGTGAGGTACTGGAGATCGGCAAAGGCCGCATGATCCGAAAAGGCGCGCGCGTCGCACTTTTGTCTTTTGGCACGCGGCTGGCTGAAGTTCAGAAAGCAGCCGAGTCTCTGACCGCCAAAGGCATTAACCCAACCATAGCCGACGCCCGCTTTGCCAAGCCGCTGGATCGCGACCTGATCCTGGACCTGGCTGCGGATCATGAGGCGTTGATCACCATCGAAGAAGGCGCTGTTGGCGGGTTTGGCAGCCATGTGGCACAGCTTCTGGCGGATGAAGGTGTTTTTGACCGGGGTCTGAAATACCGCTCGATGGTCTTGCCTGATATTTTCATCGATCAGGCCAGCCCTGCAGATATGTATGCCGTTGCAGGTATGAATGCCGAGCAGATCGAAGCCAGGGTTTTGGATGTTCTGGGCGTGGCCTCGATCGGTGAAAAGCGCGCGTAATTCCGGCGCTGCGTTATCCGTATTTTGTTGCACCGATCTTCATGGGTAGAGCGCTGGAAAGACGGCTGAATGGAGTTCGTTTCCGATACGAGTACTAAGTACCTTTTAAACGGACAATTTTGTTTGGGAGTTTTGGTGCCCAGGAGAGGACTCGAACCTCCACGTCCATACGGACACTAGCACCTGAAGCTAGCGCGTCTACCAATTCCGCCACCTGGGCAGGTGTCGTGGAGCGGCGTTTAAGCTGACTGGCGGGGGGCGTCAACCGGATTCTGAATGAATTTTGAAAGTTTTTTGAATTCGGTTTTCGAACTGAGATTTTGGCCTGAATATTTCATGACCGGCGCGGCGAATTAGTGCCTTGTTTGGCTGGCCTGCGGGCGTTAGTTCTAGGGCGCAATTTCTCAGCAGGAGCCCTCTCATGTCGAAACTGGTGACGATTTATGGCGGATCGGGATTTGTCGGCCGCTACATCGCGCGGCGCATGGCAAGTGAGGGGTGGCGTGTGCGGGTGGCTGTACGACGCCCGAACGAAGCCATGTTCGTGAAACCCTACGGCGCCGTCGGACAGGTTGAGCCTGTGCTGTGCAATATCCGCGATGACGCCTCGGTCGCGCTGGCGATGCAGAGCGCCGATGTCGTGGTGAACTGTGTGGGCGTGCTGAACGAACTGGGCAAGAACGCGTTTGATGCCGTTCAGGCCGAAGGAGCCGAACGTATCGCGCGGCTTGCAGCCGAGCAGGGTATCGAACGGATGGTTCACATCTCGGCGATTGGTGCAGATGTAGGTTCAGCCAGCGAGTACTCTCAAAGCAAAGCGCAAGGCGAAGCAGGTGTTTTGAAGCATATGCCCAATGCCATGATCCTGCGCCCCTCGGTTATCTTCGGAACCGAGGATCAGTTCTTCAACCGTTTCGCCGGGATGACCCGCATGGGTCCGTTTCTGCCGGTGGTTGGTGCCGAGACCAAATTCCAGCCCGTTTACGTGGATGACGTGGCCCAGGCAGCGGTCAAAGGCATTCTGGGGCAGGCTGAGCCGGGCGTGTACGAGCTTGGCGGGCCGGAGGTGAAAACCTTCCGCGCCCTGATGCAGCAGATGCTTGAAGTGATCCACCGTCGGCGCATCATTGTCGGTCTGCCGTTCTTTGCTGCCCGGATTATGGCGGGCGTGCTGGATATTGCGAAATTCGTCAGCTTCCAACTGTTCCCGAACAACATTCTGACCCGCGATCAGGTCAGGAATCTGCGCCATGACAATGTGGTATCTGAAAGGGCCAAGTCCTTTGTGAATCTTGGCATTGCGCCGACCACTCTGGAATCAGTGCTGCCGGAATATCTTTGGAAATTCCGCCCGTCGGGGCAGTATGACGACATTCAGAACTCGGCGAAAAACCTGCGTATCTGATCAGCTGTAGGCCATGTACAGCAAGGCCGCGCCCAGTATGACGCGGTAAATTACATAGGGCGTAAAGCTGACACTGCGCAGCAGTCGCATCATAAGGCTAAGCGCCAGAAGTGCCGAGACAAAAGCAAATGTCGCGGCAATGGCCCCATCCCGGGCCAGTTGCGCATCAGCGTCGCGTATCACATCCAGTGCCAGCAATGTGCCAGAGGCCAGAATTGTTGGGATTGACATCAGCATGGCAATCCGAGCGCCGTCTGCTCGGGTATAACCCAGTTGACGGGCCCCTGTAATGGTGATCCCGGACCGCGATGTTCCGGGGATCAGCGCAAGAACCTGCCACAGTCCCATGACGAAAGCATCGCGAATACCCCAGTCGTTCGCCTCTTTCGTCTGGGGACCTTTCTGGTCGATCCAATAAAGCAGCAGGCCAAAGCCCAGCATTGTCCACCCGATTACAGTGATCGAACGCATGGCCTCGCTTAACCCGGTCAGATGCAGGATCAGACCTGCAATCACGGTTGGAAGTGTCGCAATGATCAGACCAAGAGCCAAACGGGCCTGCGGCGTATCTGTCCGGCCGGTCAGGGCGCGCGGCACCCCGGCAAGCGCCTGCTTCACATCCGTCCAGAAATACAGAACGACCGCACCAAGGGTTCCGACGTGCACGGCTATGTCTATGGCCTGGCCCTGATCCTGAAGGCCCGACAGATTCGGCAGCAAGATCAGGTGACCCGAAGACGAAATGGGCAAGAACTCAGTTATTCCCTGAATGATTGCCACGAGAATCAGGTGGAAAAGACTCATCTGCCTGCCGTGCTGCCGCCTCGTTTTTTTATGTGGTGTATGGCTATAAGGGTGCAGTGGAAAAGGAAAGTCTTCATATAGGTCCGATTCGTACCTAAAATTCCTTCTGGATTCGCCAGTTTTGGGCGGGGGCGCGAAAAATTTTCCAAAAAGGTCAGTATATATGACTTTTCATCCGTTTGTGCATCGCATAAAGAAATCGAACCAAGCCAATTCATGGAGGCTGACCCGTGGCCAAGCAACCGATGCTGAAATTTGTGCAGATCGACCGTGTCATGCCGGAAAAGCGTGCCGCCAATGACCGCAGAGAAGACTTTAACGAGATCTATGCCGAATTCGCCGCCGAGAAAGCAGCAGAGCAGGCCAGCCGGTGCAGTCAATGCGGTGTGCCATACTGCCAATCGCACTGCCCGCTGCATAACAACATTCCCGACTGGTTGCGGCTGACTGCAACCGGACGGCTGGAAGAGGCTTACGAAACCAGCCAGGCGACAAACACCTTCCCAGAGATTTGCGGCCGCATCTGCCCGCAGGACCGTTTGTGCGAAGGAAATTGCGTGATCGAACAATCCGGCCACGGAACGGTCACCATCGGCACGATAGAAAAGTACATTACCGATACGGCGTGGGACAAAGGCTGGGTCAAGCCAGTGGTCCCTTCGGCAGAGCGCCGTGAAAGCGTCGGCATCATCGGTGGCGGGCCGGGTGGTCTTGCTGCGGCAGACATGCTGCGTCGGGCCGGTATTCAGGTCACGGTCTATGACCGCTACGACCGTGCGGGTGGGCTGCTGATGTATGGCATCCCGGGCTTCAAACTGGAAAAAGAGGTCGTCCAGCGGCGCAATGACCTGTTGGCGGACGGCGGAGTCGAGTTTGTATTGAACTGCGACGTGGACGCCGCCAAATTCGCGGAAATTCACGCCAGGCATGACGCCATCATCATCGCAACGGGCGTTTACAAGTCGCGGGATCTGTCCATGCCGGGCAGTGGTCTTGCCGGGATCGAGAAGGCAATCGATTTCCTGACCGCATCAAACCGTAAAAGCTTTGGTGACGCTGTTGAGGATTTCGACAACGGACGGCTGAATGCCGAGGGCAAAAAGGTTGTCGTGATCGGTGGTGGTGACACCGCGATGGATTGTGTACGCACGTCGATCCGTCAGGGCGCGACGTCAGTCAAATGCCTGTACCGTCGTGACCGGGCAAACATGCCGGGTTCGCAGCGCGAAACACAGAACGCCGAGGAAGAAGGCGTGGTATTCGAATGGCTCAGTGCGCCCAAGGGATTCACAGGTGACGACAAGGTTTCCGGCGTGATCGTGCAGAAGATGCGTCTGGGGCAACCCGATGCATCTGGTCGCCAGGCCCCCGAAGTGATCGAAGGCGCGGACTATGTCGAGGACGCCGATCTGGTGATCAAGGCGCTGGGTTTTGAACCCGAAGACCTGCCCACCCTTTTCGGGCAGCCCAACCTGCCCGTCACCCGATGGGGAACGGTCAGGGCAGCATTCCAGACCGGGGAAACCGAAATGGAAGGTGTGTACGCGATCGGGGACATTGTGCGCGGTGCCTCACTGGTCGTATGGGCGATCCGTGACGGGCGCGACTGCGCCGACGCGATCATCGACCGGTTCAACGCCAGGGCAGCCTTCGCGGCGGAATAACCCCAGCTTTCAGGAGGGTTCGAAATGTCGGAACTTCAAGGCCAATGCATGTGTGGTGCGGTCACAGTAACAGCTACACCAGCGCGGGATGCGCTGGGGGCGTGTCACTGTGACCAATGCCGTCGGTGGACGAGCTCGATGCTGGTGACGTTTCAGGCGAAAGAGGGCTATGCCGCGCTGGGTCCGGTCAAGACATTTACTTCGTCCGACTGGGCAGAACGTGCCTTTTGCGGTGAATGCGGATCCTCGCTTTGGTATCGGATCACGCTGCCGGGTGAGATGCACGGTCAGACACAAATGGCGGCTGGCCTGTTCGAAAACGCAACAGGTAACCCGCTGAAACTTGAACTTTATATCGACAAAAAGCCCGAGGGATACGCGTTCGCAGGTGAACGTCGGCAATTGACCAAAACCGAGGTCGAAGCCATGTATTCCTCCTCTGACGAAGGAGACAGCCAATGACCAAATATGATGCCGATTGGGTGCGGGCAGAAGAAGCAAAACGCAAGTGGATGGCCGAAAATGGTCTCTATTCCGAGGCGGAAGAGCATTCTTCGTGCGGTGTGGGCCTTGTTGTGTCCGTGGATGGCAAAAGGTCGCGCAAGGTGGTGGATGCCGGAATCGACGCGCTGAAAGCGATCTGGCACCGCGGGGCCGTTGACGCGGATGGCAAGACCGGCGATGGCGCGGGCATCCATGTGCAGATTCCGGTTCCCTTCTTCTATGATCAGGTCCGCCGCACCGGTCACGAACCCAAGCTGAATGAGCTGATTGCTGTTGGTCAGGTTTTCCTGCCCCGCACCGATTTCGGCGCGCAGGAGCGGTGCCGGACCATCGTCGAAAGCGAAGTTCTGCGTATGGGGTATTACATCTATGGCTGGCGACACGTGCCGGTCGATGTGACTTGCCTTGGGGAAAAGGCCAATGCAACCCGACCCGAGATTGAGCAGATCCTGATCTCGAACTCCAAGGGTGTGGACGAAGAAACTTTCGAGCGCGAGCTCTATGTCATCCGCCGCCGCATCGAAAAAGCGGCTTTGGTGTCGGGTATATCGGGCCTTTATCTTGCGTCGCTGTCCTGCCGGTCGATCATCTACAAGGGTATGATGCTGGCCGAACAGGTCGCTGTATTCTATCCCGATCTGATGGACGAACGCTTTGAATCGGCATTCGCGATTTACCACCAGCGTTACTCGACCAACACGTTTCCGCAATGGTGGCTGGCGCAGCCGTTCCGCATGCTGGCCCACAACGGCGAGATCAACACCCTCAAGGGCAACATCAACTGGATGAAAAGCCATGAAATCCGGATGGCCAGCGGCACTTTTGGTGACTATGCCGAAGATATCAAGCCGATCATCGCGGGTGGTTCGTCAGATTCTGCTGCATTAGACTCGGTTTTCGAGGTGCTGGTGCGCGCAGGGCGGTCGGCCCCGATGGCGAAAACCATGTTGGTTCCGGAAAGCTGGTCCAAGCAGGCGGTCGAGCTGCCGCAAGCGTGGCGCGACATGTATTCCTACTGCAACTCGGTGATGGAGCCATGGGATGGCCCGGCCGCGCTGGCGATGACCGATGGACGCTGGGTTTGCGCCGGCCTGGACCGGAACGGACTGCGCCCCATGCGGTACGTTGTGACTGGCGATGGCCTTGTCATCGCAGGATCCGAGGCCGGAATGGTGCCGATCAACGAAGCCACAGTGACCGAAAAAGGCGCGTTGGGGCCGGGTCAGATGCTGGCGGTCGATATGAAAAAGGGCAAGCTGTACCGCGATACCCAAATCAAGAACAAACTGGCCCGCGCGCTGCCATTTGGCGAATGGGTTGGCAAGATAAACGATCTGGACGAAACGCTTGCGGGTGTGGCCGAAGCGCCGATCTTTGCGGGTGGCGAGTTGCGCAAGCGCCAGATTGCTGCGGGATACTCGGTGGAAGAGCTGGAACAAATCCTTGCTCCGATGGCGGAAGACGGCAAGGAAGCCTTGGCATCGATGGGTGATGATACGCCCTCGGCTGTTTTGTCAAAACAATACCGCCCGCTCAGCCATTTCTTCCGTCAGAACTTCAGCCAGGTGACCAACCCGCCGATCGACAGCCTGCGTGAATACCGCGTGATGTCGCTGAAAACCCGGTTTGCCAACCTCAAGAACGTGTTGGATGAAGACAGCAGCCAGACCGAGATTGTGGTTCTGGAAAGCCCCTTTGTCGGTAACGCGCAATGGGACAAACTGGTTGAGAACTTTGATGCGCCGCTGGCGGAAATCGACTGTACCTTCGAGGCTGGTCAAGGCGCATTAAGCGCGGCTTTGACCCGTATCAGAGCCGAATCCGAAGAGGCGGTGCGATCCGGTGCCGGGCATATCGTCTTGTCTGATATGCGGTCGGGCGAGGATCGGATTGCGATACCAATGATCCTCGCGACCAGCGCTGTGCATTCCCATTTGACGCGTCAGGGTTTGCGGACCTTCTGTTCATTGAACGTCCGTTCGGCTGAATGTGTGGACCCGCATTACTTTGCCGTTCTGATCGGCTGTGGCGCGACTGTGGTGAACGCCTATCTGGCCGAGGATTCTTTGGCTGACCGTATCGACCGCGGTTTGCTGGACGGAACCCTGACAGAGAACGTCGCGCGCTATCGCGAGGCGATCGATCAGGGCTTGCTGAAGATCATGGCCAAGATGGGCATCTCGGTCATTTCGTCTTATCGCGGTGGTCTGAACTTTGAGGCCGTTGGCCTCAGCCGTGCCATGGTGGCCGAGTATTTCCCCGGTATGACCAGCCGTATCTCGGGCATAGGCATCAAAGGTATTCAGGCCAAGGCCGAGGAAATCCATGCCAAGGGCTGGAGCAGCGGTCTGGATGTGCTGCCCATCGGTGGTTTCTACAAGGCGCGGAAATCGGGCGAGACCCACGCGTGGGAAGCGACCTCGATGCACATGATGCAGATGGCCTGCAACAAGGCCTCGTATGAGTTGTGGAAGCAGTATTCGGCCAAGATGCAGTCGAACCCGCCAATTCATCTGCGCGATCTGATGGATTTCAAACCACTGGGCAAGCCGGTGCCGATCGAAGAGGTGGAATCGATCACCTCGATCCGCAAACGCTTTGTCACACCAGGTATGTCGCTGGGCGCATTGTCGCCCGAAGCGCATAAGACACTGAACGTGGCGATGAACCGGATCGGCGCTAAATCCGACAGTGGCGAAGGTGGCGAAGATCCGGCTCATTTCGTGCCTGAGCCCAATGGCGACAACCCTTCGGCCAAGATTAAACAGGTGGCTTCAGGCCGGTTTGGCGTGACTGCGGAATACCTCAACCAGTGTGAGGAGCTTGAGATCAAGGTCGCTCAGGGTGCAAAACCCGGCGAAGGTGGTCAGTTGCCGGGTATGAAGGTCACGGACCTGATCGCGCGCCTGCGCCATTCGACCAAGGGCGTGACGCTGATCTCACCGCCGCCGCACCACGATATCTATTCGATCGAGGATCTGGCGCAGCTGATCTACGACCTGAAGCAGATCAACCCGCGCTGCAAGGTGACGGTCAAGCTGGTTGCGTCCTCGGGCGTCGGCACGATTGCTGCCGGTGTGGCCAAGGCGAAAGCGGATATTATCCTTATTTCGGGTCACAATGGCGGTACAGGCGCGTCGCCTGCGACCTCGATCAAGTATGCCGGCCTGCCGTGGGAGATGGGTCTGACCGAGGCGCATCAGGTTCTGGCAATGAACAACCTGCGGGATCGCGTCACCCTGCGGACCGATGGTGGCCTGCGCACCGGGCGAGACATTGTCATGGCCGCGATGATGGGAGCCGAGGAATACGGCATCGGTACCGCCGCACTGATTGCAATGGGCTGTATCATGGTGCGTCAGTGTCAGTCGAACACTTGCCCGGTGGGCGTGTGTACGCAGGATGAATCCCTGCGCGCCAAATTCACCGGCAATGCGGATAAGGTCGTCAATCTGATCACCTTCTACGCGCAGGAAGTGCGCGAGCTGCTGGCCAGCCTCGGCGCGCGTTCGATTGATGAAATCATCGGTCGGGCCGATCTGCTGGCTCAGGTCAGCCGTGGCTCCGCTCATCTGGATGATCTCGATCTGAACCCGCTGCTGATCACTGTCGATGGGGCACATAACATCGTCTACAACCGCGACAAAGAGCGCAACGCGGTGCCGGATACGCTGGACGCCGAAATCGTTCGCGATGCTGCCCGGTTCCTGAAGGATGGTGAAAAGATGCAGCTGTCTTATGCGGTGCAGAACACACACCGGACCGTTGGAACCCGTGTGTCCAGTCATATTGTGCAGAATTTCGGGATGCGGAACACCTTTCAGGACGACCATCTGCATGTGAAGCTGCAGGGCTCGGCCGGGCAATCTCTGGGAGCTTTTGCGGCCCCGGGTCTGAAGCTGGAAGTGTCGGGCGATGCCAATGACTATGTTGGTAAGGGCCTGTCCGGCGGCATGATCGTCGTACGCCCACCACAGGTCAGCCCGCTGAAAGCAGATGACAATACGATCATTGGCAATACGGTTCTTTATGGGGCCACCGACGGGTACCTGTTCGCGGCCGGTCGCGCCGGTGAACGGTTCGCGGTCCGGAACTCTGGCGCCAAGGTTGTTGTCGAGGGGTGCGGTTCCAACGGGTGTGAATACATGACCGGCGGTGTCGCCGTTATCCTTGGAGCGATCGGAGCCAACTTTGGTGCAGGCATGACAGGCGGAATGGCCTATCTGTATGATCCCGAAGGCAAGGCCGAGGCGCTGATGAACAGGGAAACGCTGGTCACTTGCCCGGTCACTGTGGACCACTGGGAAGAGCAATTGAAAACGCTCATCATGCGCCATGCTGCTGAATCGCAAAGCCGCAAGGCTGCTGATATTCTTCAGCACTGGGATGTGGAAAAAGGCAACTTCCTGCAGGTTTGCCCAAAGGAGATGCTGAACAAACTCAGCCACCCGCTGAGTGTTGAAGCCAAAGCAGTTCCGGCGGAGTAAGCCGAAGCCTTTTGCCTCTCAAGGCCCCGCGTGTCATTTGCACCACGCGGGGTTCGTATGTTAACGACGTTTCAGTGCAGGTCTTGCCCGTTTATCCGAAAATCGCCAATCTTTCTTCACACTCAGGCGACAATCATGGGCCGAACTAGGCACCAGATGATAAGCAGACAGGGGCAACCGGATGCCAACACCGTATCAGGATCAGTTTTATACTTTCGATCCAGCAAACCCGCCGCCTGCGGGAACGGCAGTCGCTGTTAGCAGTTTCACTTTAGTCGATGCTGATGATGACAACGAAATCGATGCGCCAAGTGGTGACACCGTCAACGGTCAGGACGTCACGAATTCCTGGCCAGGGGACACTGTTACCATCAACGTGGCGGGCGTCGGGAACGTAACCTATACAGGCACCACGTTTTATCTGGCTGACGGATCTCGGGTATTCACACCGACAGACGGTCAGGTCCTGCAGCCGGGAACATTTGTTTCAGCCACCTTCGTCAACACACAGGGGCCACTGAATGTCGGCAATCTGGGTCCACCCTGTTTCACGCCGGGCACCATGATAATGACCCCGGATGGGGAACGCGCGGTAGAAGATCTTGAAGTCGGTGATCTGGTCACCACAGTGGATCATGGCCCCCAGCCTTTGATCTGGGTTGGGTGTACAGTGGTGGCGGCCGAAGGAAAGCTGGCCCCAATCCGGTTTGAGGCCGGGGTGTTCGACCTGGATCGTCCGCTGCTTGTTTCGCCTCAGCATCGGATGCTGGTTGAAGACTGGCGGGCCTCGTACCTGTCCGGGCACGCTGAAGCGCTGATTCCCGCACATGCTCTGGTCAATGGAAAATCGGTGACCCGGGTGGAAGGTGGCGAGGTGGAGTATTTCCACCTTTTGTTCAAGCAGCACGAGATCGTCATTGCCAATGGTGGCAAAAGCGAAAGCTACTATCCGGGGCATGCGTTGTCGGCCTCGGACCGTGAAACGCAGAGCGAGGTCTTGCACTTGTTCCCTGAGTTGGCAGGTCATGATCCGATGTCGGTGGAAACCGCACGCCCGGTTGTTCACCCGCGCGAAGCGCGTGCCTTCGCGATTTAGGCCGTTTCAAACCCGGACCGCGCGTCGTATAGCTGAGGTATGGCGAAGAAAGCAGCCCGCAAATCAAGCGGTAAGAAAAACAAGGCATCCAATAGGAAATCACCAACGGTGCGCCAGATTCGCCGTTGGCTGACTCGTGTGGTTGCGGCAACTGCCGGAGCTTTGCTTGCGATAATCCTGTTGTATTCGGTTGTGAACCCACCTGTAACACATACGATCTGGTCGGAATGGCGCCGATTGGGAAAGGTTGAGCGCGAATGGGTGCCGATCGAGGAAATGGCCCCGATCATGGCGCGTTCGGTCGTGGCAGCAGAGGATGCAAATTTCTGCCTGCACTGGGGATTTGACGTAGAGGCCATTCGCGATGCGCTTGAGGACGGCGGAAATCGCGGCGCCTCGACCATTACACAGCAAGTGGTAAAGAACGTATTTCTTTGGCAAGGGCGCAGTTGGATACGCAAGGCGCTGGAAACTTCGATCACTCCTGTGGTCGAAATTTTCTGGAGCAAGCAGCGCATCCTTGAGGTCTATCTGAATGTTGCTGAAACCGGGAATGGCGTTTTTGGGGTCGAGGCTGCCGCGCAAAGGTATTTCAACACCAGTGCTTCAAAACTTACCTCGGTTCAGGCGGCGCGGATTGCCGCCATTCTGCCGTCACCGCGCAACAGATCGGTCACTGACCCGACGGCGCGAACGCGCAGGCGGGCGGCATCTATTCTGGATGGGGCGGCCACCATCCGCGCAGATGGTCGCGCAGATTGTTTCGAGGATTGAAACCCATCGCCTGCAAAGGCTAAATCTGTCGGGTACTCACTGGTTCGATTGGAAGCCCATGGCGCGTCTGTTTCATGTTCCCCTCTCTCCGTATTGCCGCAAGGTTCGGCTGTCCCTGGCGGAAAAGAAGATCGAGGTTGAGCTTGTCGAAGAGCGATACTGGGAGCAAGACCCCGACTTTTTGCGCCGAAACCCTGCGGGCAAAGTACCAGTATTGCGTCTGGACGGGCAAATGATGTCGGAAAGCGCGGCGATCTGCGAATATATCGAGGAAACCCGTCCCGAACCGCCATTAATGCTAAAAAGCCCCGAAGCCCGATACGAAGTGCGGCGCCTTGTCGGCTGGTTTGACGACAAATTCCACCAAGAGGTGACGTCGAAGCTGCTGTACGAACGGGTAAACAAAAAAGTGACGGGTCAGGGCTATCCGGACAGCAAGAATGTCAAACAGGGTGCCAAAGCGATCAAGTACCATCTGGATTATATGGCATGGCTGCTGGATCACCGCCGGTGGTTGGCCGGTGACCAGATGACACTGGCTGATTTCGCGGCGGCGGCGCACCTGTCTTCGCTGGACTATATCTCGGACGTGGATTGGAACCGAAGTCAGGTGGTCAAGGACTGGTATGCGAAAATCAAATCGCGCCCTGCGTTTCGCTCTATTCTGGCTGATCAGGTGCCGGGTTTCCGGCCGCCGCCCCATTACGCTGATCTGGATTTCTGATAGAGTGCGCCAGGGGGGGCTGTCTGCCCCCCATCGCGCAGATGCGCGATTCCCCCCGAGGATATTTTGGCCAGATGAAGAGCGGATCGGATTTGAAGGAAAAGCTGGTACAGCAGGCCCTTGAAGAGGGGTTTGTTGCGTGCCGTGTCTGCCGCCCGTGGGATGTTCCAAAGGTTCCCGAGCGTCTGGCGGCATTCCTGGACGCCGGGTATCATGGTCAGATGGGGTGGATGGCGGAGCGGACGCATTGGCGCGGTGATCCTGCGGCCCTTTGGCCCGAGGCGCGATCAGTGATCATGCTGGCAGAGAGTTACACGCCGGAACATGATCCGACAGACGTCTTGAAGCAACACGGCCACGGGGCGATTTCTGTCTATGCGCAGAACAAAGACTATCATGATCTGGTCAAAAAGCGACTGAAGCGCCTGGCGCGGTGGCTGATTGCCGTGGCGGGCGGCGAGGTTAAGGTGTTTGTTGACACTGCACCCGTGCCAGAGAAAGCCTTGGGGCAGGCTGCCGGGTTGGGCTGGCAGGGGAAACACACAAATCTTGTCAGCCGGGAGTGGGGTAATTGGGCCTTTATAGGGTCTGTTTTTTCAACTTTGGATATACCCGCAGATTCTGCTGAGATTGATCGCTGCGGGTCTTGTCGGGCCTGTTTGGACAGCTGTCCCACGGACGCCTTTCCGGGCCCGTATCAATTGGATGCACGACGGTGCATTTCCTATCTGACCATCGAGCAAAAAGGCCCTGTGGAGCCTGAACTTCGCGGAAAGCTGGGCAATCGTATCTACGGCTGTGACGATTGCCTGGCGGCTTGCCCGTGGAACAAGTTTGCGGTTGCCGCAAGTGACATACGCTATGCCGCGCGCGAAGATCTGGCAGCGCCTGCGCTGGAAGAGCTGGTGGCGCTTGATGATACTTCTTTCCGAGCGAAGTTCTCTGGCTCACCCATCAAACGGATTGGGCGCGACCGGTTTGTGCGCAACGTGCTTTACGCCATTGGAAACTCGGGGCACCCGAATTTGAGGGCTGCGGCCCAGAGTTTGACAGATGACCCGGATGAAACCGTAGCCGACGCAGCGCGCTGGGCGGTGGAACAACTTTCATAATTGCCGCAAACAGGCTGGACGTGTCGGCCCCAATCGCTACACCAATCTGCAGCGAACAGTAAGGAGAACCCGATGGCGCTGGCTTTGGGGGTGGATACGGGTGGAACCTATACCGATGCGGTACTGGTCCGGGATGAAAAAGAGGTGATAGCCTCGGCCAAGTCCCTGACCACACGCGCGGATTTGGCAATTGGTGTGGGCAAGGCGATTTCTGCCGTTCTGGAGCAGGCAAAAGTTGCGCCGGATCAGATTTCAATGGCGTCTTTGTCCACAACATTGGCGACTAATGCCTTGGTAGAAGGGCAGGGCGGGCGCGTTGCGTTGATCTACATCGGATTCAAAGACAGCGACCTTGAAAAGCACGGTTTGAAGGACGCGTTAAAAGGGGACCCGGCCCTGGTTATGTCTGGTGGGCATTCCCATTCTGGCAGCGAAGCTGCGCCATTGGATATTGCCGCGCTGGAGCAATTTTTAGGCTCTCATAAGGGCATTTCAGGCTTTGCCATAGCCGCTCAGTTTGCCACACGAAATCCCGCGCACGAGTTGGAAGCCGCACGGATCGTTTCGGAAAGAACCGGGGCTCCGGTCACATGTTCGCATCACTTGTCGGCAAAGCTGAACGGGCCGAAACGCGCCGTGACGGCCGTGTTGAATGCACGGCTGATCGGGATGATCGACCGTTTGATCGGGCGGGCGCAGGACCGGCTGCGCGAGTTGGGGATTATGGCGCCGATGATGGTTGTGCGCGGTGATGGGGCGTTGATGAGTGCTGAACAGGCGCGTGAACGCCCTATTGAAACGATCCTGAGCGGACCTGCCGCGTCAATTGTCGGCGCGCGCTGGTTGACCGGCGCAGAGAATGCGTTGGTGTCGGATATTGGCGGTACGACAACTGACGTGGCGTTGATCCGTGACGGCAAGCCCGCGATCGACTCGGCCGGGGCACAAGTAGGCGGGTTCCGCACCATGGTCGAGGCAGTTGCGATGCGCACCCATGGCCTTGGAGGTGACAGTCAGGTGCATGTCGTGACCGAGGGATTGCAGGGCGGTGTGTTTCTGGGGCCGCGCCGCGTTCTTCCGGTATCCTTGATCGCTTCGGAAGCGCCCGAGATCGTTCATGCCATTCTGGATGAGCAATTGCGGGCCACGACGGTGGGTGAGCACGATACGCGCTTTGCCCGTCGCGTGCCGGGAATACATGACGACGGTATAGATGTACGCGAAGAAGCCCTGCTAGACCGGTTGGGAGATCAGGTTCTGCCGATTGGTTCCTTGCTTCGGTCCCGAATGGAGAGCGGTGCATTGACCCGGTTGGTGGACCGCGGGATCATTCAGATCTCGGGCATGACGCCGTCGGATGCCAGCCATGTACTGGGGCGGGTGGATGCCTGGGATGCGGACGCCGCCCGTAAGGCACTTGAACTGGTCGCACGCAAACGGGTCGGGTCCGGGGACATGTTGGCAAATTCCGCCGAAGCGCTGGCGCAGATGATCGTGGACCAGTTGACAGAACAAACCAGTTTGACCTTGTTAGAGGCGGCTTTTGATGAGGAACCGGACAGTTTCGGGCTGCCGTCACAGGAGCTGGCGCGGCATATCCTGACACAGCGCGGATTGGCGCAGCATCGCGGTTTGTTGTCGCTTACTGCAGCCTTGAACGTTGATGTGGTGGGGCTTGGAGCGTCAGCCCCCAGCTATTACCCGGCGGTCGGTGAACGGCTGCACTGCCGAATGATCCTGCCAGAACATGCGGGTGTAGCCAATGCGATTGGCGCCGTCGTGGGGCGGGTGACCTTACGGCGATCGGGCACGGTGACAAGTCCCGCCGAAGGGCGGTATCGTGTACATCTCGAGGGCGGGCCCAAGGATTTTTCCGCATCAGAAGATGCGCTGGCTTTGCTGGAAAATGTTCTGAGGTCGGAAGCTGAAGGCGCGGTGCGCGAAGCTGGTGCAGAAGATATCCGCGTGATTGTGGATCGCGACATCAAAACCGCGAGGGTCGAGGCCAATGATGTGTTTGTCGAGGCAATGATCACGGTCGAGGCTAGCGGGCGACCGCGGGTTGCGGCGGGCTAGCCCCTCTGACTTGTCCAGAGGGGCCGGGCAGGTGGTGCTTTATTCTGCGGCGCTGGCGCGTTTGGGAAGAACCCAGTCCTGGCGTGGGAAGTGGCAGGTATATCCGTTCGGGATGCGCTCAAGATAATCCTGATGCTCGGGTTCGGCCTCCCAGAAATCGCCGACGGGTTCGACTTCGGTTACGACTTTTCCCGGCCACAAGCCGCTGGCATTCACGTCTGCGATAGTATCCAAGGCGGTTGCTCTTTGGGCTTCGTCGACGTGGTAAATCGCTGAACGATAGCTCATTCCTCGGTCGTTGCCCTGCCGATTGACAGTGGTCGGGTCGTGAATCTGGAAGAAAAATTCCAGCAGGTCGCGGTAACTGATCAGCGATGGGTCAAACCAGATCTCGATCCCTTCGGCGTGGGTGCCGTGGTTGCGATAGGTGGCGTTGGGCACATCGCCTCCGGTGTAGCCCACCCGGGTCCGCAAGACGCCTGGCAGCTTGCGGATCAGGTCCTGCATACCCCAAAAGCAGCCTCCGGCCAGTACAGCACGTTGTTCAGTCATTGGATTTCCTCCACGTGGATCAGGAATTCGGCGTAACCTTCAGCCTCCATCTCATCCCGATGGATGAACCTGAGCGAGGCCGAGTTAATGCAATACCGCAGGCCGCCATGTTCTCGCGGGCCGTCGGGGAAGACATGCCCCAGATGGCTGTCGCCGTGTTTCGATCGAACCTCGGTCCGGATCATACCATGTGTCGTGTCGCGAAACTCTTCCACATGCTCATGGATGATCGGCTTGGTAAAGCTGGGCCAGCCACATCCGGATTCGTATTTGTGGGTCGAAGCAAACAGCGGTTCGCCTGACACGATGTCCACGTAGATACCCGGTTCCTTGTTCTCCAAATACTTGCCTGTCCCCGGTCGTTCGGTGCCGTTGCGTTGGGTGACGTGAAATTCTTCGGGCGAAAGTGCCGCAATAACCGTGGGGTCTTTGGTGTAACGTGTCATGGATCCTCCGGCTGATTTGACGGTTGTGCCATTATCTGGGGGCTGCCGACTAGAAAGCAAAGCGATATTTCAAACAGCTCTCACAGACGTGCGGTCGGTCTGACGCAAACAGATAGGCCCTTGTGTTAGGCCGAAGTCGTTTTGCCGGCAGGTTGGCGTGACAGTTGAACAGCAAGAATACCCAGTGTCGTGACTGTAACGCCAATTGCATCCATCGCGCCCAGTTTCTCGCCCAGCAATATGGCCGCTATCGTGACACCGAATACCGGGTTCAAAAAGTGGAACGTGGCTGCGCGGATCGCGCCGATGCGATCCAGAAGAAGGAACCAGATCAGCGTGGCCAGCAGCCCAGGAAACAGGGTTGTGTAGGTGAACGCCAATGCCAGTGGCAGCGTCGGGTGGATGTAAATGGTCTCAAAGATCGGCGCGGCCACGAACAACGTCGCTGAGCCTACAAGCATCTGCAGACCCACGACCATCATGAAGTTACCGCCCGAAGTCGCGCCGCGAACCGCGAGGGTGGCAAAGGTCAGCGCCAAAGCTCCGATGCCGCATAGTGCGACGCCGAACATGTCGACACCAGCACTGATCCGGCTGCTCATGATCAGGGCGACGCCGGTGAATCCAGCAAACAACCCCAAAACTCCGAGAGGGCGCAGTTTCTCGCCAAAAATAAGCCACCCTGCCAGCGCCACCAGCAAGGGCATTGTGGACGCGATAATCGCCGCAACCGAAGCCTCGACCGTTTGCATCGCGTAAAAATTCAGACCCAAATACAGGGCATTTTGGCAGATACCGAAAAGAATTGTCGCCCGCCACTGGTTCCGGGTCAGGTGCCAGCTTTGCCCCATCGCCCGGGCAATCAGAACCCCCAAAACCCCTGAGATCAAAAACCGCAGGGCTAGCGAAAACAAAGGAGAGGCGTCTGCCACGATGATCCGCGCCGAGGTAAAGGCAGACGACCAGATCAGGGCAAATGTCAGCCCCATGGCTATGGCGCGCAGATCCATGGAGACCCCCTGTCACTTTGCGCGGACTGTCCCCGATTTTGTGATGGGTCGCAAGCGCTGCGCGTTAAAAAAGACACATCCGTGATGCAACGAAAGTCACGAGGATGTTTTTATTGATTGACTGAACAATTAAAGTTATCGGCTCCGGGATCTGACATATCAAGGGAGGGTTGTCGGTGCTTCTGGAGTACATTCTATCTTTTGGCGTCCTGCTGGCATTGGGCTTGGTCGCGTTCTTCGTCGTGAAATGGTGGAACCTGCGCTGCGTTGGCGTGACACCTGTTCACCTTTTCACATTCATCGCGATCCTGTTTACGTCCGGTCTGGATGTTGGCCTGATCATGTTCCCGCTGACGGAATTTGGTGGCTATGCCGAAGATCCGGCCTATGCCTTTGCCAACCCGCTGGCGATCGAATTTGGATTCTGGGGGTTTCTGATCTGGGCGTTTTACTTCCTGACAGCCTTCTATTTCTGCGTGATCGAACCGCGCGTGAACTTCTTTGAGATCCCGCTGGTCAAGCTGATCAACAACGTGGTCATCATCGGCACTTGCGCGTTCACTGCGAGCCTGTTCCTGAACTACCTGCCTGGATACCTGCCAGAGGTCGGAGATGGCGAATCTGTCGTTACCACCTTCTACGTCATCGTGTTTGTCGTCATTCTGGCGGCGGCCTATTCCTCGACCGATCTGAAATACGTTCGCATCCTGTCCGTCGGTTCGACTTTTTTGTTCCTCGCCCTGATTCTGGGCATGTGGGCAGCCGCAGGTATGGGCGTGACCGGGTTCGTGGAAACCGGCAGCAATATCGGCGCCTATTTCGCCAACCTGCACAAGTTCGTCCTGCCATTGACCGACTATCACGCGTTCTACCTGTTCTGGTGGTTCGCATGGTCGATCATGATCGGACAGTTTACGTCGCGCTTTGTGGGTGGTCTGACCACGTGGCAGTTGCTGGCGGCGCTGTTGATCTTCCCGTCGATCCCACTGGGGATCTGGTTCATAGTTCTTTACTATTACCACCTGAACGGTATCAGCACCGCAGGCATCACCAATATCGCGATGGTAATCGTGGGTGTGACCTTTGTGATCAATTCGCTGGACTCGCTGATTAGGCTCTATACGGACAACCTGAACATGACCGCCGAACGGTTTGGCAAGGCGGCCTATGTCGCTGGCAACGTCGCGCTGCTTTTTGTCCTGACCCTGCTATTCCAGAGTCAGTGGTTGCAAATCCAGTGGATCGGAGCCGTCGTAGTCGGTCTCTACCTGGCTTGCGTGGCCTATATCCTTGTCACCAAACGCAAAGACGTGATGAGTATCGACGCTATGCCGGAAGACCGTGATCTGGACTTCCACAAGGTTGAGACAATTCACTGATTGCTTGAATCTAGTGTACCAAAAGCGGGTCTCGACATCGGGGCCCGCATCTCTTTTTGGGGGCTGCCCGATCCGGTCCTCATTCCTTGTCGTTCACTTCAGTTCGTGTCGAGACGATATTTGAGGAAGCTGTGGCCAGCGTAGTCTACTTGCCCAACAAAATACGCGCCGAGTTTGGTCATTGCGCGCAGTTTCGTGCGTGAAGGCGGCAGCAAGAACGTTACGAACGGGATACGATTGTCCTGCTTTGCGAATGCGATGGCCTGACGTGCAATTTTGGCACCCAGTCCAAATGCACTGGGTTTCAGGACCAATCCGAAATCCCACTCTTCACCTTCTTTTTGAAAACCACCCCATCCCACATATTGTCCGCGGTGCAATATTGCCCAATGACCAAGGCCGTCCAGCGCCCAACACGACTCTTTCGCGCGAATGAAACTGGCGACTGTTTCCTCATCCCAGTCCTGCGTCAGGAGAGGCATGTGTTCGGCAAGAATTGGATTCCTCATATGCGCCAGTATCTCAGGCGCTGAGACGAGGGGCAGTCGCGTGAAGGTAATATCCTGTTCCATAGAACTGGGATTTAGCGGGCCAAGCAGGAAATCAAAGGGTTGTCCTTTAAATTCGTGCCCGGGACATCCAGTGTTGGATAGTAGCCCATAGTTACAGACTAATGCCTTATAATATAGTTGCGCAGGCCGTAGGACGTAAAATTTAGGCACAAAAAAAGGGGCCGCGTAACCGCCACCCCTTTACATGGTTCCAAGCGCTTTGGATCAGCCGTTCACGCTGTCTTTCAGTGCTTTCGCGATGGTCATTTTAACAACCTTGTCGGCTTCTTTGGTGAAGGTTTCACCGGTTGCCGGGTTGCGGACCTGACGCTCGGGGCGTTCGCGGCAGTAGATTTTGCCGACGCCAGGCAGGGTTACTGCACCACCTGCGGAAACTTCGCGCGTGATCAGGCCGGTGATGGCCTCCAGCGCAGAGTTCGCGGATTTCTTATCGGTTCCCATTTCCTCAGCGAGAGCAGCAACCAGCTGAGTCTTTGTCATAGGTTTTGCCATTTCTTGGTCTCCTTAACGTGCCCGATCTATAGGGCCTCACCGCGTAACTGTAACGGGATATTGTGATCAAACACAACGAGTAGTAGCGTAAAAACCCCTAAAAATATGGGGAAAACGTTGCTTTTTTGCGTCAGAGGAAGGCAGTTTCGTCGAAGGAACGCAATTTCCGGCTGTGCAGACGCTCCAACGGCATGCCGCGCAGGTGCTCCATGGCGCGTATCCCGATCATCAAATGACGGCTGACCTGGGTGGTATAAAAGGACGACGCCATGCCCGGCAGCTTCAGTTCACCGTGCAGGGGTTTGTCCGACACGCACAGCAAAGTGCCGTAAGGAACGCGGAAGCGATAGCCGTTCGCGGCGATAGTGGCGCTTTCCATATCCAGCGCGATCGCCCGCGACTGGCTGAGGCGCTGAACCGGCCCGGTTTGATCGCGCAGTTCCCAGTTGCGATTGTCAACCGATGCAACTGTTCCTGTCCGCATGATCCGCTTCAGTTCATACCCTTCAAGCTCGGTCACCTCGGCCACGGCGCGTTCCAGCGCGACCTGAACCTCGGCCAGGGGCGGGATGGGCACCCAGACCGGTAGGTCATCATCCAGAACCTTGTCATCCCGTAGATATGCATGGGCCAGAACGAAATCGCCCAATGCCTGTGTGTTGCGCAGCCCGGCGCAATGGCCAACCATCAGCCACGCGTGCGGGCGCAGAACCGCGATATGGTCGGTTGCTGTTTTGGCATTCGACGGGCCGACGCCGATGTTCACCAAAGTAAGACCCGAACCATCTTCACGCTTCAGATGATAGGTTGGCATCTGGGGCAGTTTCAGCGGTTGCTCGATTTCTGCGTCGGGCTGCGTGATCTCGACATTCCCGGTCGAGACAAAACTGGTATACCCGCTGCTGGGATCAGCCAACTGCTCGCGGGCGTAGTTTTCGAATTCCGAAACATAGAACTGATAGTTCGTGAACAGAACGTGGTTCTGAAAATGCCGGGCATCTGTCGCTGTGTAATGTGCCAGTCGCGCAAGTGAATAATCGACGCGCTGGGCAGTAAACAATGACAAGGGGCCGACGGCGTCTTCATTTTCATGCACACCATTAACGATGTCGTCATTCGTGGTCGTCAGATCCGGCACGTCAAACACGTCGCGCAGGGTGAACGCGGCCGCGCCCTGATGCGGCACAACCAGATCTGATGTATGCGCCACGGCAAAATGCACCGGAATCGGTGTGTCCGATGCTGCAATCGTCACCGGTTGGTCGTGATTCTTGATCAACAGGGCAATCTGCTGGGTCAAGTAGGACCGGAATAAATCCGGGCGCGTAACGGTTGTAGCGTGAACACCGGGCTCCGCCACATGCCCAAAACTCAGGCGGCTGTCGACTTGAGCATAAGTCGAGGTCTTTATGCGAATCTCGGGGTAATAGGCTCTGTATCTGGCTGTTGGTGCTCCATTTTGCAGCACCTTCGAGAAGCTGTCGCACAGAAATTCCGTTGCTTGAGTGTAAAGCTCCTCCAGTCGCGCAACTGCGGCTGCGGGATCGGTGAATTGTTTTGGCGAAAGGGCTTCAGGTGTCAGGAGTGTCGTCATGCCAAAGGTTCCAGAAGTTCAATTTTTTCGAATGTGCGCACGTCAACCAGCCCGAGATCAGAGATCCTGAGTTCCGGTATGACGACCAACGCCAGCAGCGAATGTTGCATATACGCGTTGTTCAGATTGCAGCCACATTCCTGCATGGCCTGAACCATCCTGTCCGCCTTGGCCGCAACTTCGGCGGCCGGGCTGTCGGACATCAGACCGGCAATGGGAAGTTCGACCATCGCCAGTTCCTGGCCGTCCCTAAAGATCGTGATACCGCCACCCACCTCGGCCAGTCGATTCGCGGCCAGTGCCATCTGTTCACGGTCGGTGCCGACGACGATCATGTGGTGACTGTCATGTGCCACGGTCGAGGCCATGGCCATTTTTCCCTGATATCCAAACCCCGAGACAAAGGCGTTGGTGACGCCCCCTGTCGCCCGGTGTCGTTCGACCAGTGAGATCTGACACACGTCTCCTTCACCTTCAACAAGCCCGCCAATAATCGGCAATTCGGCTTTCAGCGCTTTTGTGGGGGCCTGGTTTTCTACCACGCCAATGACGTTGGCCCTTACCTTGTTTGCGCCCGTCGGCGCCGCGATCTCAAAATCGGTCGAGGTCAGTGCGTGCTTCAGATGAACGGTGCGACGTGCCTTGTCGGGCCAGTTCAGATGGGGGCAATCAACCTTGATCACCCCGTGTTCCGCAACAACCTGTCCGCGCGCTATGACCAGTTCGATCGGCAATTCAGTCAGGTCAGAGCTGAGGATGATATCCGCCCGTCGTCCCGGCGTGACCGATCCGATCTCGCGTTCCAGACCGAAATGCGTGGCGGTGTTGATCGTCGCCATCTGCAGGGCCACAAGCGGGTCACAACCACAGTCAATCGCGTGGCGCACGACGCGGTTCATATGCCCATCGTTGACCAGCGTGGCAGAGTGGCAGTCATCCGTGCACAGGATGAAATTGCGCGCATCCAGACCTTTTTCGGTGACTGCGGTAATCTGGCTTTCAATGTCATACCAGGCC
The DNA here is from genome assembly GCF_017872535.1 of Ruegeria sp. HKCCSP351. NCBI lineage: Bacteria > Pseudomonadati > Pseudomonadota > Alphaproteobacteria > Rhodobacterales > Roseobacteraceae > Ruegeria > Ruegeria sp. HKCCSP351. The sequence goes on along the minus strand of NZ_JAEDOV010000008.1, from coordinate 7,381 downwards.
GAGCCCAACCGCATCATCGACCGCATTCCCTGACGGACCCGTGCGATGGCATCCGCTTCGCAGGTGCCTTCGTGGTCATCGGCAGGTCCACCAGCCACATAAGCCGCGAAATCAGGCCCTAAATCAGGGGATGCGTAATGCCCGCCGACGACCTTGCCTGCCCGCTGCGTGGCCGCAATCTCGGCCAGCATTTTGGAATCTCCGTGAATCACGCCGGGGAAGTTCATCATTTCCCCCAAGCCGATGATCCCGGGCCAGTTCATCGCCTCGGCTACGTCTTCGGGGGTGATTTCATAGCCTGTCGTCTCTAACCCCGGCGCAGAGGGCGCGCAGGACGGCATCTGAGTGAAGATGTTGACCGGCTGCATCATTGCTTCGTCATGCATCATGCGCACACCGTCCAGCCCCAACACATTGGCGATCTCGTGTGGGTCGGTGAACATACTGGTTGTGCCATGGGGGATCACTGCGCGGGCAAACTCGGCAGGGGTCAGCATCCCCGACTCGATGTGCATATGCGCGTCGCACAAGCCGGGCAGGACAAAGCGGCCTTGCGCGTCGATAACCTGTGTCTCTGGCCCGGTACAATGCGAGGCGTCTGGACCGACAAATGCAATACGGCCTGCCGCGATTGCAACTGAATGGTTCGGCAGCAGTTCGCGGCTGTGCACATTTACCCAATTCCCACCCTTTATTACCGTATCTGCTGCCTCACGTCCGGCAGCAACTGCGATCAATCGGGGGGCGACATCGGGCCAAGTTGGGAAGGGTGTGTTTTCCATGGCTCAACTTTCACGAATGCGCGCGCGGGTGCAACCCCGGTTCTTCACTACGGTCGGCGGATCACAATCCTGCAAATCTGCCCAGCCCGATCATTAAAAAGTCGGCATAGGCGTCGACAGCGCGCAAGAACCCGTCCGAGTTTAGGTTTCGGACCCGAATTCTCGCCGTATCCAGTTCGCAAACGTGACCGCCCCGGGCGTATCCTCAGCCTGCGGGGAGAGCAGCAGATAATACGCCTCAGGCATCGGGGCGCGATGCTCAAATGGTGCGACCAGTCGTCCCTGATCGATCAGGTGACCCGCGATGGTATCATGGGCCAGGCACAGGCCACCTCCGGCCATCGCGGCTGATAAACAAACCAGATAGGTTGTCGCATAGGTAATAGGCGGATTCTGCCAATTCAGAGCCTGATCTTCCGCCCATGTCGCCCAGTTGGTCAACAGGTTGGAACAGTCGAACAGAGGTTTTTCCTGAAGGTCTTGCAGGCACACCTGATACCCCGGAGCGCAGACGGGGTAGTAATATTCAGAGCGCAGCATTTCTGTCCGGGTTGTATCCGAAGGTCGAAGGGAAAACCTGATCTCGACCGCTGCGCCTTCGGCCATCTCGCGCGGTTCCCACAGCTCGGTGAAGATGTTCAGCTGAACATCCGGGTGTTCCGCCCGAAATAACGGAAGGCGCGGGGCCAGCCAGTTCACTGCGAAACTGATGTTGCACTGCACCTGGACCGCATTCTGTTGCGCGCCAGTTACCGCCTGAGTGCCCCGTATCAGCGTCCGAAACGCCTCGCGCACCACCGGCAAATAGGTGATCCCGGCCTCTGTCAGCTCAAGCGCCTTCGGGCGTCGCAGGAACAATGGCTGACCCAGATGACCTTCCAGCGATTTGATCTGCTGACTAACCGCACTTTGCGTCATGTTCAGATCCCGCGCCGCGTCAGTGAATGACAGGTGGCGGGCTGCGGCTTCGAATGTGCGCAGCCAGCCAAGCGGGGGAAGCTTGTTTTGCATCGGCATAACTCCGGCATAAGTTCAGCTAATGGGATAGTTGCGTTTTTTTCGTTGGTCAAATTGCCGGACCAAATGCAGGCTTTGGTCATTCGAAGATATCAAAGGACGCATCACATGAGTCTCACCAACCTTCGTCCCAACATCGATCATTGGTCAGAACGTGTGGACATGGCCGCAACCTTTCGCTGGACAGCCCGGCTGAATATGCATGAAGCCGTTGCCAACCATTTCAGTCTTGCTGTGAACAAAGACGGGACGCAGTTCCTTATGAACCCCAATCAGGCGCATTTCTCGCGTATTCGCGCGTCTGATCTGTTGTTGTTGGACGCCAACGATCCGGATGTGATGTCCCAACCCGGTGCACCTGATCCCACGGCCTGGGGCCTGCACGGTTCGATCCATCGCCACTGCCCGCACGCGCGTTGCGTCATGCATGTGCATTCGATTTTCGCAACTGTTCTGGCCTCACTGGCCGACAGTACGCTTCCGCCAATCGATCAGAACACCGCGACCTTCTACAACCGCTACGTTGTTGACGAAGAATTTGGCGGGTTGGCTTTTGAAAGCGAAGGAGAGCGGTGCGCCGGGATGCTGGCTGATGCGAAGAAGAAGGTCATGATCATGGGCAACCACGGGGTTCTGATTACGGGCAGTGACCCTGCAGATACCTTTAACAGGCTCTACTATTTCGAGCGCGCTGCCGAAACATACATCCGGGCACTGCAAACAGGCCTGCCCCTGCGGGTGCTGTCGGATGAGATTGCAGAGAAAACAGCGCAGGAACTGGACGACTACCCCGATCAGGCGGAAGCGCATCTTCGAGCGATCAAGGAAATACTTGATGCAGAAGGCTCGGATTACGCAACCTGAATGCAAGACAGAGTGACCAACATGCGAGATACCGCTCAAGACCCCGAAGCTGCCCGCTGGCATTACCACCCCGACGGGCCAGTGGGCCTCAACCCGCTGTTCAGTTGGCCACCACGTCCGGCGGCCGTGCTAAAATGGTACAGCGGCGCGTGGTTGCAAATCACCGCCCTGACCCTGTGCATGACCTTGGCCGTCATCGCCTATGCGTTCTTTTTCCCTGCATTAGAGACGATGAAAAGCTTTGCACCCGGGTGGATGTTCCGGATCTGGCTGCTGAACTTGGTACCGCAAACTCTGGTGGCAGGAAGCCTGCACTGGTGGCTGTACATGCGCAAAGGGCAGGGGATGTACAAAAAGTTTGATCGCAGGGACCTGACGCGGGACAACGGAACATTCACATTCCGCAATCAGGTCTGGGATAATATCTGGTGGACGCTGGGCAGCGCCATGACGGTGGCGACCATTTACCAGTGGGTCATCTTCTGGGCGATGGCAAATGGCTGGGTTCCGACGATTACTTGGGCCAGCGCACCGGTGTGGTTCGTGGTTTGGATGCTGTTTATTCCCATGTGGTCCGGCCTGCATTTTTACTGGGTGCACCGGCTGGAACATCATCCCAGGCTTTATAAACACGTGCACGCGGTCCATCACCGCAATGTCAATACCGGGCCATGGTCAGGGATTTCGAATCACTGGTTTGAAAACATGCTGTATTTCACAACGTATTTCATACACCTGATCGTGCCATCCCATCCACTGCATGTGTTGTTTCATAGCTCGTTCCAGCAGGTCAGCCCGATACTGTCCCATTCTGGGTTCGAAAAGATAAAGGCCGGTGAGACCGAAGCCGCGCGGGCGGGCGACTTTTTTCACCAGCTCCACCACCGGTATTTCGAGTGCAACTACGGCACATCCGAAATTCCGTTCGACAAGTGGTTCGGCACTTATCACGATGGCTCGGCCGAGGCGACGACACGCACGCGGGCCTACAAAAAACAGATGTACACCTGACGCGGCTGGATTTGTCCGGGGCTAAACCCGTTCGAACAATGCAATAAAGGCCGTGTCATCCTTGTTTGGACCCGCGGCAAGATCACCGTAGATGCGAACCTCGGGCAGGGTCAGGTTGCGAATCTGATCCTGTTCCAGTTCGTGCAGCTTGCCCTTGAAGCCCATCTTTTCGAAATGGCGGGCGTTTATTGACAGGGCGAACGTCGCGCCTGACCGTGCGACGCGAAGCAGGGCGGGTAATACTTCGGGACCCAAATGGCCATGTGTGAATGTGCCAGATGACACGATGCCCGAGTAGCTGTCAGGCGGAACTGGGATGCCATGGGTCAAGTCAGCCTCGATCGCGTCCCGGTAAATATCCTTGCGCATAGCCTGTTCCAGCATCTCTGAACTGATATCCGTGGCATCAATCGGCCCAACACCAAGCCCAGACAACACCGCGCCGCACAGGCCCGTTCCCGCACCGACATCCAGAACCGGCCCCTGACCGCCTGCGCCTACAAACGCCCGCGCGGTATGGATATGAAGCTGATAATCCTCACGCGCGGCAAAGCTGTCATCATAATCCCCGGCCCATTCCGCATAAAGGCGTTTGTTTTCGTCCGGAGAGCTCAGCGCGTAGGCAGAATGCAGGTCTGGTTTCTTTTTGCTCATATCCACAGAAAGGCGCATCAGAAGATTCGATTCAAGTGCGTCCATGCGGCGCTTGCATCCCGATGCGCTGAAGCCCATCAACGGGGCATGACCAAGACACTCTTCTCATTTGGCCACGGCTATTCTGCGCAGGCTCTTTCCCGAATTCTTGCCCCGAAAGGCTGGCAGATTTTTGGCACCACACGAGATAGCGAAGGCACCGATGCGATACGCGCCTCTGGCGCGGACCCGCTGATCTGGCCCGGTGAGGTTCCAAATCTGGATCGGGTGACGCATTTGCTGATCTCAACGGCACCGGGCGAGGCGGGCGATCCGGTACTGGCGGCGCTGGGCGACGAGATCCGAAAACGGGCAAGTCAGTTCACTTGGGTGGGTTATTTATCGACAACAGCTGTTTATGGCGATCACCAGGGCGGCTGGGTTGACGAAGACACCCCGCCAACACCGACCGCCAAGCGTGGAAAGTGGCGCATGCTGGCTGAAGAGCAATGGGCGGCTGTGCCGGGCCTGCCTGTTCACATCTTCCGTCTGGCAGGGATATACGGTCCGGGTCGTGGGCCGTTCTCTAAGCTCACACGCGGTGGGCTGCGGCGCATCATCAAGCCGGGGCAGGTGTTTTCGCGTATCCACGTGGATGACATTGCGCAGGTTCTGCAAGCCTCGATGACAAGGCCGAATCCGGGCAGTGTTTACAATGTCTGCGACGATGAGCCTGTCCCGCCACAGGATGTCATCGGGTATGCCGCCGAACTGCAGGGGCTTCCTCTGCCCCCGGCGGTTTCATTTGATGAGGCCGATCTGACACCGATGGCGCGCAGTTTTTATAACGAGAACAAACGCGTCCGAAACGATCGGATCAAGGATGAGTTGGGTGTCGAATTGATCTACCCGAACTACCGGGTGGGGTTGGAGGCGCTTATGAAGGACCGGTAGGTTCTTTACTGCGCGGCTGCCTTAATCATGTCCGAGGCTTTTTCCGCGATCATTATTGTTGGCGCGTTTGTGTTTCCCGACACCAGCGTTGGCATCACCGACGCATCAACTACACGCAGCCCCTCAATCCCCCGCACCCGAAGTTCGGGATCCACAACAGCCAGTTCGTCGGTACCCATCTTGCAGGTGCCGACCGGGTGATAGATCGTATCGGCGCGGGCGCGGATATGCCCCTCCCAATCGGCGTCAGATTTGGCCGTATCGGTTCCGAACATCTCTTTATGCCGATATTTGGCCAAAGCTGGCGCTTGCAGGATGTCTCGCGTCATTCGCGCGCCTTTGATCATGGTGTCCAGATCGCGTGCATCTGCAAGAAATCCCGGGTCGATGACAGGCATTGCCATTGGGTCGGCGCTGCTCAGGCCAACGGTTCCCCGGCTTTCCGGGCGAAGCTTGCAGATATGACAGCTATACCCGTAACCGTAATGCAGTTTGCGGGCGTGATCATCGACCATTGCGATGGTGAAGTGTAGCTGAATATCCGGGCGCTCCAGCCCGGGTGCGGTTTTCAGGAACGCCGCCCCTTCGGCAAACGGTGTGGCCGCCATTGACACGCCGGTCTTGCGCCACTGATGGATGTGCTTCAACAGTCGCACCGCTGCTGTCGCGCCGATCCCAAAGTTGTTTGTGTCTTTGGTCCGGTAGGTCAGCGTAAAGTCGAGGTGGTCCTGCAGATTCCGCCCCACACCCGGTAGTTCGTTGAGAACAGCGATCCCGTGCGGTTCAAGATCAGCGCTTGCTCCAATCCCAGAGATTTGCAGCAGCTGCGGTGTTTTTAATGCTCCCGCGCACAGCAGAACTTCGCGCGTGGCGGTAACGGTGGTGTCTGCCTCTTTGCCTTTGACCCTGTAAACAACGCCAGTTGCGCGCTTACCCTGAAAGACCAGCCCTTTCGCATGGGCATGTGTAATGATCGTCAGGTTCGGACGGTTGGCAATCGGGAACAGGTAACCCGCAGCCGCCGAGCACCGCTCTCCGTTCTTTGCCGGATCATGGAACTGCGTTACCTGATACAGCCCGACACCTTCGTTATCGCCTCGATTGAAATCTTCAGTGTGGCGATGTTGGAGTTGCTGCGCGGCTTCAATGAACGCGCGGGTGATCGGGCGAGGTTCTTTTTGCTGTGACACCTGTAACGGGCCCTTGTCACCATGCCAGCTGTCCGCGCCAAGCTCATTGTTTTCGGACCGTTTGAAATACGGCAATACACTGTCCCAATCCCAGCCGTCGCAGCCCTGATCGGCCCACCCATCGTAATCCTGCCGCTGACCCCGGACATAAAGCATCGCGTTGATCGCGCTCGAACCACCCAGTGCTTTACCGCGGGGTTGATATCCCCGGCGTCCGTCCAACCCGCGTTGCGGTATGGTTTCAAAAGCCCAGTTGTTGATTTTGGGTCGTCCCGGAAGGGCTGCCACGACAGCTGCCGGCACCCTGACTGTCAGGCCGTTTCCGTTCCCACCAGCTTCGAGCAGGCAAACGCGTGAAGCCGGGTTCTCGGTAAGGCGGTTTGCAAGAACGGATCCTGCCGACCCGCCGCCCACGATGATATAGTCGAACTGCATGTTGGCTTTCCTACTATCAGAACCATTACTGCGCCGGTCCGCTGTTCGCCATCCGAGCCAGGCTTTCCTGAGACTGCGTCAATTGAGTGAAAAAACAATTGTGACCTGAAGTCAGTTTCCAAGTGTACTTCGGCATTCAACGAAGCGGTTCACCCGCGCCGATCGAAAGACTCAAGATAGATATCGATGTCGTCGTTTGCTGTCGGGGTCGACGATTCCAGCCAAAGTGCAGATTTCACCCTCTTCTTCTGATGAGCCCTCACCTGAAATGGCCGACGAAAATCGCGAAACAACCACTAAATAACTGATTTATTTTATTTAATTGAATTCGTTGTGAGAAATGTGAAGTTTTTTCAAAATGGGGGTTGCAGGTCGGAAGCCTAATCCGTAAATACCCCTTCACCGGCGCTGCTGAGGCGGTGCTGACGGGTCGGAGAGACGGCCTGACGGACTGGAAAGACGGTTGAGACGCTCAGGAGAGACTGGGGCATCTTG
>NZ_JAEDOV010000007.1:0-200578 GCF_017872535.1 Ruegeria sp. HKCCSP351 | reverse complement strand
TCTGCAGTTTGCCGCAAAGCGCGACGGTTGGCTGCAGACGCCATCCACCCCATCCACTTAGATTACTAGCCCCCTGCGGTAGGACCAAGCGATTGACGTATCTTTCCGCGTTTGATGTGTAAAACCATTGCAGAACGGACCCCTTCACGATTTTCTGGGAACACCACAACTTATTCACCGACAGGACCCCGAATTGGACTGGCGCGATCACGGCATTCTACTGACCTCTCGCCGCCACGGCGAAACCTCGGCGATTATCGAGGTCTTTACCGAATCCCACGGGCGTCATGCCGGTGTGGTGCGGGGCGGGACCAGCCGCAAGATCGCACCAATCCTGCAACCCGGCGCGCAGCTGGACGTGCTGTGGCGTGCGCGGCTGGAAGAACATATCGGCACCTTTCAGGTCGAACCCCTGCGCTCGCGCGCGGCGGCGGCGTTTTCCGGGCGGCTGGCCCTGTCCGGGCTGAACGCCGTCGTGTCGCTTTTGACCTTCTGCTTGCCTGAACGGGAGGCGCACCCCGCGCTCTATACCCGGACCGAGCGGTTGATGGACCTGCTGGGACAGGATGAGATCTGGCCGCTGGCCTACCTGCGATGGGAGCTGGCGCTGCTGGACGAGCTTGGCTTTGGCCTTGATCTGACTGCCTGCGCCGCGACCGGCACAACCGAGGGGCTGATCTATGTGTCGCCCAAGACCGGGCGCGCCGTCAGTGCCAAAGGGGCCGGGGATTGGGCAGACAAGATGTTGCCGCTGCCACCCTGCCTGCGGGGCGAAGGCACCGCGCCGGATGCCGAGATTGCCGAAGCTTTGCGCACAACCGGGTATTTCCTGAACCACCGCGTCGCCCCTGCGCTAGGGCATAACCCTTTGCCCGAGGCGCGCGCGCGGTTTGTGGATCAGGTCACTCGGCGGCTGTAAACACCATTTCGTGCCCGTCCTCATTGCGCAGGATCAGCACATCGCCCGACACTTCGGATTGGGTCATGGCCAAAAGGGCGGCGAAATAGACCCCTTCGGCCTCAAGCCCGGCGCAGGCGGCCCGCGTTGCTCTCAGGTCCTGAATTTCGAACCACGGGTAGGGCGCGTTCAGCATGCCGTCATAGCTGTTGCAGGGGGCATTTCCGGTGATCCTGCCCTCTTCTGGGAACCAAAGCAGGGCGCTGGCGGCAAAGGGCTGTCCGTCGATCTCCTGCAACGCCCATGTCCGGTCTGCCGCGCCATAGGCGGCGACGGTTTCATCCCTGTCGCATTGAAACAGGGCCATCAAAGGCAGGGTCAGGATCAGGCGTGTCATGGCAGGGTTCTAGCGTATCAGCCCTATCGGCGGAACCGGGTCAGTAGGGCAAAGACCCGTTCAGAAGCCGCTCGCGCACTTCCAGCCGGGGTGCCCAGTTGTATCGCGTATCCTCGCGCACCGGCGCCCAGAACAAGGCACCGCTGTAGCGCCAGGGGTCTAGGATAATGCCATCATACATCGTGTCCCCCTTGGCGCTGATCGATGCCGAATGGTGGATGATGCGCAGCGGGGTCGGCGGCGACGTGGCCCAATGCAAATCCAGCGTCCGGAAATTTTCCTGCCGCAGGCGTTTGGTCATGGCTTCGGCCCAGTCATTGCACAGACCCTTTTCGCGGAACCCGTTGATGATCTTGGCATTGTGGATGATCGCCGGGTCGGTGACGTTCCAGTCCTGCTTCAGCTGCTGCGAATAGGTATAGGCAATCGTGGCCGCTTGCTGTGCCTCGGCCGGATTAACATCTGGCCCAAGCGCCTGGATCGACTGCGCCAGCGCATCAATATCGTTCCGGCTCACCGTCGGCTGCGGGGTGGTGCAAGCCACCAGAGCAAGAGCGGCAAGAACAGCGCACATGGCAAGGAAAGATCGGGTCATGCGGTTTCCCAAAAGTTATTTTTCCGTCTCGTGTCCGGCTGATGCTCTACCGGTGAAAGGGGCGGGATCAAAGGGGGAAGTTTTGAAACACGTGGGTCATTTGTGACCGTCACGCGGGCCACGAGGGGCATTGGAATGTTTTGTACAAAACGTACTCTGCACGGTTCGGACCGCGTACAGATTGTACAATACAGGAAAAAGACCCGGCGCAAGCGCCGGGCCAGTCGGGGAAACAGGACTGCGGAAATGGGTCACCCGAGCAGACGTCGTGCGATGACCTGTGCCTGAATTTCGGCAGCCCCTTCAAAAATGTTAAGGATACGCGCGTCACACAGAACGCGGCTGATCTTGTATTCCAGCGCAAAGCCGTTGCCGCCATGAATCTGCAACCCGTTATCCGCCGCAGCCCAGGCCACACGTGCACCAAGCAGCTTGGCCATACCGGCCTCAAGGTCACAGCGCTGGCCGTGATCTTTTTCCCATGCGCTGAAATAGGTCAGCTGACGCGCGATCATGATTTCGACCGCCATCATAGCCAGCTTGCCGGACACGCGCGGGAAGTTGATCAGAGATTTTCCGAACTGCTTGCGGTCGATCGCATATTGCATGGCGATGTCCAGCGCACACTGTGCCACGCCGATGGCGCGGGCAGCGGTCTGGATGCGCGCGCTTTCGAAGGTTTCCATCAACTGCTTGAAACCTTTACCTTCTTCGCCGCCCAACAGGTTCTCACCCTTGACATGGAAGCCGTCAAAACCCAGCTCGTATTCCTTCATGCCGCGATAGCCCAGCACCTCGATCTCGCCACCGGTCATGCCGGGTGTGGGAAAGGGGTTCTCGTCAGTGCCCGGTGTCTTTTCCGCCAGGAACATGGACAGGCCGCGGTGGTCGGTGCTGTCGGGGTTGGTCCGCGCCAGCAGGGTCATCACATGGGTCCGCGCGGCGTGGGTGATCCAGGTCTTGTTGCCGGTAATCTTGTAGTCGCCATTCTCATCCTTGACCGCGCGCGTGCGCAGGCTGCCAAGGTCTGAACCGGTATTGGGTTCCGTGAAAACGGCGGTCGGCAGGATCTCGGCGCTGGCAATCTTTGGCAACCACTGTGCCTTTTGCGCGTCGGTGCCGCCTGCGATGATCAACTCGGCCGCAATCTCGGATCGGGTCCCCAGCGAACCCACGCCGATATAGCCGCGCGACAGTTCCTCGGACACCACGCACATCGACGCTTTGGATAGGCCGAATCCACCGAACTCCTCGGGGATGGTCAGGCCGAAAACGCCCATTTCCGCCAGTTCTTCAATGATTTCCAGCGGAATCAGTTCATCCTTCAGGTGCCAGTCATGCGCGTTTGGTTCGATCTTTTCCTGCGCGTAGCGGCGGAACTGGTCCCGGATCATCTCAAGCTCTTCATCCAGACCGGACGCGCCGAACATCGTAGCGCCGGCCTGATCCTGCATCAGTGCAACCAGACGGCTGCGCGCAGCCTGAGAATTGGCCCGCGCCATCAGGGTCTGCACTTCGGTCGACTGAAAGCCCGACAGCGCATCCCAGCCAAGGCCCAAGTCCTGAAGACGCACCACCTCGCCCTGGTTCATCGGAATACCGCCCGCGACCTGGTGCAGATATTCGCCGAACGCGATCTGGTGCAGCAACTGCTCGATCTCGCCAAATTTGCCTTCGGCTTGCAGCGCTTCGGCCCAGCGCTGCATCTGTTGCAGCGACTGAGAATATGTCGCCAGCCAGGCCAGACCATGCGCAGCAGTCTGATTTGCTTCGATCAGTGCGCCAGAAACCCGGCCCTCGGCGGTCACCATGCCACGCACGGATGCGCGGGCTTTTTCAAAAACGGCGTCCACAGCAGGCACGGCGGCCCGCGTTAAGTCCAGAAGATCGGGCAAAACTGCATCAGTTGTCATTTGGGTCATATCCTGTCCGTCATGGGCCATGAATCGCGTCCTTTCCTCGGTCGTCTGGTCATATCATGCTGCACGTGCAGCGCAACAAAAATACTCATTTTACTGCTAGAAAGTTCAAAAATTACCTTATCATTTTTGCAATGCAGAAGAAAATCCAGATGATATCTAGAAGGCATGGACCTGTTTTCCCTTCTGTCGCCGCAAGAGCTGTTACTTGCCATCGCCGTTGCCTTTGCCGCCGGATGGGTCAAGGGCATGGTTGGATTTGCCATGCCCATGGTGTTTGTATCTGGCCTGAACTCGTTTCTGCCGCCAGATCTGACCCTGGCAGGGCTTATTCTGCCGACCCTTGTCACCAATGGCGTTCAAGCTTTTCGCGGGGGCGCCAGCGCCGCACTCCGCTCCATTCGCCGGTTTCGGGTTTTCCTGGTCGTTGGCGGTATTTTTCTGGTACTGAGCGCACAGCTGGTTACGCTGGTGCCCGGCTCGGTCTTCCTGCTGCTGATCGGCGCATTCGTGTCCTTCTTCGCCCTTGTGCAGGTTCTGGGCGTCAGGCTGGTGCTAAATCATCCATCAACCGGTGTTGAGGCCATTGTTGGCGGCGTCGCCGGGTTCGTGGGTGGCATGTCGGGCATCTGGGGTCCCCCCACAGTTGCTTATCTGACGGCCTTGAATACCCCGAAGGCAGAGCAGATCCGAATTCAGGGCGTCATCTATGGATTGGGCGCGGTCATGTTACTGTCCGCGCATGTCTGGTCCGGTATTCTGCGCGTGCAAACGGTTCCGTTTTCAGTGATCCTGATCGTTCCTGCCATGCTGGGGATGTGGGTCGGATTGAAATTGCAGGATCGCATCGATCAGGCCAGCTTTCGCAAGGCCACGCTGTTCGTTTTACTTGTGGCGGGCTTGAACCTGCTGCGGCGTGGCCTGATGGGCTAAGGCGCTAGCCCGGTCGCCCGTCGGCAAACCGGAACGCGAAGTAGAGACCCAGCATCAGAAAGAACAGGCCCGAGATGTCGCCGATCAGGAAGGCGATGTATTCAACCGTTGCACTGCCAAAGACCAGATTGGTCAGGCCAGAGACCAGAATGGATGTGGCTATGCCCACGCCCATAACGCAAATCCAGCAGGGTTTGCGGTTCGGGTTGGGGAACAGGTCCCATCCGACAGCCTTCAGCAGATAGAAAACCGCAGGAACCGTCAGGACCGCGACAGCAATTGCCAGCAGGCGGGTGGGCAGGAAAACATCCGTTCCCGCCAGATAGGCAAAGACGATGAACACACCCGGCAGCAATGCAAATACTGCGCGCCACCCCAGCAACCAGGCCGACAGAACCCGGACGCCATGCGGCAAAAACAGCAGGCTCGCCCGGCTTGGGTATTCCGGAAAAAACACGTTCTGCATTGGCATCAGCACAGCGAAGGTCAGTATCGACGCAAGCACGTAAGCCAGTGAAGCCGCAAGGGTGTCAGTCGCCCAGCCGCGCATCGCAATTACCGCATCGTGCGCGCATGGGGCGCATCATCTGGGGGCATGAACGATGTACCGCCCGCGATTGGCGCTGCCGCTTTGCGAAAGATAGCCTTTTTCAACCAGCGATTTCAGCGCGCGGAAAAAAGTTGGGCGCGAAATGCTTTGAACCAAAGTATGCTCAATCAAACCGAACGTACGCACTTCTTGAGTGGATTTTGAAAGCTCTTCCGCGGCGTAGTAGATGTCGCGCTCAACCGGAGATAGTTTTTCCAGCCCAAGCGTCCGCTCCATGCTTTGCATCAGTTTGCGTAGTTCGGTGAGTTTCGAGATTTCCGTCATGGTGTTACCTGTTGTTTTCTGTGCCAACTGCGGCCTGTCCGCGACCATTTGAACCACGCTGATCGCAATACCAATCAGCCAGTCCCATGTTGACACTCATCCCCGTTTACTTAGACTAGAAGCCTGATTAGGTTGCTCAATTCAGCGTTGTGAGTGTGCGCATATGAGCTTCCACAAAGTCCTTTCAGTCAGTGCCCGGCGCGAATGTGCCGGGCTTTTTCGTCTCAACAGTAAATATGCCTAGCGCAGATCGCACTTTGAAACAACGCACTTGTATGTGCATTTAATGACATACAACTATAAGATGAGTATTTAGTGGGCGGCTAAAGGAGCTGCGGATCGGCAAAAAGAAAGGGGCCCAGCGGCCCCTTTTTTCTTTTATCCGATTGCGACGGCTTTGATGTCGTCATCAATGAATGGCAGATACTGCTCGAAGTTCTCGGCAAACATCTGCACCAGTTTCTCGGCCTGCTTGTCGAAAGCGGCCTGATCATCCCAGGTCCGACGCGGGTCAAGCAGAACTTCGGGGACGCCCGGAACAGAGACGGGAACGTCAAAGCCGAAATTGGCGTCCTTGCGGAACTCGGCGTCGCGCAGCGAACCATCCAGCGCTGCGGTCAGCAGGGCACGGGTGGCCTTGATCGGCATCCGGCTGCCGACACCATAGGCGCCACCGGTCCAGCCTGTGTTGACCAGCCAGCAGGTCGCGCCGTGCTGGGCGATCTTGTCACGCAGCAGATTGCCGTAGACTTCCGGGCGGCGCGGCATGAACGGTGCGCCGAAGCAGGTCGAGAAGGTGGGTTGCGGTTCGGTTACGCCACGCTCGGTCCCGGCCACCTTTGAAGTGAAGCCCGACAAGAAGTGATACATTGCCTGTGCAGGCGTCAGCCGCGCGATCGGCGGCAGTACACCAAAGGCATCGCAGGTCAGCATGATGATGTTTTTTGGATGACCACCCAGCGCGCTTTTCGAGGCGTTCGAGATGTATTCAAGCGGATAGGCGCAACGCATGTTCGCGGTCAGCGAGTCGTCGTCGAAATCCAGTTCCTTGGTCTCTGGGTCAAAGACCATGTTTTCGATCACGGTGCCGAATTTCGTGGTGGTCGCGTAAATCTCCGGCTCGGCCTCGGCGTTCAGGTTTATGGTCTTGGCATAGCAGCCGCCTTCGAAGTTGAAGGTGCCCCGATCCGACCACCCATGCTCGTCATCTCCGATCAGCGTGCGCGACGGATCGGCGGACAGGGTTGTCTTGCCAGTGCCGGACAAGCCAAAGAAAACGGCGGTGTCGACCGCGTTGCCGACTGCATGATTGGCCGAGCAGTGCATCGGCATCACGCCTTTTTCTGGCAGCATGTAGTTCAGCAGGGTGAATACGGATTTTTTGTTCTCGCCCGCATATTCGGTGCCGCCGATCAGGATCAGCTTGCGGTCGAAGTTCAATGCGATCACTGTTTCGCTGCGGCAGTTATGCTTGGCCGGGTCAGCCTTGAAGCTGGGGCAGTTGATGATGGTGAAGTCAGCCGTGAAATCATCCAGATCTTCGCGGTCGGGGCGGCGCAGCAGGTGACGGATGAACAGGTTGTGCCAGGCAAGCTCGGTCACCATGCGCACGTTGATCGCGTAGGTCGGATCGGCGCCACCGACGAGGTCCTGCACGAAATAGTCGCGGCCTTTCATATGGGCCAGCATGTCTTGGTAGAGGGCGTCAAATCCCTCGGCGCTCATCTCGGCATTGTTTTCCCACCAGATAGTGTCAGCCACGCTGCTGGTTTTGACGACATGCTTGTCCTTGGGCGAGCGACCGGTGAACTTGCCAGTGGTGACCAGAAAGGCACCGCCATTTCCAAGTGTACCTTCGCCGCGCTTCAGCGCTTCTTCGATCAGCGCCGGTTCCATGAAGTTATAATAGACATTGCCCAGACCCTCGATGCCCTGATCCTCGAGGCGGAATTGCGGGTTAACCCGTCCAGATGTCATGTGTGTCTTCTCCTGTGGCGGCGCGGGGCTTTGGGCCTGAGGCGCCTTTGGGGCAGTGTACCGGGAAAACCGGCGGTTGGGCGCGTCTTACCACGGTCGTTCAGGACATGAACAGGCGGGTTTGACGCAGTTAGCGCAACCAAGTCCGGGTTTAGCGCCATCACAAATTCAATGACCGAGAACCGGGCATATTTTTGCGGCCATAAAGGCAAATTTGCCGCAGGCCTGCCGCAACAAAGGCACGATTCGCAGTTACGGATTGATTCGGCGTCTTAAAACCGCCAACAATGCCTTACAAATAAGCGAATTATTGCGCGAGTGAGCAGGAATAGGGGTGAGCCCGATGTCAAAGATTGCACTTGTGGATGACGATAGAAACATTCTGACGTCTGTATCCATGACACTCGAAGCCGAAGGTTTCGAGGTTGAAACTTATAATGATGGCCAGGCCGCGTTGGATGCGTTCAACAAAAAGCTGCCGGATATGGCCGTGCTCGATATAAAGATGCCGCGTATGGATGGCATGGATCTGCTACAGCGGCTGCGTCAGAAAACGCAGATGCCGGTGATCTTTCTGACCTCGAAAGATGATGAAATCGACGAGGTTCTGGGTCTGCGCATGGGCGCGGATGACTATGTAAAGAAGCCCTTTTCGCAACGGTTGCTGGTTGAGCGCATCCGCGCCCTGCTGCGTCGGCAAGAGGCAACAAGCGGCGACGCGATTACGGCCAATAGCAACGACACAAAGGTTATGGAACGCGGCGACTTGCGGATGGACCCGCTGCGCCATGCGGTCAGCTGGAAAGGGAATGATGTATCCCTGACCGTGACCGAATTCCTGCTTCTTCAGGCACTGGCCCAGCGTCCGGGTTTCGTCAAAAGCCGCGATCAGCTGATGGATGTGGCCTATGACGATCAGGTTTATGTGGATGACCGGACGATCGACAGCCACATCAAGCGTCTGCGCAAGAAGATGCGCGCGGCTGATCCCGAGTTTTCGGCGATCGAAACCCTTTATGGTATCGGTTATCGGTACAACGAAGAATAGGCGCGACGCCAGCAAGGGGTAATGGGCTCTCGTGCGCGACACCGAAGCAGCCAGCGAACTACGTGACGGTGACGTCGTTCTCGGGGATGACTGGGTCATTCCCGACGATTCCGAGTCAGCGGAACTGAGGGAAAAGCGGTCCCAGAGGAACCTGTTTTCTCTGCGAGGCTCGCCTTTGGCGCGCAAGATCATCACCTTTAATCTGATCGCGCTGGTGATCCTGGTTACGGGGTTGCTGTATCTGGACGATTCGCGGAAAGAGACGGTTCAGCAAACGGCGCGCAATCTGCTTGGCGATGCGCAGCTGGTCAGCAACGTCTTTGAAACCCAACTGCGGCAGGGTGCGGCGCACACGGCGCAGGATGCCGGTAACCTCGACGTCAGAGATACGCTGTCTGGATTGACACTTCCTGAAGGCGGGGAAGTCTTTGTTTATGACGCCAGTGGCACCCTGATTGGCTGGACACGCGGCGCCCCCCAGGCATCGGCCATGCCGGTTCTTCTGCAAACCAATTCCGAGCTGCAAACCGGCAGCACAGTGATCAGCGACACGCTGAACGCGGTGTGGATCGGTGTGTCGAACCTGCTCAACTGGTCGACCGAGGTCGAGGCGCCGACGCTGGCGCAGCGGGTACAGGGAATTATCCCGCAGGCGCTTGCAGGCCGTAGGCAGGTTCAGGCAGTTCAGGACGCCGCAGGTGAGACCGTTATTGTTGCGGCTGCGCCGATCCTTTACGAGGATACCCCTGCCGGAGCAGTTGCCATCACAGGCCCCGCCGGTGAGATCGACGCACTGGCCCGCCGCGAGCAGGAGCGCATTCTGCAAATGTTCGTGGTGGCTTTGCTGGTTTCGGTGGGCCTGAGCCTTGTGCTGGCTTCGACCATCGCCAACCCATTGGCAGACCTGGCCGCAGCGGCCGAAATGGGTAAGGATCGGGGCACAGGGGTCAATCCGGGGCGCATTCGCATACCTGATCTTAGCGCCCGTCCGGATGAAATCGGTCGCCTCAGCCGCGCTCTGCGGGGCATGGTGACTGCTCTGTATAATCGGATTGACGCAAACGAACAGTTCGCCGCTGATGTCGCCCATGAAATCAAGAACCCCCTGGCCAGCCTGCAATCTGCTGTTGGCACGCTTCGCATGGTCAAGCGCGATGATCAGCGTGACAAGCTGCTGGGTGTAATCGAACATGACGTTCGGCGCCTGGACCGGCTGGTCAGCGACATCTCGAACGCGTCACGTCTTGATGCGGAACTGGTTAAGGAAGAAGAGCAACCCTTTGATCTGCTCAAGCTGATTGGCAATATAGGTCAATATCTGGGAGAGGACGCGCGGTCCAAGGGGATCGACTATATCACCGATCTGCCATCCGAACCGATTGTCATCAACGGGCTTGAGGCACGGCTGGCGCAGGTGTTCGTCAATCTGATCACCAATGCCATTTCCTTCTGTGAAGAAAGTGATGCGATCCGCGTCTGGGTACGTCAGCGAGACAACCGTGTTCTTGTCGTGGTCGAAGACACCGGGCCAGGTATTCCGGAACAGGCCTTGACCAAAGTGTTCAAGCGTTTCTATTCGCAACGCCCGGCAGAGCATTTCGGCAACAATTCGGGGCTTGGTCTGGCCATCTCGAAACAGATTGTCGAAGCCCATGGCGGCGTAATCTGGGCTGAGAACATCCGCCCGACCGAAGCGGATATCACATCAGACCCGCTAGGGGCACGCTTTGTAGTGGGGTTACCTGTATAACTCATGCAAGCAGGTTCTCTGTCAGACGCCAAAGACCGGGACAGCGCTTGTGTTCATGCCTCATGCGTAACAGTGGCCGGGCGCGGGCTTTTGATTGTCGGCGCTTCGGGCGCGGGAAAATCGGCTCTAGCACTGCAGATGATGGCCTATGGGGCGGGTCTGGTCGCGGATGATCGGGTCGACCTGTCAAGGCGGGACAATCAGGTCATTGCCGCTGCCGTGCCGCAGATACAGGGTTTGATTGAGGCCCGTCACATTGGTTTGATCAAAGCGGATGTATTCGGGCCGGTTCCGTTGGACTATGTTATGGATCTGGATCAAAACGAACCACAGAGATTGCCTGCCGAGGCGACAATCATGTTGCTGGGGCAAACTGTTCCCTTGCTTCGTGGGGCGGGCGTGCCCAACTTGGCCGCAGCGTTGATGCAGCTTCTGAAGAATGGGCGTGTACACCCGGAATGGCCGAACAAATGACAGAGCAACGGCGGATCGTGCTGGTAACAGGCCCATCAGGGGCGGGAAGATCCACAGCCATTCATGTACTGGAAGACTTGGGTTTTGAGGCCATCGACAATCTGCCGATGGGCCTGTTGCTGCGCCTGCTGGACAGTGCGGACAGCGACCGCCCAATGGCGCTGGGCATTGACGCCCGCAATCGCGATTTCTCGACAATAGGGTTTATCGAACTGGCCGAAAGCCTGGGCCGCATGGCGCGGGTGGATTTGACCGTTCTGTATCTGGATTGCAGTGATGACGTATTGGTGCGCCGGTTTTCGGAAACCCGCAGGCGGCATCCCGTCGCCAAAGATGCCAGCCCTGAGACCGGCGTTCAGCGCGAAAAAGAGCTGTTGGCCCCCATTCGCGAAATTGCAGATACCCTGATCGATACAAGCCAACTGAACGTGCACCAGTTACGGGAAGAAGTTGAAAACTGGTTTGCGCCTCAAGGGGGGCGACATCTGGCAGTTTCAATCGAGTCGTTTTCGTACAAGCGGGGCCTTCCCCGCGGGTTGGACATGGTCTTTGATTGCCGGTTTCTGGCAAACCCCTATTGGCGCCCCGAGTTGCGGGCCGCGGATGGGCGACACTCGGACGTTGCGCGCTATGTCCAATCGGATAAGAATTACGAACCCTTTCTTGGACGGGTGATGGATTTGCTAACCTTGTTGCTGCCGGCCTTTCGGGCCGAAGGAAAAGCACATCTGTCGGTAGCTTTCGGATGCACGGGTGGGCAACACAGATCCGTCACAATGGCGGAAGCCGTTGCAAAGGCCCTTGCAGAGGACGGGCAGCAGGTGGCAATTAGGCATCGCGAGATGGAACGTCGGTCGTTGAGTGTGAGGTCGGATTGATCGGAATAGTGATCGTTGCGCATGGCGGTTTGGCCCAGGAATACCTGGCCGCCACACAGCATGTGGTCGGACCGCAGCCCGGCCTTGTGGCCATTGCGATCGAACCCGACCACGACAGGGATGAAAAACAGGCGGAAATCTGTCGTGCGGCTGACGAAGTGGATATGGGCGACGGTGTTGTTGTTGTAACCGACCTGTTCGGCGGCAGCCCTTCAAATCTGAGTCTGCGGGCCTGCGCCCCTCAGGATCGGCGGATATTGTATGGGGCAAACCTGCCAATGCTCATTAAATTGGCCAAAAGCCGCCACTTACCCGTTGGTGATGCTGTTCGTCAGGCAATGGAAGCTGGACGGAAATACATCAATGCGCAAAATGTGACATTGGACTAAAATCGGATTGATGAATATGACCACTCGAAGCCTGAAAATAATAAATGAAAAAGGTCTGCATGCCCGCGCTTCGGCGAAGCTGGTTGAGGTTGTGGAAGGTTTCGATGCGCATGCCGAGGTGTCGAAGGACGGGATTTCTGCGTCAGGCGACAGTATTATGGGCCTTTTGATGTTGGCAGCATCACGCGGAACAACTATTGACGTCGAGACCTCCGGACCGGATGCTGAAGCATTGGCAGAAGCTCTGGAAGCGCTTGTGAACGACAAGTTCGGAGAGGGGTTCTAAGCCGCCCTCGCCAGGACAGAAAGAACGGGAAGGCCAGGAATTGGCGGAAACGACGCACGAGACCAAGACAAGCCCGGTGGTGGATGGGACCGCAGATCAGGGCGAGATCTACGATCGTAGAACTCTGACCTATGCGAACTCTTTCGACGATGCCTGGACTTCGACGGCCATTCGCGCAATCGAATGGTGTACGGGCAAGCTGACCATTCTGCGGATGGTTAACAAATTCGAGAAAAAGAACGAACTTTACCGGGGGCAGCGGTTCTGGGGCGGCGCGCTTGAGGTGATGGGGATTGACCTGACCACACCGCAAGAACAGATCGCCCGTATCCCAAAAACCGGCCCCGTGGTTGTCGTTGCCAACCACCCTCACGGGATGGTGGACGGTATGATTCTGGCCGAGTTGATCGGGCGGGTCCGCAGTGATTATCGCATTCTGACCCGCTCGGTCCTGACGGGTCTTGATGAGGCCGCGACGTCTTTCATGATCCCGGTTCCGTTTCCGCATGACCCCGAGGCGCAGGCCAAGATGCTGGAAATGCGTGGCAAGGCGATGGACCATCTGAAAGACGGCGGCGTCGTGGCGCTGTTCCCGTCCGGCGTCGTCATGTCCTCGGATGACTGGTTCGGCCCCGCAGTCGAGCGCGAGTGGAATGTTTTCACTGCAAAGATGATCCGCCGTTCGGGTGCGCGCGTGCTGCCTATTTTCTTTCCCGGCAGCAACTCGCGCTGGTACCAGATAGCCAACAAGCTGTCGCCGATCCTCCGGCAAGGGTTGTTGCTGCACGAAATCGTCCGCTCGTGCAAAAAACCGCAATCGCCGGTCATCGGCAATCCGATCTCGGATCAGGACATGGAACAGCTGGAACGTGACCCGCGTGGTTTCATGACGTGGCTCAGAAACCATACAATGTCGCTGGACAAGTCAGGTCAATCCTGACCCGTGTCTTCATCTGACCGACACCGTGCTTGGCAAGGGCGGTTTTGTTAGCGGGTCGGAACCGGCACCTCGCCGCGATAGTCATAGAAACCGCGTTGCGTCTTGCGCCCCAGCCATCCTGCCTCGACGTATTTGGTCAAAAGCGGGCAGGGGCGATACTTGGTATCAGCCAGACCATCATGCAAGACGTTCATGATGGCAAGACATGTGTCCAGCCCGATGAAGTCCGCCAATTCCAATGGCCCCATTGGATGATTCGCGCCCAGCTTCATCGATTGATCAATGGATTGGACGCTTCCGACACCTTCATAAAGCGTATAAACGGCTTCGTTGATCATCGGCATCAGGATGCGGTTAACGATGAAAGCCGGGAAATCTTCGGCGCTGGCGGCCGTTTTGCCCAGCCGGTCCACGACCGCCTTGCAGGCTTTGAAGGTTTCCTCATCCGTTGCGATGCCGCGGATCAGTTCCACCAATTGCATGATTGGAACCGGGTTCATGAAGTGGAAACCCATAAAACGTTCGGGCCGGTCCGTGCGGCTGGCCAGACGCGTGATGGAAATGGACGACGTATTCGACGTCAGGATCGTATGCGGCAGAAGGTGAGGTTGCAGATCTTCGAAAATGGCCTGTTTGACCGTTTCCCGCTCGGTCGCGGCCTCGATCACCAGATCTGTCTGCCCCAGCTGCGGCAATTCAAGGGTGGTTGTAATACGCTTCAGGGCTGCCTGCATCGCATCGTCAGTGATCTTGCCGCGTGACGCCTGACGCGCCATGTTGCCTTCGATCGTGGCCATTGCGCTGTTCAACGCATCCTGACTGACATCATTCAGCAAGACATCGTATTCCGCCAAAGCCAGAACATGAGCAATGCCGTTGCCCATCTGACCCGCACCAATCACCCCGACCGATTTAACTTCCATGTTCAGCTGCCTTTGCCCTGGAGGATACCGGGACAGTATCGGCAGACCGGGGCGGGCGGCAAGGGGATCGAACCGGTCAATTTTGCTTCAAATGCGCGCATTAGGAGATTCTCAATACCTAAGGCCGCAAATTGGCAATTGGGTGAAAAATTTGGGGGGCTTGGTATGAGCTTTCATCGGGTAAGCGACGGCACAGAGGCCGCGTGCCAATATGCAGGATCAAACCTTTGGTTTCGGGCGCCGCACGGAAATCTTGAGACGCCTTATGTGGCCTGTCTGGGTGGAGAAGAGACGTTTGGCCGGTTCGTGGAATACCCGTACCCGGCATTGCTTGCCAAAAGATTGCCGCAACCTTGTATCAATTTTGGCAGTCTTTTTTGTGGGGCTGATGCGTTGCTTGCTGATCCGGGGGTTTTAAATCATGTCAATGGATCAGACCTTTGTGTGCTGCAAGTGCTGGACGTGCCGTACCAGTCGAACAGGTTTTATCGCGTGCATTCGCGTCGGAATGATCGGTTTCTTGAACCCTCGTGCGACTTGCAGGACCTTTATCCTGAGGTCGATTTCACGGAAATCCACTTTGTCAGGCATTTACTGGAGAGGTTGCGGGCCATAAAGGACGCGCGTTTTGAGGTTGTGGCGCAGGAGTTGCGAGAGACTTGGTTGCGCAACACATCCGAGCTGGTGCGACGGATCAAGCCACGGGTTGTTCTTCTCTGGCTGCATATACAGCGACAGGAGGATCGGCATCGCGACCTTGTCTTGCCCGATGCTGACATGATCGAACAGGTTCGACCGTTGTGTGCCGATGTAGTGGAATGCACGGTCAGTGTGTCCTCCTTGTCAGACGAGATCGAGGACGTGTTGTTCGGGACGCTGCAACAGCCTGTGGCCGAGCATATGCTCGGCCCCTCCGCGCACAGGGAGATTGCTTTGAAGCTTGAGGCGGCTTTGAGGGAGTTGAATTGAAAAAGGCCCGCTCGGTGGCGGGCCTTTGGTGATTGTGGGGCTAAGGCCCCGGGCTGCGTTCAGCCGAGTTTTTCGGTCAGTTCCGGGACCGCCTGGAACAGGTCGGCGACCAGTCCGAAGTCGGCGACCTGGAAGATCGGTGCCTCTTCGTCCTTGTTGATCGCAACGATGACCTTTGAGTCCTTCATGCCCGCAAGGTGCTGGATCGCGCCCGAGATGCCGACGGCGACATAAAGGTCGGGGGCAACAACCTTGCCGGTCTGACCCACTTGCCAGTCGTTCGGGGCATAGCCCGAGTCGACAGCGGCGCGCGACGCGCCAACCGCAGCACCCAGCTTGTCAGCCAAAGCTTCGATCAGCTTGAAGTCTTCTTCCGAGCCGACACCACGGCCGCCCGAGACAACAACGCCAGCCGAGGTCAGTTCCGGACGGTCACTTGCGGCCACCTTGTCTTCGACCCACGACGACAGGCCGGGATTGTCGCCGACCGAGATGGTCTCGACCGCAGCCGAGCCGCCGGTCCCCGCCGCGTCGAAGGACGCTGTGCGGATGGTGACGACCTTCTTGGCGTCGTTCGACTTCACGGTCTGGATCGCGTTGCCCGCATAGATCGGGCGCTCAAACGTCGAGCCATCGACCACGCCCGAGGCATCCGAGATCACCATCACGTCCAGCAGGGCTGCGACGCGCGGCATCACGTTCTTGGCGTCGGTGGTCGCGGGGGCCACGATATGCTCGTACCCATCGGCCAGACCTACGATCAGCGCGGCGGTCGATTCCGCCAGGCGATGACCCAGCGATGCGTCTTCGGCAACCAGCACCTTGGACACGCCGTCGATCTTGGCGGCAGCCTCGCCTGCAGCGGCGGCCGAGCCACCTGCGGCCAGAACGGTCACGTCACCCAGCACCTTGGCAGCGTTTACTGCCTTGGCAGTGGCGTCCAGCGCCAGTTCGCCATTGTTGACTTCGGCAAGCAGAAGTACAGCCATTACACAGCCCCCACTTCTTTGAGTTTCGAAACCAGCTCATCCACCGAGCCAACGATGATACCTGCGGCACGTGCCGGCGGTTCTTCGGTCTTGACGATTTCCAGGCGCGGCGTGACGTCGACGCCGTAATCGGCGGCGGTTTTCTCATCCAGCGGCTTTTTCTTCGCCTTCATGATGTTGGGCAGCGACGCATAGCGCGGCTCGTTCAGGCGCAGGTCAACGGTCACGATGGTCGGCATCTTGACGCTGATGGTCTGCAACCCGCCATCCACCTCTCGGGTGATCTTGGCACTGTCGCCTTCGATATCCAGTTCCGAGGCAAAGGTGCCCTGCGACCAGCCCAACAGGGCCGACAGCATCTGACCGGTGGCGTTCATGTCGTTGTCGATCGCCTGCTTGCCCGCCAGAACGATGCCGGGCTGCTCTTCCTCGACCACCTTGGCCAGGATCTTGGCAACTGCCAGCGGCTCGATATCAGTGTGCACATCATCCGTCGCAACAACAAGGATCGCGCGGTCGGCACCCATGGCCAGAGCGGTCCGCAGCGTCTCTTGCGCCTGCTTCACACCAATTGAAACGGCAACAACTTCGTCTGCCTTGCCAGCCTCTTTCAGGCGAATGGCCTCTTCAACCGCAATCTCGTCGAACGGATTCATCGACATTTTGACATTGGCGAGATCAACACCGCTACCGTCCGCTTTCACGCGGACCTTCACATTGTAGTCAATCACGCGTTTGACAGGTACCAGTACCTTCATTGTAGCGCTTTCTCCTCAAAAAAACGGCAAGCCGCGAAGGCGACTCCACCAATGCTCTCGTCGGACTTGATAACGTCTGCTGCACCCGCAAAACAGAGCAAAATCGTCACGTCGTCGCGTCGGGACGTCGCGTTTTGCAGTTTTTTACCTTGAGGCACGCAAGATTGTTGCCCGAACTGGGCCTGTTTTCAGGGAAAAAATTCAGCGGTTGGCGCCAGGAACCCACAGCACGTCGTCCTTGCCATCGTTATTTGCGCACCGGGCCGCGACGAAAAACCAATCACTTAGCCGGTTGAGGTATTTGACGGCCACGTCGTTAACCGGTTCCATATTTGTCAGTTCCACCGCCAACCGCTCGGCGCGACGCGATACAGTGCGGCACACGTGCAAATGCGCGGCCAGCCGCGAACCGCCCGGCAGGATGAAGCTGCGCAGCGGTTCCAGTGTTTCGTTCATGGTGTCAATTTCGGCTTCCAGCCGGTCGATCTGAGCGGATACGATTCGCAGCGGTGGATAGTCCGCTTCTGCATCCTTCTCCATTTCAGGGCGGCAGAAATCTGCGCCAAGATCAAACAGGTCGTTCTGAATCCGCGACAAGGCGGCATCGACTTCGCCTTCAGCCTCGGTGCGGGCCACGCCAACAAATGAGTTCAGCTCGTCCACTGTTCCATAGGCGGCAACGCGACCCGAATACTTTGCCACACGCTCGCCATTGCCCAGAGCGGTTTTGCCATCGTCGCCCGTGCGCGTGTAGATTTTGTTCAGTACAACCATTACTGCACCCCTTGCCCGCGTAGATAGACGTATAGCACGATCAAAATAACGGCGATGAACTGAAAGAGGATACGCAGACGCATCATCTTGTTGCTTTTCTTTGCTGCTTCCATGCCGCTCTTGCCGAAATTCGCGATGCCCAGGGCTAACACAACGACAACCGCCGCCATGGCCAGAAGCAGAATGACCATTAAAGGGTCCATTTAAAGTCACCGTCCGGTTTTTTTTTGATTATCACCCATCTAGCGTCAAGGCGTCGAAAAGCGAACGGGAAATAACGTCTCAGATATCCGAAAGGATGCGGTCCGTGGCTTTTGTGGGCAGAATCCGGCGCAGAACCCCAGCGACATATGTCGGGGTGGTCACATAGTAGCGTGGTTTGGGGCGTCGCGCCTCGACCGCATGGGCCAGCTTGTCGGTGACGGCAGAGGCTGGCAGTTCGAACCGGTCGGGCGCACTGTTTTCGTATAGTCGCTTCAGCAGCGAACCTTCGTATTTTTCCCGCAGGGCCGAGTTTTCCCAGTCGATGTATTTCTCGAACACGGGGATTGCCTTTTCCCTGAGCTTTGAGGTGATCGGGCCGGGCTCGATCAAAACGACCTGAATGTCTGTATCCCGCAGCTCCAGCCGCAAGGTGTCGGTCAGTCCTTCGATGGCGTATTTGGTGGCGACATATGCGCCGCGCCAGGGGAAGGCGACAAGACCAAGTACCGAGGAACATTGCACGATCCGGCCGTGGCCCTGCTCGCGCATGACGGGAATAACCTGTCTGGTCAGCTCGTGCCATCCAAAGACATTGGTTTCAAAGATATGACGCAGAGCGTCTGTCGGGACGTCTTCAACCGCACCGGGCAGCCCGTGCGCACCGTTGTTGAACAGCGCGTCCAAAGTTCCGCCCGTTGCCTCATGTACATATGACAATCCCGAGGAAATGCTGTCGCGGTCGGTATAGTCGATTCTTGGACTTTCAAACCCCTGCGCGCGCAGGCGGTCACAGTCGCGCTGCTGTCGGCAGGATGCAAACACACGCCAGCCTCGTGCACGCATTCCGTGTGCTGCGTCCAGACCAATGCCCGACGAGCATCCCGTAATAAGAATCGATTTCTGCATGTGCCTTCCGAAGCTGAACCCCACCAAAAGCTAGGGTGGGGTTTGCGGCAGGGCAATGACGTCCGGGCGTCAGTTTGATGTTTTCCGGACAAGTGATGCTGAAATCCACCCGACCTGTTGCGCGGGCAACACGCGCAGGCGTAACCAGCCGGTGCCGGAATCGCTCAGGACCTCGACCTGTTGGCCAAGCGCGGCTTTACCGATGATGGGATAGATTGTACCGGGCCCATCGCGCAGATTAACCCGGGTGCCCGAAATTTCGCGGATGTCCTTCGGGGCCTCGGCAGGCGTGGGCAGTTCGACTGTGGGCAGCTCGGCGTCGGTGACCACCTGCTCCAGCGCGCTTACGCCCTGTTCCAATGATGCCAGGGTCAGGGTCACGCTTTCGTCCTGGAACAGGGAGGGATTGGCCTTCAAGCCAGCCGCGACCTGCGAGAGGAGGGCCTTTGTTTCGGTCTCACCCAACTGGGTTACCGCCTCGGCAACAGGTGGAGCCACCAGAGCGGGTTTGACCGCAGCACGGGTGACCAAATCTTCGACAGGTGCAGGTTCAACGACCGGGGCAACCGGTTCGGCCACGACAGCCACGCGTTCTGGTTTGGCAGGGCGCACGCCGCGCGGTTCAAAATCAGGGCCGCCGCTCATCACGTAAAAGGTCCAGCCGAGCGCGGCAAAAGTAACAAGTATCAGGCGCGTCATGGCGCATCCCCCAAGGCAATCGTAACATCAACAAATGGCAGTATCTCAATTGATGAAAGCTTAGCATATTTTGGGGGGCGAGTCGAAAAATGGGGGAAAACAACATGGTGTCTCCCCCTGTTGCAAAAAGCGCGACTTTTCCCCAGCAATTTATGTGCTGCTCGCTTTACCAAGGCGCACTTGCGTCGTATCACATCATATATGAACGATACGATCGATGACCCCAACATGGAGGCCCCTGCAGGTGGGGGCGAGGTGGCGGAACCGCTGCGCCGCGCGATTGGTGAGCGGTATCTGACCTATGCGCTGTCCACCATCATGCACCGGGCGCTACCCGATGCGCGGGACGGGTTGAAGCCGGTTCACCGCCGAATCCTCTATGCGATGAGAGAGTTGCGACTCAGTGCAACCGGAGGTTTCCGGAAATCTGCCAAGATTTCCGGCGACGTGATGGGCAACTATCACCCGCATGGCGACGCCGCGATCTATGACGCGATGGCGCGTCTGGCACAGGATTTCAACGTCCGCTATCCGCTGGTCGACGGGCAGGGGAACTTTGGCAATATCGACGGCGATAACCCGGCGGCCTCACGCTATACCGAGGCGCGGATGACCATCGTGGCCGAAGCGCTGCTGGAAGGGTTGAACGAAGACGCCGTCGATTTCCGCGACAACTATGATGGCACGCTGACCGAACCGGTCGTGCTGCCCGCACAGTTCCCGAATCTGCTGGCCAATGGCGCAAGTGGTATCGCGGTGGGGATGGCGACGAATATCCCGCCGCACAACATCTCGGAACTCTGCGATGCATGTCTGCATCTGATCAAGACGCCGGACGCGCGCGATGACACGTTGCTGAACTACGTGCCCGGCCCTGACTTCCCGACCGGAGGCGTAATTGTCGAGCCGCCCGAGAATATCGCGCAAGCCTATCGCACCGGTCGCGGTTCGTTCCGTTTGCGCTGCAAGTACGAGGTCGAGGATCTGGGGCGCGGTCAGTGGCAGATCATCGTCACCGAGATTCCCTATCAGGTTCAGAAGTCCAAGCTGATCGAGAAGATCGCCGAGCTGATCCAGACCAAGAAAATCCCGATCTTGGCAGACGTGCGCGACGAATCTGCCGATGACATCCGCCTGATCCTCGAGCCGCGCTCCAAGAATGTGGACCCTGAGGTGCTGATGGGCATGCTGTATCGCAACTCGGACCTCGAGGTGCGGTTCAGCCTGAACATGAACGTGCTGATCGACGGGGTGACGCCCAAGGTCTGCTCGATGAAGGAAGTGCTGCGCGCGTTCCTGGACCACCGGCAAGAGGTGCTGATCCGCCGCTCGCGCCACCGCATGGCCAAGATCGACCACAGGCTGGAAGTGTTGGAGGGCTTTATCGTTGCCTTCCTGAACCTCGACCGTGTGATCGACATCATCCGCTATGACGACGACCCCAAAGCCGCGCTGATGCGCGAGGATTGGGGGATTGACCATATCCGCGCCACCAGCGAGGCCGACTATGTCTCACCCAGACCGGGTGAGGGCGAGTTGTCTGAGGTTCAGGTTGACGCGATCCTCAACATGCGCCTGCGCAGCCTGCGTCGTCTGGAAGAGATGGAGCTGGTCCGCGAACGCGATGAGTTGACGCTGGAACGTGCCAACCTCGAAGACCTGCTGGCCGACGAAGGCCTGCAATGGGCCAGGATTGCCGAGCAGTTGAAAGAGACGAAAAAGACCTTCGGCAAAGATTACGAAGGCGGCGCGCGCCGCACGCGGTTCGCCGAAGCGGGCGAGGTCGAAGAGGTGCCGCTTGAGGCGATGATCGACCGCGAACCGATCACGGTCGTCTGTTCTCAGATGGGCTGGATTCGCGCCATGACCGGTCATATCGACCTGACCCGTGAATTGAAGTTCAAGGATGGCGACGGGCCGCGCTTTATCTTCCATGCGGAAACGACCGACCGGTTGCTGGTCTTCGCTTCGAACGGGCGGTTCTACACTGTCAGCGCGGCCAACCTGCCCGGCGGGCGGGGTATGGGCGAGCCGCTGCGCCTCATGGTCGACCTGCCGAACGAAGCACGGATCATCGATATCCTGATTCACAAACCAGGGCGCAAGCTGCTGGTGGCCTCGGATGCGGGCAACGGGTTCATGGTGCCCGAAGATGACGTGCTGGCCCAGACGCGAAACGGCAAGCAGGTGCTGAACGTCAAGGACGACGAAACAGCAGTGATCTGCAAACCGGTCGAGGGCGACCACGTTGCAATCGTGTCGCAGAACGGCAAGTTCCTTGTCTTCCCGACCGAGGAATTGCCCGAAATGACCCGCGGCAAGGGTGTGCGTTTGCAAAAATACAATATGGCTCGCGGGCGGCAGGGGACGCTGGAACTGGATGGCGGTCTGTCAGACATCACCACCTTCAACTGGGAGGAGGGCCTGAAATGGTCCATGGGGGGCGACAAGACCCGGCATGAGGCAGATATGTCCCAATGGCTGTCCAAGCGCGCCAGCGTTGGGAAAAAGCCGCCCTATGGTTTCCCGAAGGACTATAAGTTTTCGTGATCCGGCCCCGGTTGCGGTATAAATCCACCGATACGGCTTGGCACAACCCGTATCGGTGCGCTAGACCAAAGAAAAACAGGCCTATCGAGACGAGACATGTTGCGCATTCTGACGCTGATCACCGGACTGGCCCTGCTGGGCGCTTGCACGCAGACACAGGTTTATGAACCGCCCGAGTCGCTGGGGGAATTCAAGCTGCGGGTCAACTACGCCTTCGCAGACAAGGCCGTGCAAGGGCCAGTGTCGCGCGATGCAACGCCCGACGAATGGACGAAGGCCATCCAGAATGCGGTCGATATTCGTCTGGGCCGTTATGAAGGAACGCAGGAATATGACATCGGGATCAGCCTGGAAGGCTACATGCTGGCGCCTCCGGGAATCCCGATCATCTACAATCCCAAAAGCACCGCGATTGTGTTGGTCAACATCTATGACGTGAAGAAAGAAAAGTTCCTGGCCAAGGGAAAGCAATTCCAGGTGCTGGAAGACACGACCGGAGGCAGTGCGCTGAAAGGGTCGGGACATGAGCGTACCAAAGAGGAACAGATGGCCGGTCTGTCATTGAAAGTTGCCGACCGGGTCGAAGAATGGCTGGCTGAAGAACATGAAGAGAATGGTTGGTTCGAAAAACGGCCAGACCTGATCCAGCCCCTCGATTCCACCGAGGTTACGCAAAATCCGGCGGGATAAGCGCATTTCCCTCAGGATGTGCTTGATTTTCCCCTTTGAACCAAATATCTCGCGCGCGCAGATAGTAACCCGGGACCAAGGGTCCCCCAAATCGCAAAAGGGCGCCTGAGGAATGGCAAAGGAAAAGTTTGAGCGTACAAAACCGCACGTCAACATCGGCACGATTGGGCATGTTGACCACGGCAAGACGACGCTGACCGCAGCGATCACCAAGTATTTCGGTGACTTCAAGGCGTATGACCAGATTGACGGCGCGCCGGAAGAGAAAGCCCGCGGCATCACCATCTCGACCGCGCACGTGGAATACGAGACCGACGCGCGCCACTATGCGCATGTCGACTGCCCCGGCCACGCCGACTACGTCAAGAACATGATCACCGGTGCCGCTCAGATGGACGGCGCGATCCTGGTTGTGAACGCCGCGGACGGCCCGATGCCGCAAACCCGCGAGCACATCCTGCTGGGCCGCCAGGTTGGCATTCCGAAGATGGTCGTGTTCATGAACAAAGTTGACCAGGTTGACGACGAAGAGCTGCTGGAACTGGTGGAAATGGAAATCCGCGAGCTGCTGTCTTCGTATGAATACCCCGGCGACGATATCCCGATCATCGCAGGTTCGGCTCTGGCCGCGATGGAAGGCCGTGACCCTGAAATCGGCGAGAACAAGATCCGCGAGCTGATGGCGGCTGTTGATGACTACATCGACACCCCTGAG
This sequence comes from Ruegeria sp. HKCCSP351, assembly GCF_017872535.1. NCBI lineage: Bacteria > Pseudomonadati > Pseudomonadota > Alphaproteobacteria > Rhodobacterales > Roseobacteraceae > Ruegeria > Ruegeria sp. HKCCSP351. The sequence goes on along the minus strand of NZ_JAEDOV010000007.1, from coordinate 177,043 downwards.
CGTGCTGTTGACCAGCCGTTCCTGATGCCGATCGAAGACGTGTTCTCGATCTCGGGCCGTGGTACCGTTGTGACCGGCCGTGTCGAGCGTGGCGTGATCAACGTTGGCGACGAGATCGAGATCGTCGGCATCCGTGACACCGCGAAAACCACCTGCACCGGCGTTGAAATGTTCCGCAAGCTGCTGGACCGCGGTGAAGCGGGCGACAACATCGGCGCCCTGCTGCGTGGTGTGGACCGTGACGGCGTTGAGCGTGGCCAGGTTCTGTGTAAGCCGGGTTCGGTGACACCGCACACCAAGTTCGAAGCCGAAGCCTATATCCTGACCAAGGAAGAAGGCGGCCGTCACACCCCGTTCTTCGCGAACTACCGTCCGCAGTTCTACTTCCGGACCACGGACGTGACCGGCACCGTGACCCTGGCGGAAGGCACCGAGATGGTCATGCCCGGCGACAACGTGTCGTTCGGCGTTGAGCTGATCGCCCCGATCGCGATGGAAAACGGCCTGCGCTTTGCGATCCGCGAAGGCGGCCGCACCGTCGGCGCCGGCGTTGTGTCGAAGATCGTAGAATAATCCGTAGGCCGGGCTTCAGCCCGGCACATCGGTGAACAAACAAAGGCCGCTCCCTAGGGGGGGCGGCCTTTTTTGCAAAATAGTGTTTTTGGTTTTGCCGAGAGTTAGGGCTTCAAAAGAGTGTCGAGAATGAAGTCTGACAACTCCAAACGACTGGAAACTTCCTTGGCTTTTGTGCGTCCGGAGTAAGTGCGCCAGCCTATCGAGCCGGTATCTTCTTCAATGACAGTTTGCGCATGGACATTTCTTTGATTTTGATCTCGCTCGGGTTGTAGTTTGGCCAACGGTATTCTGAAAGAACTCAACCTATCCCGAACTGGCTTCAAAGAGCTGCAGCGAAAACAGGTCTCATTACAGCAATACTCGTTTTTGGGGGTATTTGGGAGGCACGGTACCTCGCAAGTCTCCCGAACGACCTCATAATTTGAGAACAACCACATCTTCGACAAGCTTATTTGAAGAAAAAGAACACCTCCATCAAGCTTTGTCCCATAGCGCTTCAATGCAACGGTTTGTTCGTGTTCCAAATCTCTCAGTATGAGATCAAAATTAGCATCAAGGTGTTCGCGCGCGTGACCAAAGCTGTCGCTTCTAGTGTGGGCAAGTTTTGTGCCGACTTCACACCATTTATCGTAAATGGCACTGTGATTGAGCGTGCCTTTTCAAGTAAGCCCTGTAGACCGACTGCGGTAGAGAATTCTTCGAACACTGAAAAACCTGTTCTGGTCACTGTCTGATTGTTGAAGAACCACAGAACGTTCCGGTTTAAAAGCCAACTTCCCCCTTGCCAAACCCCGCCAACCCCACTAATACGCGCGAGTTCTCAACAAGAACGTCAAGGCGGGGTGATTCCCGCCTTTTGGGTTCGATGAGGGTTGGCGATGCGCGTCTGTCCTCCTCTCAACCCCAACGCCTGATAAAAGGCTGTTATTATGCAAAGCCAAAATATCCGTATTCGGCTGAAGGCATTTGACTATCGCGTTCTGGATGCCAGCACGCAAGAGATCGTCAACACTGCCAAGCGGACCGGCGCGAATGTGCGCGGCCCGATCCCGCTGCCGAACAAGATCGAGAAGTTCACGGTTCTCCGTGGCCCTCACGTTGACAAGAAATCCCGCGACCAGTTCGAGATCCGCACGCACAAGCGTCTGCTCGACATCGTTGATCCGACCCCCCAGACCGTGGACGCGCTGATGAAGCTCGACCTGGCTGCTGGTGTGGACGTCGAGATCAAGCTGCAGTCGTAAGATCGGAGGGTATAGAATATGCGCTCTGGTATTATCGCAAAAAAAGTTGGCATGACCCGCCTGTTCATGGAAGACGGCAAGCAGATCCCTGTGACCGTTCTTCACCTGGACAACCTGCAGGTCGTTGCACAGCGGACCGCTGAAAAAGACGGCTACACCGCCGTTCAGCTGGGCGCTGGTGCTGCCAAGGCAAAACGCACCTCGAAGGCCATGCGCGGCCACTACGCCGCTGCCAAGGTCGAGCCCAAGCGCAAGCTGGCCGAGTTCCGCGTCTCCGAAGATGGCCTGATCGAAGTGGGCGCCGAAATCTCGGCAGAGCACTTCCTGGCCGGTCAGAAGGTTGACGTCTCGGGCACCTCGATCGGTAAAGGCTTTGCCGGTGCGATGAAGCGCCACAACTTCGGTGGTCTGCGCGCCTCGCACGGTGTGTCGATCAGCCACCGTTCGCACGGCTCGACCGGTCAGTGTCAGGATCCGGGCAAGGTGTTCAAAGGCAAGAAGATGGCCGGTCACATGGGTGCTGCCCGTGTTACCACCCAGAACCTCGAGGTTGTCAAAACCGACGCCGACCGTGGTCTGGTCTTCATCAAAGGCGCCGTTCCCGGACCGAAATCGGGCTGGGTCACCGTCAAGGACGCCGTGAAGAAGAAAGCACCGGAAGGCCTGCCTTTCCCGGCTGCTGTGAAATCGGCTGCAACCGAAGCACCTGCGGAAGAAGTATCCGCGGAAGGTGGTGAAGCATGAAACTTGATGTAATCAAACTGGACGGCGGCAAAGCCGGCGACATCGAGCTGGATGCAGACCTGTTCGGCCTCGAGCCGCGCGCGGACATCCTGCACCGTGTGGTCCGTTGGCAGCGCAACAACGCGCAGGCCGGCACCCACAAGGTCAAGACCCGCTCGGAAACCAGCTACTCGACCAAGAAGATCTATCGCCAGAAGGGCACCGGTGGCGCACGCCATGGTGACCGTAACGCGCCGATCTTCCGCAAGGGTGGTATCTACAAGGGCCCGACCCCACGTTCGCACGGCCACGACCTGCCGAAGAAGTTCCGCAAGCTTGGCCTGCGCCACGCTCTGTCGGCCAAAGCCAAAGCAGGTGAACTGGTTGTGATCGAGAACGCCGAAGCCGAAGGCAAGACCGCCGCACTGGCCAAACAGGTTGCAAACCTGGGCTGGAAACGCGCTCTGGTCATCGACGGCGCGACCGTGAACGAAGGGTTCCTGAAGGCGTCGCGCAACATCGAAGGTCTGGATATCCTGCCGTCGATGGGTGCAAACGTTTATGACATCCTCAAGCGTGACACCCTGGTGCTCACCAAAGCGGCTGTCGAAGCACTGGAGGCTCGTCTGAAATGAGCGCGAAGGCAGAACACTACGACGTGATCCGCAAGCCGATCATCACCGAAAAGTCGACCATGGCGTCCGAAAATGGCGCGGTTGTCTTTGAAGTGGCGATCGAAAGCAACAAGCCGCAGATCAAAGAGGCCGTTGAGGCACTGTTTGGTGTGAAGGTCAAGGCGGTGAACACCACCGTGACCAAAGGCAAGGTCAAGCGGTTCCGCGGCCAGTTGGGCCGTCGGAAAGACGTCAAGAAAGCATACGTGACCCTGGAAGAGGGTAACACAATCGACGTAAGCACCGGTCTCTGATCCAACGCTTACAGTGACATTTTTCGGCCCCGGTGGATCATTCCTCCGGGGCCGATTTCGTTTCAGGCGTCAAAGCTTTGGGTTTGCGCGTCAGGGCAGTGCGGTCACACGCCCTCCAGCGGCCGCTCAGGGCGATTCTGGCGTCAACAGCACTTGGCCGCATAAACAGCCATCGGACCCTCTGACGGCCTCTGAGCGGCCTGCACGCGGGGCCGGGCCTGCAACAGGCATAGAAAAGGCGCCTTAAGGCGCCTTTGGGTCGTTTCAATTGTGTGAGTGGTTACGAGCAATATACGTGCCGGTGCGCGATATCTGCGATGTCGCAGCGGCGGATGCCGATATCGTCCAGCTCACGGTTGCTCAGACGCTGCAACTCGGTATAGGTGCGCTGATACTCAGCAGCACGTGCGCGGGCTGTTTTGATCCGTGTGATCATGTCAGCGATCCGGGTGCCGAAGTTGAAGCCGGTATGGGTCAGTGTCGCAGTTGTCATCTCTGTATTCCTTTCTCGTATCAGGGCGTATTCCCTGACGTTTCCTTTTGAGTTCCTTCATTGGACAAGGCAGAGATAGGAGCGTTTGCTATCGCTAACAACGCAGATTTTGGTCTAGCCGGTATGCATGCGGCGAATAACATTCGCGGGTTGGCTTGTTCGTAGCCTGGTTCCTATTCCTATTGGCATGGATTTTGCAGTTGACCTGCAGGTCGACGCGATGGCCATCTGCGGTTTGCAGCGACCTTTAGTTTGCTCCTAAAACCGGACCGACCTGATGAAATGCAAAATAAAGCCCCGTCGGGTCGCGAAATACACGCGGTGCATGCTGCGCGCTATTCCGTGATCGAACACGCACTTCGGACGCTCCAAGCGTCAAAGCATCACGTACAGCATTCTCGATAGCAGTGACCTTAATTCCAGGTAGCCAGGCGCATCTTTCACGTATCTTTTTATCTGGTGAAGCAACCACAGGAATATGTGAAAGCCACTGACCTGGCCCGGCCGCGCCCGTGCCATCTGTCTTCGAAGATGTTCGATCAAACAACGATTGATAGAATTCGACTGGAAACTCCGGGCCTTCGCTCAGATAAACCTCTGTTGTGAACTGTTGTGTAGGTATCGGGTAATCGTGTTGTGAAACGGAAATGCCAAACTTGGCCCCTAATGGGTCCAACAATAGGCAGTTTCGCCCGACGCCGGGCACATCAAAGGGGCGTCGAATGATGCGCGCGCCCAGCTTCTCGGCCCGCTTTGAATATTTATCGACATCGGGAACTTCGAAATAGGGAAGCCAGCCGGCATCAAAACCCACCGGAGTTTTGGTCAATCCACTTCCGGCTTCCCCATTCAGAAGAGCAAGAGTGAACTCCCCTTTTCCCTGGCCCCAGACATAGTCTTCGGTGCTTTCCTTAATGAAATCCCACAACGCTACACGGCCATAGAAAGCCTCGGAAGCGTTCAGATCAGGCGTAAAGAGGTCATGCCATACGATCCGTCCTGTCTTATCCGCACTCACTTCAAGAACCTCCTGCGTGGAACACGCTGGGTAGTTCATCACAACCCAATTGGTCATTGATGCAGATCAATCAGAACACGCCGCTCCTGCGATCCGGGTTGGAAAAAGGAAACCCCAAGATACTAAAGTGCCAACAAAAAACGCCCCCGATTTGACCGGAGGCGTTTTTATTCTTTCCGATGAAGGCGGGCTTAACCGCGCTCTTCGACGATCTCAACCAGATGCGGGATCTTGCGGATCATGCCGCGCACCGAAGGAGTATCCTCCAGCTCACGGGTTTTGTGCATCTTGTTCAGGCCCAGGCCGATCAGGGTTGCGCGCTGTTCGGCAGGGCGACGGATCGGCGAACCGACCTGTTTGACGACGATGGTTTTTGCCATGACGTGCTCTCCTTATGCTTCTGCTTCAGCAGCAGCCGGTGCGTCGTCCCGCTTGGGCAGGATGTCAGCAACCTTTTTGCCACGACGTGCGGCAACCGAACGCGGGCTCTGCTCTTTCTGCAGGCCGTCGATGGTGGCGCGGATCATGTTGTAGGGGTTCTGCGAGCCCAGCGACTTGGAGACAACGTCCTTGACACCCAGCATTTCGAACACGGCACGCATCGGACCACCGGCGATGATACCGGTACCTTCAGGCGCAGCGCGCATAACCACTTTACCGGCGCCGTGACGGCCCTCGATGTCGTGGTGCAGGGTCCGACCTTCGCGCAGCTGTACGCGGATCATCTGACGCTTGGCTTGCTCAGTCGCCTTGCGGATGGCTTCAGGTACTTCTTTCGCTTTACCCTTGCCAAAGCCGACGCGGCCTTTCTGATCGCCGACAACCACCAGAGCGGCGAAGCCAAAGCGCTTTCCACCTTTTACGGTTTTCGACACGCGGTTGATTGCGACCAGGCGATCTGCAAATTCCGGTGTTTCTTCACGGTCGCGGCCACGGCCCCGACGGTTTTCACGTTCTGCCATTTGGCATCCCTTTTCCTCTAGAGGCGCTCGCGGCGCCAATTACTCAATCGAAGTGAACCCGCGAATGACATTCCGGGGCTCCCCGATCATCGAGGCGGGCGGACCCGCCTTCAAAGTGCCGGGTGCCGGGCTGAAGCCCGGCCTACGGCGTCGTTTCCGGTAGGCCGGGCTTCAGCCCGGCACACCATCAGATCTTCAGACCACCTTCACGCGCAGCGTCGGCGACAGCCTTCACTTTGCCGTGGAACAGGAAGCCGCCACGATCGAAATAGGCCTCTTCGACGCCTGCCTTCTTGGCACGCTCGGCGATGGCCGCGCCGACTTTCGTCGCCGCTTCGACGTTGTTCTTGCCAACAACACCCAGATCTTTTTCCAGGGTCGAGGCCGAGGCCAGGGTCACGCCACGTACGTCGTCGATCAGCTGAACAGAGATGTTCTTGTTCGAACGGTGTACGGACAGGCGCGGACGACCCGCGTTGACCTTGCGAAGTTTGTTCCGAACGCGCAGGCGGCGCTTCAGAAACAGGGTTCTTTTGCTGTTTGCCATTGTCTGCGTCCTTACTTCTTCTTGCCTTCCTTGCGGAAGATGAACTCGCCCTTATAGCGGATGCCCTTGCCTTTGTACGGCTCGGGGCGGCGCCACTCGCGGATTTTGGCCGCGGTTTCGCCCACCAGCTGCTGGTCGATACCTTCCACAACGATCTCGGTCTGCTTCGGTGCGGTGATGGTGACACCTTCCGGAGCTGTGAAATCTACATCGTGGCTATAGCCCAGGTTCAGCTTCAGGGTGTTGCCCTGCATCTGCGCCCGGTAACCAACACCCTGGATCTCCAGCTCTTTTTTGAAGCCTGTGGTCACACCGGTTACCAGGTTGGCAACCATGGTGCGGCTCATGCCCCACTGCTGGCGGGCACGCTTGGACATGCCACGAGGGTCGATCTTGACCACGTTGTCTTCAACCGACAGCGTTACGTCGTCGGTGGCGGTGAAGCTGCGGGTGCCTTTCGGACCTTTGACTTCGATGGTCTGACCCGACACAGAGGCGGTTACGCCGCTGGGCAGCTCGACCGGTTTTTTACCAATACGAGACATTGCAGACCTCCTTAGAAGACGGTGCAGAGCACTTCGCCGCCAACATTGTTGGAGCGAGCGTTTGCGTCCGACATCACACCTTTCGGAGTGCTGACAATCGACACGCCCAGACCCTGACGGACCTGCGGGATGTCATTGACGCCCATGTATACGCGGCGACCGGGCTTTGAGACCCGCTTCAGTTCGCGAATGACAGGGGTGCCTTCGTAGTATTTCAGGCTGATTTCGATGGCCGGATGACCGTTTTCACCGGTCGTCTTTTCATAGCCGCGGATGTAACCTTCGTCCGCCAGCACGTCCAGAACCCAAACACGCAGCTTCGACGCCGGAGTGGATACGGTGGACTTGCCGCGCATTTGCGCGTTGCGGATACGGGTGAGCATATCGCCGATAGGATCATTCATATCTATGTCTCCCTTACCAGCTCGATTTCACCATGCCGGGGATCTGACCAGCAGAACCCAGCTCGCGCAGCGCGATACGGCTGACCTTCAGCTTACGATAGTAAGCGTGGGGACGACCGGTCAGCTGACAACGGTTGTGCAGACGGGTAGCCGAGCTGTTGCGCGGCAGTTTCGCCAGTTTCAGACGCGCCTTGAAGCGCTCTTCCATCGGCTTGCTCTCGTCATTCGCGATTTCTTTCAGCTCGGCACGCTTTGCGGCATATTTGGCCACCAGGCGTTCGCGCTTCTTCTCGCGTTCGATCATTGCTTTCTTAGCCATGTCTCAATCCTCCCGGCGCTTACGCGTTGAACGGCATGTTGAATGCTTTCAACAGTGCCTTTGCTTCAGCGTCGGTTTTCGCTGTGGTGGCAATTACGATATCCAGGCCCCAGACCTCGTCGACCTTGTCGAAGTCGATTTCCGGGAACACGATGTGCTCTTTCATGCCCATGGCAAAGTTGCCACGACCGTCGAAAGAGGGCTTAACACCGCGGAAGTCACGAATACGCGGCATCGCGATCGTGATCAGACGATCCAGGAATTCGTACATCCGGTCACCGCGCAGGGTCACTTTCGCACCCAGCGGCATGTCCTCCCGGACGCGGAAACCCGCGATCGATTTCTTCGCCTTGGTTGCAACGGCCTGTTGACCGGCAATCGCAGTCAGATCCTCGACAGCAGCTTTCGCTTTCTTCGAGTCTTTGACGGCCTCAGCACCACAACCGATGTTCAGAACGATTTTTTCCAGCTTGGGCAGCTGCATGTCGTTCTTGTAGCCGAACTCTTCTTTCAGAGCGGCACGGATGGTCTCGGCGTACTGCGCTTTCAGGCGCGGGGTGTAGGTTGCGTTATCAAGCATCGATCACGTCCCCTGTGGTCTTGGCAAACCGCACCTTCTTGTCACCTTCCATACGGAAGCCAACGCGGGTTGCTTTGCCGTTCTTATCCAGCAGTGCCAGGTTCGACAGCTCGATCGGGTTTGCCTGAGGCAGGCGACCACCTTGCGAGGTTTGCGACTGGCGGGTGTGGCGGATGGCGATGTTGATACCATCGACAACAGCTTTACCGGCTTTGGGGTCAACCGAGGTGATAGTCCCCTCTTTGCCCTTGTCCTTGCCGGCCAGCACGACGACCTTGTCGCCTTTGCGGAGTTTAGCAGCCATGATTACAGCACCTCCGGAGCCAGCGAGATGATTTTCATGAAGTTCTTCGCGCGCAGTTCACGAACAACGGGGCCAAAGATACGGGTACCAATGGGCTCGTTGTTGTTGTTCAGGATGACGGCGGCGTTGCGATCGAAACGGATCGCGGTGCCGTCTTCGCGACGGACTTCTTTGGCGGTGCGTACGACGACGGCCTTGCGGACGTCACCTTTCTTTACGCGGCCGCGCGGGATGGCTTCCTTCACCGAGACGACAATGATGTCGCCAACAGAGGCGTATTTACGCTTGGAACCACCCAGGACCTTGATGCACTGAACTCGGCGTGCGCCAGAGTTGTCAGCGACATCCAGATTGGTCTGCATCTGGATCATGTGGTTTCTCCCGACCTGTGGGGGCTGGTCTGATTAAATCCCCCAGGGTTTCGACAAATGAAAAATCCCGGAAGCTTACGCTTCCAGAACTTCCCAACGTTTCGTCTTCGATTTCGGCGCGCATTCGATGATGCGTACGGAGTCGCCGACCTTGAAGGCGTTCTTTTCGTCATGAGCCCGGTATTTCTTGGACTTACGAACGGTTTTGTGCAGCAGCGGGTGCTTGAAACGGCGCTCGACCAGCACGGTGATGGTCTGTTCGTTGGCGTCGCTGGTCACGGTGCCTTGCAGGATACGCTTGGGCATCTGATTACTCCTCGGATGCCGCGGCAGCGGCCTTTTCGTTCAGAATGGTTTTGACGCGGGCAGCATTGCGGCGGGCCGCTTTGATACCAGCCGTATTTTCCAGCTGACCGGTTGCCTGTTGAAAGCGCAGGTTAAAGCTTTCTTTCTTCAGGTTGGCCAGTTCCTCGCGGAGCTGGTCCGGGGTCTTGTCACGCAGTTCTTGGGCGTTCATCGCCTTTTTCCTTTGCTCAAAACACCAGAAGGCCCCGTACTCGGGTCACCTTTGACCTGGTGGATGAATGATAGACATACGAATCGCCCGACAACGCCGGGAGACCGCAAGATGCCGCTCTATAGGGGTTTGGGGGGTGGGTGGCAAGAGGAAGTTTGGGCAAGTGCACAATGTTCGTGAAGCCTGAGCCTGACGCGAGTTTCTTGCTCTATGTTCACTTATAGCTTGCACGACCAAAACAGCACAAGTAGCTAGGAACCGCAAATGTTATTTCAAAGTGAGTAACGTAATGAATAATGTACTCTTTGCCACTGCGCTGACATTAATTGCAGGTTCTGCGCAAGCCCAAGCGATATCCGGTGACAAGGTTTGCAGCAAGGCGAATGCTGACAGCCGTTTGAACGGTATGTCCGTCGAACAGTGCCTCTGCTTGGCGGGTATCGCCCAGAAGAACATGTCCCCGGAACTTTACGAATTGTGGGCGCAGGCAATGTATTATGGGGAATCTCGAGAAAAGGAGATGGTCGCGCTCAAGCAATCCCAAAACAAAACCGTGAACCAAATGAAAAAGACAAAGCGCCAGTCACAAAAAAAATGTGGTATCAAGTGAATCTGTGATTAGAGCCGGTTTAGCAGCTAACGGCGATGTAACTGCTTAATCCACTACCATTTTGCCGAGCGATCTCTGAAGCATCTTTGGATCGCTCACAAACGCTCACTCCCACTTATAGTTGAAACTCACTGAAATCCGCTCTTCCTCGGCCATGTTCATCGGCACCTCGTGGCGCAGCCAGCTTTCCCATAGCAGGACATCGCCCACCTGCGGCTTCATATAGATGAAGGGCTGCAAATCGCGTCGCCCGCCCTTCAGCCGTGTCGGCGCGGCCATCATGCGGCCTGAGCGCGGGTCTTCCAGCTTCAGCGCGCTCGCGCCTTCGGGCATCGCCACATAGGTGGTGCCGGAAATCACACTGTGCGGATGCAAGTGGCTGGAATGCATGCCGCCTTCGGGCAGGATGTTGATCCACAGATCTTCCAGCTTCAACTTACCCTCGCCCAGATCAAACTCCAGATCCTTGGCAAAAGCCGCCACATGGCTGTCCAGCGCCTTGACCAGATCGGCGAATATCGGAAACCGCCAGGGCAGGTCGGTCAGCGAGGCATAGCTGGTGTAACCGGGATAGCCGTTTTCTTCGCACCAGTCCTGACCGGCCTCGTCATCCTCGGCGATGACAAGGCACGAGCTTTCCAACTCCTCCGCATCGATCGGGGGACCGAATTCGGACAAAGAGGCACGATAGAGGCGGGTGACGAAGAGTGATTCAATCTGTGGCATGGCGCCGTCTTAACCCAGCCGCGTGGCGAAGGCGATGGCTGTTTTGCGAGGCTCTGCCTCGCGCTCCGGGATATTTGCAGCCAGATGAAGAGTGGATCCCCTGCTTCATCTGGCCCAAAATATCCCGGGGGAGGCGCGCGGCACGCGCGGCGGGGGCAGAGCCCCTGACGAAAAACCCCCGCCGGTGGTCCGACGGGGGTCAATCTTGTCACGAGCGGGGGTGCCCCCGGATCGCTTACCAGTCTTCGCGAACCACGACGCGGGTCTTGATCGGCAGCTTCATCGCAGCCAGGCGCAGGGCCTCGCGGGCGATGTCGTCATTGACGCCGTCGATCTCGAACATCACGCGACCGGGCTTGACCTTGCAAACCCAACGGTCGACCGAACCCTTACCTTTACCCATACGAACTTCGATCGGCTTTGCCGTAACCGGAGTGTCGGGGAAGATGCGGATCCAGACACGGCCCTGACGCTTCATGTGACGCGTCATGGCACGACGTGCAGCTTCGATCTGGCGTGCGGTTACACGCTCAGGCTCAATCGCTTTCAGGCCGTAGGTGCCAAAGTTCAGATCAGAGCCGCCCTTGGCTTCGCCCTTGATCCGGCCTTTGTGCATCTTGCGGAATTTTGTACGCTTTGGTTGAAGCATATCTTTCCCTCCTTAGCGACGACCGCCACCAGCACCACGAGGTGCAGGGCCGTCCTGGAGTTCCTGTGCTTTACGGTCACGTGCCTGCGGATCGTGCTCCATGATCTCCCCTTTGAAGATCCAGACCTTGATCCCGATGATCCCGTAGGGGGTCATCGCTTCGGCATGTGCGTAATCGATGTCGGCGCGCAGAGTGTGCAGCGGCACACGGCCTTCGCGGTACCATTCGGTCCGTGCGATTTCGGCACCACCTAGACGGCCAGCGACGTTCACCCGGATACCCAGGGCGCCCATGCGCATGGCGTTCTGTACGGCACGCTTCATCGCGCGGCGGAACGAAACACGGCGTTCCAGCTGCTGAGCGATCGACTCGGCAACCAGCTGACCGTCAAGCTCGGGCTTGCGCACTTCGACGATGTTCAGGTGCAGTTCGCTGTCGGTCATCGCGGCCAGCTTCTTGCGCAGAACTTCGATGTCTGCACCTTTCTTGCCGATGATGACACCCGGACGTGCGGTGTGGATCGTAACGCGGCACTTCTTGTGCGGACGTTCGATGATCACACGGGCAACACCGGCCTGCTTGCACTCTTTCTGAATGAACTCACGGATCTTGAGGTCTTCCAGAAGAAGATCACCGTAGTCCTTGGTATCTGCGTACCAGCGGCTGTCCCAGGTGCGGTTGACCTGAAGGCGCATGCCGATCGGATTGACTTTATGTCCCATTAGGCTTGCTCCTCAACTTGACGCACCTTGATGGTGATCTCCGAGAACGGCTTCATGATCTTGCCGAAACGGCCACGGGCCCGCGGGCGACCGCGCTTCATGACCAGGTTCTTGCCAACCCAGGCTTCGGCGACGATCAGCTCGTCAACGTCCAGGTTGTGGTTGTTTTCGGCATTCGCGATTGCGGACTGCAGGCACTTCTTGACGTCCTGCGCGACACGCTTGTTCGAGAAAGTCAGGTCGGTCAGGGCCTTCTCGACTTTCTTGCCGCGGATCATAGCTGCTACCAGGTTCAGTTTCTGCGGGCTGGTGCGAAGCATGCGCGTTTTCGCCATTGCTTCGTTTTCAGCCACGCGGCGGGGGTTCTTTTCCTTGCCCATGACTTACTTCCGCTTCGCTTTTTTGTCTGCGGCGTGGCCATAATAGGTCCGGGTCGGCGAGTATTCACCGAACTTCTGACCGATCATGTCTTCCGAGACGTTTACCGGGATATGCTTCTGGCCGTTGTACACACCAAAGGTCAGACCCACGAATTGGGGCAGGATGGTGGAACGACGCGACCAGATCTTGATGACTTCGTTGCGGCCCGACTCGCGCGCTGCTTCGGCTTTTTTAAGCACGTAAGCATCGACGAAAGGACCCTTCCAAACAGAGCGAGACATGGATTAACGTCCCTTCTTCTTGGCGTGCCGCGAGCGGATGATCAGCTTCTGGGACGCTTTGTTCTTGTTGCGGGTACGCTTACCCTTGGTGTCCTTACCCCACGGAGTAACCGGCGTACGGCCACCCGAGGTACGACCCTCACCACCGCCATGCGGGTGATCGATCGGGTTCATTGCAACACCACGAACCGACGGACGAACGCCCTTGTGGCGCATACGACCGGCTTTACCGAGGTTCTGGTTGCTGTTGTCGGGGTTGGACACGGCACCGATGGTGGCCATGCATTCCTGACGGACCATGCGCAGCTCGCCCGAGCTCAGACGGATCTGAGCGTAGCCGCCATCGCGACCAACAAACTGAGCGTAAGTACCGGCCGCACGTGCGATCTGACCGCCTTTGCCAGGCTTCATCTCGATGTTGTGGACGATGGTACCGATGGGCATGCCCGAGAACGGCATTGCGTTGCCCGGCTTGATATCGGCCTTTGCCGACGCGATGACCTTGTCACCAACAGCCAGACGCTGCGGAGCCAGGATATACGCCTGCTCGCCGTCTTCGTATTTTACCAGTGCGATGAACGCGGTCCGGTTCGGGTCATATTCGATCCGCTCGACGGTTGCCGCGACATCAAATTTGTTCCGTTTGAAGTCAACGATCCGGTAGAGACGCTTTGCGCCACCGCCGCGGCGGCGTGAAGTGATCCGTCCGGTGTTGTTCCGGCCGCCCGATTTGGTCAAACCCTCTGTAAGAGACTTGACCGGACGTCCTTTCCAAAGCTCCGAACGGTCGATCAGCACCAGCCCGCGCTGGCCCGGCGTCGTCGGCTTGTACGACTTGAGTGCCATGCTTTCTGTCTTCCGTTTAGCAAGTGCAGGGGAGGTCCCCCGCTATGTGATAGGCCCCCGTAGGTGCCAAAGGTATAGGGCCCCGAAGGTCCCCGGTTGCAAAATATCTAAGGCCCCGGAACGAATCCGAGGCCGCAAGATTGGGAGCGTTTAGCAGTGTTGGCGGTGGGTGTCTATAGCTCTTTGGAAAAACAGCGACCTTGATCCCCTCGTTAACTGAAGTTTAGATAACTACATAGGTAATTCGCTCTTTTTTGTATTTTGTTCCCGAAGCTTTAGGCGAATTTCATAACGAAATAGGATTTGGCAAAATATGACAAAACTACAAGGACTTCGCCCCGTCCTGACGCAACCTGAACATGAATTCGGGAAACTCATGGCCCGAGTTCTCTCGCCATCCCGACCGCTACAATCAGAGGAATTTCTCAAGGGTCGTTCGAAACAACTTAGCGGAATTAAGCGATCACTCATACAACCCGGTCGCCATGCGCTTGTTCATGGGCTGCGAGGAGTGGGTAAGTCCTCGCTAGCTCAAACGAGCGCCTACGCCTTGGCGGAAACAGAAACACCAGTACTGATTGGATGCGACGAAACGAGCACCTTTGCGACAATTATTCGCGAAGTTTTTGATCAAATGAATGGGAGAAGCCCAAATTTTGAAAAGGCGATCCGCGAAACAGGGCTGACCTTTGCGCGCTTTGGATTGAGCGGTGACCTCAAGACAACTATTGAAGAAGGAAGACCTTCCGATCCTAGTTCAGTCAATGAAGCAGTACGCCTCATACGTTTCATAACAGAGAATATCGACAAACGTTTAGTTGTAGTTGTTGATGAGTTTGACTTGATACTTGATCGCAGAGAGCAAGTTGCATTCACTAACTTCCTCAAACAAATCTCAGATCAGCATGTGAATGCTGTCTTTATTGTTAGCGGAATCGGTGAAAGTGTAGAAACACTGATGGCTGCGCACGGAAGCGCAGATCGCTATTCCATACCGTAGCCCTTAAGCAACTGCCTTGGGAAGCGAGGTTTGAAATAGCTGAGAATGCGGCAGAAGCTCTAGGTATCGAGATCGATCGAAATACAGTGATCAGAATAGCTCGGATTAGCGATGGCTTTCCTCACTATGTACATTTTGTGTGCGAGAAACTCTTTTGGCGCGTGTACGAGGAACAAAATCTCGGAATGGTTACACCCGAACTATTTGATGTGGCAATGAAGGACGCTTCACAAGCCATGGATATGAAGTTGCGCAAGCCCTATGAAGATGCGACTCAAAAATATCAGAACGACTATGAAACTGTGCTTTGGGCGGCAGCCGATGGGCATGAATTACGCAGACGCAGCACCGACATCTTTTCTTCGTATCAAAGAATAATGGAGCTTAGAGAGGATGATCCTCTCGACAGGACGAAGTTCAACCAGAGAATAAACGCACTGAAACGCGAAAGCCACGCTCATATTCTGACAGGAACACGTCAAGGTTGGTACGAATTCACCGAAACTATGATACGTGGATATGTGCGACTGCGCGCAGAGCAAAATGGGGTCGAGCTAGAAGTCGATCACCCCGCAGTAGCAAGCCAACTGTTAGGCTCTGAATGATGGAAATCACTTATTGAATAGCGCGGGACAAGGCCGAAGGCCGCCGCTTTGGGGGCCTTTGCCCCTCGCTCAAACTTCCCAAGTATCGGGCACCACAAAGCGCGCGGATCAGCCGTTACTGCGCCACCCCTCGGGCCGTCACCGGCGCGGCGTGCGCGCTGACCTGTTGGAAACGCCCTCTGTGCCGGGTCCATCCCATCCCAAATCGCAGGCTTGCCAAGCCCTGCCATCGGGCCTATACGCCTGCGGTGGCTTTTTGGCCGCGAGAATCAAAACCAAGAAATGCCGTGTTTGGCCCATCACGCTTCGGGGGTCATATCCGGCTTAGGAGAAGCGAAATGAAACTGAACGAATTGCGCGACAATCCTGGCGCCGCACCGAAACGCACCCGCGTTGGCCGTGGTCCGGGTTCCGGCAAAGGTAAAATGGGTGGCCGTGGTATCAAAGGCCAGAAATCCCGCTCGGGTGTGGCCATCAATGGCTATGAAGGCGGTCAGATGCCTTTGTACCAGCGTCTGCCCAAGCGTGGCTTCAACAAGCCCAACCGCAAGGCATTCGCCGTCATCAACCTGGGCCTGATCCAGAAATTCGTCGAAGCCGGCAAGCTGGACGCCAAGGCTGCGATCACCGAAGACGCTCTGGTTGCGTCCGGTCTGGTCCGCCGCAAGCTGGACGGTATCCGCGTTCTGGCCAAAGGCGAGATCAGCGCCAAGGTGAATCTGGAAGTGACCGGTGCGTCGAAAGCTGCCGTCGAGGCAGTTGAAAAAGCGGGCGGTTCACTGAAAGTCACAAAAGCCGCTGCGGCAGAGTAAGCGCTTGTGAGCGGGCAAAGACCCGCTTACATAGACTTCAGAGTTTTCCAAGACGCCGTCCGAGCCGGAAAACGGTTCCGGGCGGCGTTTGCATAAGAGAGACCGACTTTATGGTATCAGCAGCAGAACAAATGGCAGCCAACACAAGCTGGGCTGCCCTTGGCAAGGCCACCGATCTGCGCAACCGCATCCTGTTCACGCTGGGTTTGCTGATCGTCTATCGTCTGGGCACCTTCATTCCGGTGCCGGGGATCGACGGAGCAGCCTTGCGCGAGTTCATGGAACAGGCGGGGCAGGGCATCGGCGGCATGGTTTCGATGTTTACGGGCGGGGCGCTTGGCCGAATGGGCATCTTTGCCCTTGGCATCATGCCCTATATCTCGGCCTCGATCATCGTGCAGCTGCTGACATCGATGGTCCCCGCGCTCGAACAGCTCAAGAAAGAGGGCGAGCAGGGCCGCAAGAAGATTAACCAATACACCCGTTTCGGCACCGTGGCACTGGCCACCGTGCAGGCCTACGGTCTGGCCGTGTCGCTGGAATCGGGCGATCTGGCGACCGATCCGGGCCTGTTCTTCCGCATGTCGACCATGATCACGCTGGTCGGCGGCACCATGTTCCTGATGTGGCTGGGTGAGCAGATCACCGCGCGCGGCATCGGCAACGGTATTTCTCTGATCATTTTCGTCGGCATCATCGCCGAGGTCCCCGCCGCCCTGGCGCAGTTCTTCGCGTCGGGCCGTTCGGGCGCAATCAGCCCCGCCGTGATTGTTGGCGTGATCGTGATGGTGATTGCCGTCATCATGTTCGTGGTCTTCATGGAACGGGCGCTGCGAAAGATCCATATCCAGTACCCGCGCCGTCAGGCCGGGATGAAAATCTACGAAGGTGGCTCCAGCCACCTGCCGGTCAAGGTCAACCCCGCGGGCGTGATCCCGGCGATCTTTGCCAGCTCGCTGCTGCTGCTGCCGGTGACGATCTCGACCTTCTCGTCGGGCGCTGCAAACGGGCCGGTCATGTCGTGGCTGCTGGCCAATTTCGGCCCCGGACAGCCGCTGTATCTGCTGTTCTTCGCGTCGATGATCGTGTTCTTTGCGTATTTCTACACGTTCAACGTGTCGTTCAAACCGGACGATGTGGCGGACAACCTGAAAAAGCAGAACGGGTTCGTGCCCGGTATCCGCCCCGGCAAGAAAACCGCCGAGTATCTGGAATACGTGGTCAACCGCGTGCTGGTGCTGGGGTCGGCCTATCTGGCCGCCGTCTGTCTGCTGCCTGAAATCCTGCGGGGCCAGTTTGCCATCCCGTTCTATTTCGGCGGCACCTCGGTTCTGATTATCGTCTCCGTGACCATGGATACGATCCAGCAGGTTCAGAGCCATCTTCTGGCGCACCAATACGAAGGGCTTATCGAAAAGTCTCAACTGCGCGGCAAAAGCAAGAAACGCGGCAGGAAGGGACCCTCTCGTCGATGAATATCATTCTGTTGGGCCCCCCGGGGGCAGGGAAAGGAACGCAGGCGCGTCATCTGGTTGAAACACGCGGCATGGTGCAGCTCAGCACGGGCGACATGCTGCGCGAAGCCAAAACCTCGGGCACCGAGATGGGCCGGAAGGTTGCGGCGATCATGGATGCGGGCAAGCTGGTCACCGATGAAATCGTGATCGGCCTGATCGAAGAGAAACTGACCACCGAAACAGGCGCCGGTTTCATCTTTGACGGCTTTCCCCGAACGCTGGCGCAGGCCGATGCGCTGGCCGCTCTGCTGACCAAGCTGGGCCAGTCGCTGCACACCGTGATCGAGATGCGCGTCGATGACGACGCGCTGGTGGGCCGGATCACCGCACGCTCAACCTGCGGCGGATGTGGTGAAGTCTATAACGACAACACCAAGCCGATCCCGGCGGATGGCAAATGCACCAATTGCGGCAAGGAAAATGACTTCCAGCGCCGCGCCGATGACAACGAAGACAGCCTGCGCACGCGCCTGATGGAATACTACAAGAAGACGTCTCCGCTGATTGGCTATTACTACGCCAAGGGCGATCTGCGCCCCGTGAACGGGCTGGCGGATATCAAGGAAGTGACGGCCTCGATCGAGGCGATACTGGGTTGACCGAAAGTTGGGGCTTGACGGCCCCACCAAAAGCCCATATCGACCCCCATCCCTAAAGGGAATCAAGACCGCATGCGGGATTCGTTCCAATTGCCCCGACCACCTCGAATAATACTGGACCCTCTGGCGTCACTGCCACGGTAAAGTGTTGTGAAAAAAGGTTCCGGAGTTACGGAACCGCAACAAAAAGGAAAGTGACACGTGGCACGTATTGCCGGCGTAAACATCCCGACTGCAAAGCGGGTTCCAATCGCCCTCACATATATCACCGGTATCGGCAACACCTCGGCCAAAGCGATCTGCGAAGCCGTGGGCATTGAAGCGCACCGCCGCGTCAATGAACTGTCGGATGCCGAAGTTCTGGCCATCCGCGAACATATCGACGCCAACTACACCGTCGAAGGTGACCTGCGTCGCGAAGTTCAGATGAACGTCAAGCGTCTGATGGACCTGGGCTGCTATCGCGGTCTGCGTCACCGCCGCAACCTGCCGGTTCGCGGTCAGCGTACCCACACCAACGCTCGTACCCGCAAAGGCCCCGCAAAGGCCATTGCCGGTAAGAAGAAATAAGGGAGGGTCTGACCGATGGCACGCGATAAGACTCGCATCAAGCGCAAAGAGCGCAAGAACATCGCATCGGGCGTTGCCCATGTGAACTCGACCTTCAACAACACCAAGATCCTGATCTCGGACGTACAGGGCAACGCCATCTCGTGGTCGTCTGCCGGTACCATGGGCTTCAAGGGATCGCGGAAATCTACTCCGTATGCCGCGCAGATGGCTGCGGAAGACGCAGGCAAGAAAGCGCAGGAACATGGCGTCAAGACGCTGGAAGTCGAAGTTCAGGGCCCCGGTTCGGGCCGTGAATCGGCTCTGCGTGCGCTGGCTGCCGTGGGCTTCAACATCACGTCGATCCGCGACGTGACACCGATTGCTCACAACGGCTGCCGTCCGCCGAAGCGTCGTCGCGTCTAAGCGATCTGGAATTAAGCTGGGGCTGTGTGTTTACACGGCCCCAGCACGTCATTTTGAACCTCGGGCGTCTGCACCTTGTTGGTCATGGGGCGCGGGCAGGAATGGAGGGATTACATGATCCACAAGAATTGGGCAGAATTGATCAAGCCGACCCAGCTGGAAGCCAAGCCGGGCAACGACCCTGCGCGTCAGGCGACCCTGGTTGCCGAACCGCTGGAACGTGGTTTTGGTCTGACCCTGGGCAACGCCCTGCGTCGCGTTTTGATGAGCTCGCTGCAAGGCGCGGCCATCACCAGCGTCCAGATCGACAACGTCCTGCACGAGTTCTCGAGCGTGGCGGGTGTGCGTGAAGATGTCACCGACATCATCCTGAACCTCAAGCAGGTTTCCCTGCGCATGGAAGTCGAAGGCCCCAAGCGCCTGTCGATCAATGCCAAAGGCCCGGCAATCGTTACGGCTGGTGACATCAGCGAAAGCGCAGGCATCGAGGTTCTGAACCGCGATCACGTCATCTGTCACCTGGACGACGGCGCCGACCTGTTCATGGAGCTGACCGTCAACACTGGCAAGGGTTACGTTTCGGCTGAAAAGAACAAGCCGGAAGATGCGCCCATCGGTCTGATCCCGATCGACGCGATCTATTCGCCGGTCAAGAAAGTCGCCTATGACGTTCAGCCGACCCGCGAAGGCCAGGTTCTGGACTATGACAAGCTGACCCTGAAGATCGACACCGACGGTTCGATCACCCCCGATGACGCACTGGCCTACGCCGCGCGCATCCTGCAGGATCAGCTGTCGATCTTCGTGAACTTCGACGAGCCGGAATCGGCTGGTCGCCAGGACGAAGATGATGGTCTGGAGTTCAACCCGCTGCTGCTCAAGAAAGTGGACGAGCTGGAACTGTCGGTCCGTTCGGCAAACTGCTTGAAGAACGACAACATCGTCTATATCGGCGACCTGATCCAGAAGACCGAAGCCGAGATGCTGCGCACCCCGAACTTCGGCCGCAAGTCGCTGAACGAGATCAAGGAAGTGCTGTCCGGCATGGGTCTGCACCTCGGCATGGATGTCGAGGACTGGCCGCCCGACAACATCGAAGATCTGGCAAAGAAATTCGAAGACGCGTTCTAAGCATCTTCGGCTGCGGCGGCGGGGCCAACCTGCCGTCGCAGGTTTTGTACATTTCGGACCAATGGGGTCTGAAAGCCGGTACAAAACGTACAATCCGGGCAATTCCGCCCCAAGGTGAGCCTCTGACACGCATCGGAGGCCGGACAAAGCAAAACGCGAAAGAAGGAATTGAAAAATGCGTCACGCACGTGGTTACCGCCGCCTGAACCGTACTCATGAGCACCGCAAGGCTCTGTTTGCAAACATGGCTGGCTCGCTCATCGAACATGAGCAGATCAAGACAACTCTGCCCAAGGCAAAAGAACTGCGCCCGATCATCGAAAAGCTGGTCACCCTGGGCAAGCGCGGCGACCTGCACGCCCGCCGACAGGCCGCAGCACAGCTGAAAGAAGACAAAGATGTCACCAAGCTGTTCGAAGTTCTGGGCCCCCGCTATGCCGAGCGTCAGGGCGGTTATGTCCGCATCCTGAAAGCAGGCTTCCGCTATGGTGACATGGCTCCGATGGCGATCATCGAATTCGTCGATCGCGACATTGATGCCAAAGGCGCCGCGGACAAAGCCCGTACTGCTGCTGAAGAAGCCGAAGCCGAAGAATAAGCACTAAGGTCATCGACCTGATGCGCCTGCCCGAGCAATCGGGCAGGCTTTTTTGTGCCTCAGCCAGCCAATTGTCATCATGTGGTTTGTCCATTAAGTTCAAACCGTTATGGCAACGAAACCTGCAACTGGATACTCGGGCAAACCGCTCTGGGCGAAACTGGGGTTCAAACCCGGATACACGGTCCGTACGCTCAACGCCCCTGCCCATTATCCCAACCTGACAGCAGGTGCCGACGGTGTTCTGTTCGATCCTGCAGCCGATCCCGCGGATGCAGTTCACATGTTCCTGAACCACCCGGGCCAGATCGCCGAATTGGCCGCTGAGCAAATCGCCCACATACGGAGCGGAGGAATGCTGTGGGTCTCCTGGGCCAAGAAATCTTCGCCCCTGCATGCTGGCGTGACCGAGGATATGCTGCGCACTGAAATCCTGCCGCTGGGCTGGGTCGACGTGAAGGTTTGCGCGGTTGATGCCGATTGGTCCGGGCTCAAGTTCCTGCGCCGCCGAAGCTGAGCGCGCGGCTTGCATTTGTCGCCTTTGCCCCGCATATCCCAAGGATAATCTAATCCGGAGCCCCCATGATCCGCGCATCCTTTATCTCTCTTATGCTTGTCATGGCCCTGCCAGCATTTGCCGAAACCCGCGTCCCGCAATCGCAGTCCGAAATCTCTCTGGGCTTTGCTCCGGTGGTCAAAAAGGCCTCGCCTGCGGTGGTGAATATCTACGCCAAGATCGTGCGGCAGGGGCGGGCCAGCCCGTTTTACTCAGACCCGTTCTTTCGGGATTTCTTTGGCGGCAGCCTGGGAGCGCCGCAGCAGCGGGTTCAGAACTCGTTGGGCTCCGGGGTCATCCTGTCTGAAGATGGCTACGTTGTGTCCAACTACCATGTTGTGGGCTCGGCGACCGAGATCAGGGTCGTGACAACAGACCGGCGCGAGTTTTCTGCCTCGGTCGTACTGGGGCACGAAGAAAGCGATATAGCGATCCTGCGTCTGGGACAGGCGCAAGACCTGCCCTACCTGACCCTGCGCGATTCCGATCAGGTCGAGGTTGGCGAACTGACCCTTGCCATCG
This sequence comes from Ruegeria sp. HKCCSP351, assembly GCF_017872535.1. Lineage (NCBI taxonomy): Bacteria > Pseudomonadati > Pseudomonadota > Alphaproteobacteria > Rhodobacterales > Roseobacteraceae > Ruegeria > Ruegeria sp. HKCCSP351. The sequence continues at coordinate 154,981 of NZ_JAEDOV010000007.1, read as the reverse complement.
GCAACCCGTTCGGGGTGGGGCAGACGGTGTCCTCTGGTATTATTTCGGGCTTGGCGCGCACAGGTACGGCGACAGGCAATGCACGCGGGTATTTCATTCAGACGGATGCGGCCATCAACCCGGGCAACTCCGGCGGTGCACTGATTGATGTGAACGGGGACCTGATCGGGATCAACACGTCTATTCTGACACGCTCGGGCGGGTCGAATGGCATTGGTTTTGCCATCCCCGCAAATCTTGTGGCCGAGTTTCTGAAACAGGCGCAGCAGGGCAATGACAGTTTTGTCAGCCCCTGGGCAGGCATGACCGGTCAACATATGAGCGCGGATATTGCTGAATCCCTTGGTCTTGCCATTCCGCTGGGCGTTGTCATCTCGGACCTGCATGACCTTAGCCCTCTGCGCGAGGCGGGGCTCAAGGTGGGGGACGTCGTGACCCATGTGGACGGGGACGAAGTGAACTCACCCGCCGAGATGAAGTTTCGCATGTCCGTTGCAGGGGTGGGGGGAACATCGGTTCTGACACGGCTGCGCGGCACCCAGAGCGAAGAGGTTGAGGTGGCGCTGATCAAAGCGCCCGAAGTCCCGGCAGCTGAAGAGACGACATTGGATGAAGCCACTGTCCTGCCGGGGTTGGTGGTGTCCCGCGTCAACCCTGCGGTGATTTCCGATATGGGCTTGCCACTGTCCCAGACAGGTGTCGTTGTTGTTGATCCCGGCCCTTATGGTGGACGCGCGGGTTTGCGATCGGGGGATATTCTTGAAAGCATCAATTCCAATGACATCGAACGCCCTGGGGATGTGGAGAATGCGCTGACAGATCCGGGTCGTCGCGTGCAGGTGGGTCTTCTGCGCGGTGGCCGGTCAGTCTCATTGCGGTTCCGGCTGTAGCCCGTGAGCGATCTGTTCGATACCGGGCCAACGGAACCCACCGCTGCGCCGCACCGTCCCCTGGCGGACCGGTTGCGCCCGAAGACTCTTGCCGAGGTCATCGGTCAGGAACAGGTTCTTGGCCCGGATGCGCCGCTGGGGGTCATGCTGGCGTCAGGCAGTCTGTCCAGCCTGATCTTCTGGGGGCCGCCCGGTGTCGGCAAGACGACGATCGCACGGTTGCTGGCGCAGGAAACCGATCTGCATTTCGTTCAGATCAGTGCGATTTTCACTGGTGTGCCGGATTTGAAGAAGGTTTTTGAAGCGGCCAAGATCAGGCGTCAGAACGGGCAGGGGACCTTGCTGTTCGTGGACGAGATCCACCGCTTCAACAAAGCGCAGCAGGACGGGTTTCTGCCGCATATGGAGGACGGCACGATCCTTCTGGTCGGGGCCACGACCGAGAACCCGTCCTTTGAGCTGAACGCTGCCGTTCTCAGCCGGTCGCAGGTTCTGGTGCTGGAACGGCTGGGCCTTTCCGATCTTGAACGCCTGACCCAGCGTGCCGAAAAAGAGCTGGGCCGCGCGTTGCCGTTGACACCCGCAGCCCGCGATGCGTTGCAGGAAATGGCCGATGGGGACGGACGGGCTTTGCTGAACCTGATTGAACAGGTTTCGGCTTGGAAGGTTGAAGCGCCGTTGGACACGGACGCGCTGTCGACGCGTCTGATGCGGCGGGCGGCGAAATATGACAAGTCGGGCGATGAACATTACAACTTGATTTCAGCCCTGCACAAATCGGTACGCGGGTCCGACCCGGACGCGGCGCTGTACTGGTTCACGCGAATGCTGACAGGGGGCGAAGACCCGCGCTATCTGGCGCGTCGGATCACACGGATGGCGGTCGAGGATATCGGCCTGGCCGATCCGCAGGCACAGGCCATTTGCCTACAATCCTGGGAAACGTATGAGCGGCTCGGCTCTCCCGAAGGTGAGCTGGCGCTGGCGCAGGCGCTGGTCTATCTGGCCCTGGCCCCGAAATCCAACGGTGCTTATGTCGGCTATAAGGCAGCGATGCGGCTGGCCAAGCAATCGGGCAGCGAGCCACCGCCCAAACATATCCTGAATGCCCCTACATCAATGATGAAGGATCAGGGATATGGTGCCGGCTATGCGTATGACCATGACGCCGAAGACGGGTTTTCCGGTCAGAACTATTTCCCTGAAACGATGAAACGCCCGGTTCTGTATCAACCGGTCGAGCGTGGGTTCGAGCGTGAGCTGAAAAAGCGCCTCGATTACTTCGCCAAGCTTCGGACCCAGCGCAACAGCTAGGCTGGCTGGGAATGTATTGATCGTGCCGAGAAGTGGCGGGCGGTGCTGAGCCCCCTCGAACGCCAAAGGTTCCTGTCTGATACCTTGACTCTTGCCGCGTTGCGCGCGAGAGACCCCCATGATTTCTGGGACACGGACAAAGACACAATCCGGGCGGATCACCCGCGCGGCGCAAGGGGCAATGGCATGAGTGGCGTAAAGATGATTACAGTCGCTGAAGGGGACGGCGATCAGCGTGTGGACCGCTGGTTGCGCCGCCTGTTCCCGCATGTCAGCCAGGGCCGCATCGAAAAGATGTGCCGCAAGGGAGAACTGCGTGTGGATGGCAGCCGGGCCAAGGCCTCGACCCGATTGGAGGTCGGGCAGGTGGTTCGTGTACCGCCATTGCCGGGGCCTGATCACAAACCGGTTGAGGTTAAGCATCGTATCTCGGATGCGGATGCCAAGATGATCCAGTCCTGCGTGATCTACCGTGATGATCACATTCTGGCCCTGAACAAACCGCAGGGCCTGCCGGTACAGGGCGGCAGCGGGCAGACCCGGCATGTCGACAGCCTGTCCGAGGCGTTGCGGTTTGGGTATGACGAAAACCCGCGTCTGGTTCACCGCCTGGACAAGGACACGTCAGGAGTTCTGCTGCTGGCCCGCACGCGCGAAGCCGCAAAGGGGCTGGCAGCCGCTTTCCGCCACCGCGATACACGCAAGATTTACTGGGCGCTGGTTGCAGGTGTCCCCACGCCATATCTGGGTGAAATCAAGACGGGTCTTGTGAAAGCAGCTGGTCATGGCGCGCATGGCGAGGGTGAAAAGATGATCCCCGTCCATATGAACGAGATCGACAGCACCCCCGGTGCGAAACGGGCACATACACATTATGCGACCCTCTACCGCGTGGCCGGACGCGCCGCTTGGGTCGCGATGGAGCCAATCACGGGCCGCACCCACCAACTGCGCGCGCATATGGCAGCGATCGGTCATCCGATCATCGGCGACGGCAAATACGGTGGCTCGGGGCAGGAAAACCTGGGTGATGGCTGGGGCGCGCAACTGGGTGGGATCATCAGCAAAAAGCTGCATCTGCACGCGCGGCGACTGTCATTCCTGCATCCGATAACGCGCAAACCGGTAACGGTGACTGCGCCCTTGCCGGAACATATGAAACACAGCTGGGACACCTTCGGCTGGACCGAGGATCTGGCCGCCGACGACCCGTTTGAGGCGCTGCAATGAGCGCACCGCTGCGGCTGGTTTTGTTTGATGTCGATGGCACTCTGGTCGACAGTCAGGGCAGTATCGTTCACGCCATGACCACCAGCTTTCAGGCCGCTTCGGTCCCTGTACCGACGCGAGAGGTGATCCTGTCCATCGTCGGGCTGTCCCTGCCACATGCCATCGCACGGTTGGTGCCGGACCAAACTTCCTCGGTCCAGAACGATCTCGTTGAAGGGTACAAGGAAGCTTATCATGCGCATCGCTTGGATTTGGGCGCGGCCAGCTCTCCGCTCTATCCCGGTGCGCGAGAGGCGATTGAAGCCTTGCACGCCGTGCCCGAAGTGCTTCTTGGGGTGGCAACCGGCAAATCCCAGCGCGGGCTTGATGCGTTGATCGAAGTGCATGGGCTTGAGCGCTACTTCGTCACCCGGCAGGTCGCCGACCACCATCCGTCGAAGCCGCATCCGTCCATGGTGCAGGCCGCGTTGGCCGAGACCGGTGTCGAACCCGACTGCGCGGTGATGGTTGGTGATACAAGCTATGACATGGACATGGCCGCAGCTGCCGGGGTGCGCGGCATCGGCGTGGCATGGGGGTACCATGATCGGTCTGCTTTGACCTCGGCCACCTGCATGATTGAGACCTTTGACCAGTTGCCCACTGCGCTGGCCGGGATATGGAACTGAAACATGAGTGACTGGAAACCGAAACGCTTCTGGAAAGAAAGCCGGACCATCGATGTTGAAGGTGGGTTTACGGTTGAACTGGATGGCCGCCGCGTCAAGACCCCTGCCAAAGCAGCGTTGATCCTGCCGACCCGCGCCATGGCCGAAGCGGTTACAGCGGAATGGGATGCCCAGCAGAGTGAGGTAGATCCGTCGACGATGCCATGCACCCGATCGGCGAATGCGGCAATCGACAAGGTTCGGTCCCAGCATAGGGAAGTTGCCGACATGCTTGCGGATTACGGCGATTCCGACCTGCTATGTTATCGGGCGACACACCCGTCAGAGTTGCTGGAACGTCAAAGCGCCGAATGGGACCCGGCACTGGATTGGGCCGAGGTCGCACTGTCTGCTCGCTTGCGGCCAGTTATCGGTGTGCTGCACAAGCCGCAATCTGACGCAGCCCTGTCGGCGCTGCGTGCTCGCGTCCATGCGCTGGACGCGTTCCAACTGGCGGCGTTCCACGATCTGGTCAGCTTGTCGGGGTCATTGATTCTCGGGTTTGCAGCGGCCATGGATTGGCGCGAACCAGCCGAAATTTGGCGCATTTCGCGCCTGGACGAAACCTGGCAGGTCGAACAATGGGGTCACGATGACGAGGCCCATGCGGTTGCCGAAACGAAGAAAGCCGCATTTCTGCATGCTAAACGCTTCTTTGATATGTCGGTTTGATCCTTATTTTCCGATTTTTGGCCAAATGTTCAAATTGGTTGGGGTCTGATCCATCGATTTCGATGATCCGACCCTTGACGTTTGTTTATGAATACGCCCAAACTCAGTGCCACTAAAGGGGAGACACCTTTGGAGTAACCTATCCGGCATCCACTTGCCGGGCAGAGCCGCCTCTGATGGGGCGGGAAATCAGGAAGAGGTAAAAATGAAAAAATCCGTAATCTTGGGCGCGGCAACGATTGCCGGTCTTGCTGCTGGCGCAGCCGTGGCAGGGACCGTTGACGACGTTAAAGCGCGCGGCAAGCTGAACTGTGGTGTGACCACCGGTCTGGTTGGCTTTGCTGCTCCTGACGCCAACGGCGAATGGCAGGGCTTTGACGTATCGCTGTGCCGCGCTGTTGCCGCAGCCGTTCTGGGCGACGCAAGCGCGGTAGAATTCGTTCCGACCACCGGTAAGACGCGTTTTACCGCTCTGGCCTCGGGCGAGATCGACATGCTGGCGCGTAACACCACCTGGACCTTCAGCCGCGACGTCGACCTGAAGTTCGAATTCACCGGTGTGAACTACTATGACGGTCAGGGCTTTATGGTTCCCAAGGCACTGGGCGTAAGCTCGGCCAAGGAACTGGACGGCGCAACCGTTTGTATCCAGACCGGCACAACAACCGAGCTGAACCTGGCGGACTTCTTCCGTTCGAACAACATCAGCTACGAACCGGTTCCGATCGAAACCAACGCCGAAGCACAGCAGCAGTATCTGGCTGGCGCATGTGACGTTTACACCACCGACGCTTCGGGTCTGGCGGCAACCCGCGCCACATTCGAAAACCCCGGTGATCACATCCTGCTGCCCGAAATCATCTCGAAAGAGCCGCTGGGCCCGCTGGTCCGTCACGGCGACCACGAGTGGGGCGACGTTGTGCGCTGGACTCTGAACGCGCTGATCTCGGCTGAAGAGCTGGGCGTAACCTCGGCCAATATCGACGAACTGGCCGCTGGAACTGATAACCCGGAAATCAACCGCCTGCTGGGTACCGAAGGCACCCTGGGCGAAATGCTGGGTCTGGACGCTGACTGGGCAGCCAAGGCGATCAAAGCCGGTGGCAACTATGGCGAAGTGTTTGCCAAAAACATCGGTGAAGAAACCCCGATTGGTCTGGCACGCGGCCTGAACGCACAGTGGACCGAAGGCGGCCTGCTGTACTCGCCGCCGTTCCGCTAATATCGACGGAGAAGGGCGCAGGGCAACCTGCGCCCTTTTTCCATCCATAAGAATCACGCCCGTACGGTTTTGAGCAGGGATCAACTCTGCCGACATATTTACGGGATGCACGGGGATATACATAGGTCATGACGACTCTCACTGACCCGCCGAAGGAGCAGTTCCGGCTGTCCATGCTCCTTTATGATACGCGGTACCGATCTGCGACCATTCAAGTTATCGCAATGATTGGTTTTATGCTTCTGGCAGCCTGGATCATTTCCAATACCATCCAAAACCTCGAAGCCCTTGGGAAACCGGTTGAGTTCGGCTTTTTCGCAGAACCGGCCAGTTACGATATCAACCAACGCTTGCTTGAATACGATTCGCGCGACAGTCACTTGCGCGCCGCCTTTATCGGCTTGCTGAACACGCTGGTTGTGGCGGTTCTTGGTTGTATCACAGCAACTATAGTCGGTGTTTTGGTTGGTGTTCTGCGCCTGTCCAACAACTGGCTGGTTGCGCGGATCATGACCGTCTATGTCGAGATGTTCCGCAACGTACCTGTGTTGCTGTGGATCGTTCTGGCCATGGCCATTCTGATCGAAAGCCTGCCAGCACCAAGGGCGTTCCGCGGAGAAAACCCAGAAGCCACGATGAATCTGTTCGATTCGGTCGCGGTGACCAATCGCGGGATTTATGTCCCGGAATTCCTGTTTTCGCGCAGCCTGGGTGATATCCATATATTCGGGACGTCGAGCTTACGGTTCGATATCTCGCTGGACCTGATCGCCATTCTGATCGTGCTCGGCGGCAGCATCTTTGCGATGCGCAAGGTTTCCGCCTGGGCACAAGCCAAGCAAGAGGCATCCGGTGATCGTCCGACCATCTGGCACATCCAGCTGGGTATTCTGTTTGTGCCGATGATCGTCCTTCTCACCATCCTGGGGTTCCACCTTGGTTTCCCTGAACTGAAAGGCTTCAACTTTACCGGCGGCACACATTTGCGTAACTCGCTGATCGCGCTGTGGCTGGCCTTGTCGCTTTACACGGCGGCCTTCATCGCCGAGATCGTTCGTGCGGGTATCCTGGCCATCTCGAAAGGCCAAACCGAAGCCGCATCGGCGCTGGGTCTGCGCCCGGGCCGGACCATGCGCCTTGTGATCCTGCCGCAGGCATTGCGGGTGATCATTCCGCCCATGATCTCGAATTATCTGAACCTGACCAAGAACTCGTCACTGGCGATTGCGGTCGGATATATGGACATCACGGGGACCCTTGGCGGCATCACCATGAACCAAACCGGGCGCGAGCTGGAATGTGTTCTGCTGCTGATGCTGGTCTATCTGTCCATCTCGCTGAGTATCTCGGCGGTGATGAACTGGTACAACAACCGTGTAAAACTGGTGGAGCGGTAATATGAGTGATGTTTCATTTGTCCGCACGGAAATGCTGCCCGAGCAGGCACCGCCTGCTTCCGAGGTCGGTGCGCTGGGATGGGTCAAGCACAACCTGTTCTCAAGTTGGTTCAACACGATCCTGACGGTGGTTTCGCTCTACGCGATCTACTACGTGTTGTCAGGTGTTCTGCCATGGCTTTTCCAGTCCGTGTGGAATGCAGACTCTCTCAACGAGTGCCGCGAGATCATGATGGCCACCTGGGGATCGACCCATGGGCACGCCTGCTGGGCGGTTATCAATGACCGCTGGTTACAGTTGCTGTTTGGCTTCTATCCAAGCCATCTGTACTGGAGACCGATCCTTGCGCTGGTTCTGTTGCTGGTCGCATTGGCGCCGGTTCTGTATTCGGATCGCGTCCCAACCAAGATGCTGATCTTTTCAGCAATCTATCCGTTCCTGATGCCTTTCCTGATGTGGGGCGGAACCATCTGGGGGCCAATCTCGGCCGCGCTTGGGTTTGTCGCCGGTTGGTTCGTATACTCGGTTCTCAGCAAACAGGTGAGCGAACTGGTGGGTATGATCGGTGCGGTTGTTGCCGCAGTGATCTGGTGGCTGGTGCTGTCCAGCTACTTCACGGGCGCGATGAGCTCGGTTCTGCCGATTGGCATCGAAGCGGTTGAAAGCCGTCAGTTCGGTGGTTTCATGCTGGCGATCCTGCTGGGCGTTGTGGCCATTGGTGTCTCACTTCCGATCGGAATCGTTCTGGCGCTGGGGCGTCAGTCCGACCTGCTGATCGTCAAATACCTGTGCGTGGGCTTTATCGAGTTCATTCGCGGTGTGCCGCTGATCACTTTGCTGTTCGTGGCGTCGCTGCTTCTGAACCTGTTCCTGCCACCGGGCACCAACTTTGACATCATCCTGCGGGTGATGATCATGATGACCCTGTTCTCGGCGGCCTACATGGCCGAGGTGATCCGGGGTGGTCTGGCTGCCCTGCCACGAGGTCAGTACGAAGGCGCCGACAGTTTGGGCCTGAACTACTGGCAGGCGCAGAGGCTGATCATCATGCCGCAAGCCCTGAAGATCTCAATTCCGGGCATCGTGAGCACATTCATCGGGATCTTCAAGGATACGACGCTGGTGTCGATTATCGGGTTGTTCGACGTGATCGGATTGGCTTCTGCTATCCGCGCCGACACGGCCTGGAACGGCATCTATTGGGAACTGTTCGCGTTCATCGCGTTCCTGTTCTTCATCGTCTGCTTCTCTATGTCCCGTTATTCCATGTATCTGGAGCGCAAGCTTCAGACTGGCCACCGTTAAGGAGTTCAACACATGTCTGAACTTGCAATTGACCGCGAAATCGACCGTTCCAAAATGCAGGTGAGCGACGAGGTCGCCATCGAAATCACCAACATGAACAAGTGGTACGGGTCCTTTCACGTGCTGCGCGACATCAATCTGACCGTCAATCAGGGCGAGCGGATTGTTATCGCGGGTCCGTCCGGGTCGGGGAAATCTACCCTGATCCGCTGCCTGAACGCGTTGGAGGAACACCAGCAGGGCACGATCATCGTGGATGGGACCGAGCTGTCGAATGACCTCAAGAACATCGACAAGATCCGGTCCGAGGTTGGGATGGTGTTCCAGCACTTCAACCTGTTCCCGCACCTGACCATTCTGGAGAACTGCACGCTGGCCCCGATCTGGGTGCGCAAGACGCCCAAGAAAGAGGCCGAAGAGCGCGCGATGCATTTCCTGGAAAAGGTGAAAATCCCGGATCAGGCGCTGAAATACCCCGGACAGCTGTCCGGTGGTCAGCAGCAGCGTGTGGCGATCGCCCGCTCGCTGTGCATGATGCCGCGGATCATGTTGTTCGATGAACCGACATCGGCGTTGGACCCCGAGATGATCAAAGAGGTGCTCGACACCATGATCGAGCTTGCCGAGGAAGGCATGACCATGCTGTGCGTGACGCACGAGATGGGCTTTGCCCGTCAGGTCGCCAACCGCGTGATCTTTATGGATGCGGGCCAGATCGTGGAACAGAACGAACCGGAAGAGTTCTTCAATAATCCGAAAAGTGAGCGGACCAAACTGTTCCTCAGCCAGATTCTGGGACACTGAACGTATCAAGATGGTGGAAAGGCGGGGTTTTGCCCCGCCTTTTTCTGTTCCAGCAACTCACGCGCAGTGGTGAAGCCCAGCACGGTGCCCTTATGCCAGCGCACGTCTGACCAGCTGTCGGCGTCGAATTTCAGCACAGTGGTTGCACAAGTCGGATAGTCGAAAAAGCGCATGTGATCCGGCGGCCGTTGCACAAGGCGGTTGGCGAATTCGGCGATTCCGGGATTATGGCCCAACATCAACACAGTCGGTTCCGTGGCGCTTGCTAACTCGCGCAACATGCCGTCCGCGTCGGCGTGGTAGAGCGATTTGTGAAAGCGGACCTTATCGGCCTTTAACCCCATCCGGGCCCATGTCTCGCGGGTGCGGGTTGACGTCGAGCTTAGCACTTCTTCCGGCAGCCAGCCGTTATCGCGCAGCCATGCACCAATGGCGGGGGCAGACCTGCGCCCACGCTTGTTCAGGGGGCGTTCATGGTCGCCAAGTCCCGGATTGTCCCAGCTGGATTTGGCGTGACGCGTCAGGATCAGGGTGCGGGTCATGACGGGTGAAAAGCCATCATATGATGGGCTGATTGTTCGGGATCGCGCCCTGCGCCAGCGCTGAGCGGGCAAGCGAGGCGGGCCAGACAGCCGCCTGTCATGCAGGATTGCCCCTTAGCGGTATCAAGATGGTTGTGGCAGGCTGCGATGTCATAGAAGTTTTGCGCGTTCAGCGCGCCGACAGGGCAGGCCGTCGTGCACGGTGCGGCGCAGGTGTCACAGGGGGAAACGCCGGACGCCTCGGGGATGGCAAGCTCATGGGCGAAATGCAGTGCGCCGCGATATGAGATCATCATGCCGACCGTATCATGTACCAAGGCCCCCACCGGGCTGCTGAAAGTGCGTCCCGATTTCAGGGCCCAGTCGATGAATGGCGCATAGGGCGGACCACCAAAGGGGAAATAGGCCTGTGCACCGAACGCATGCGCCATCTGGCCGACGGTTCTGGTTGACCAGCGGTCCACTGGATCAGGCCCCCGCCATTCCGGCGAGGCTTTCAGAGCAGGCCAGAAATCAGGACCCGCGCCCAGCAAGATCAGAGTGCCAGTGTCAAGTTGCCGGGCTGCCACGCGATGAGGATGCAGCGCGCCCATGACAATCAACCCCGCCTGACGCGCCGCATGTTCTACGCGGCCATAGGTTTCCGCATCTGGAACAGAGGAAGGTTGCGCAAGCTCTGTCATCTTTCCTCGGCTGTTGCTGCGATCAGTCTGGCCGTATCAGCGACCCGGCGCCATGTTCCGTGAACAGTTCAAGCAGAACCGCATTGGGCGCGCGCCCGTCAAGTATCACGACGGCCCGAACCCCGCTGTGCAGGGCATCGAGGGCAGTTTCGGTCTTGGGGATCATGCCACCTGCGATGGTGCCTTCGCGGGTCATCTCGCGGATCTGGCCGGCTTTCAGCTCGGTCACCACATCGCCCGCCGCGTTCTTGACGCCCGAGACATCTGTCAGCAGCAGAAGGCGGTCTGCTTTTAGTGCCGAGGCTATCGCCCCGGCCGCCGTATCGCCGTTCACGTTGAACGTTTCGCCCTCACGGCCCGCGCCCAGAGGTGCGATAACCGGGATCACATCATGTGAGAACAGATCATGCAGGATTTTCGGGTTCATCTCGGAAGGGGTGCCGACATATCCCAGCGACGCATCCGTCTGGTCACAGATCATCAGGTTTGCATCTTTGCCCGACAAACCCACGGCCGAACCACCCTGACCATTGATTGCCTGAACGATGCGCTTGTTCACCAAGCCAGACAGAACCATCTCGACCACCTCGACGGTTGCCGTGTCGGTCACGCGCTTGCCGTTCACAAAGTCGGACTTGATATCCAGCTTGTCCAGCATTGCGTTGATCATTGGACCACCACCATGCACAACAACCGGGTTCACGCCCACCTGACGCATCAAGACGACATCGCGCGCAAAGCTCTCCATAGCCTCGTCGCTGCCCATGGCATGCCCGCCCAGCTTGATGACGACGATGGCCCCATCATAGCGTTGTAGATAGGGCAATGCGCTGTTCAGGGTTGCTGCGGTGGCGATCCAGTCCCGGTTCATGTCACGTGTCTTCATTGCTAAGGTCCCTCTGACCGTCCGTGTTAGGGCCTTTGCACCGCGCTGCCAAGGGCGAAGCTATTCCAGATGTGCAATGATCGAGCGCAGGGTCGGAATCCCGTCGCCTTTTTCGGACGAAGTCAGGACGATTTCCGGGAATGCGGCAGGATGTTTGGACAAAGCCGCACGGGTTTGTTCCAGAACCTTCTCGCGCTCGTTGGCCTTGACCTTGTCGGCCTTGGTGAGAACGCATTGAAAGGTCACGGCACTGGTATCCAGCAACTTCATGATTTCAGCGTCGACCGGTTTTACCCCGTGGCGCGCATCGATCAGGACAAAGGCACGGCGCAGTGTCTGACGGCCGCTCAGGTATTGCTTGAGAAGCTTCTGCCATTTTTCAACCACGTTAACCGGTGCATTGGCATACCCATAGCCCGGCAGGTCCACCAGATAGAGGTCCGGGCCTTGCGTGAAAAAGTTGATTTCTTGCGTGCGGCCAGGTGTGTTCGAGGCACGCGCCAGACCCTTTGTTCCGGTTAGCGCATTGATCAGGCTGGATTTGCCGACATTCGAGCGACCGGCAAAGCAAACCTCCAGCCGGTCAGGGGTGGGCAGGCCCGTCATGGCGACTACGCCTTTGACAAATTCAGACGGGCCGGCAAACAGTTTGCGACCGCGTTCTTTTGCGAAGTCATCCGGCTCTTCGGCCAGCGGAAACGGAAGCGTGGTCATAACACCTCCAGGGTATCATTCAGGCGGATTTCACCACCCTGAACAACCTCGGCATAGACGCCGAAATCCTGATGATCCCAGCTGTTCAGCGCGCCCAGAGTATCCGCGTCGCGTTCGCCGGTTTCCGGATTTGCGGTGGTGGCCAGACAGCGAACGATACGCTCGCGAACCCGGAGCACGGTTTCGCCAATGCGAAGGTCACAGCCCAGCCAGTCGAATTCATCCCACTCAGGCAGACCTTCGAACCAGATGTTCCCGCGCCACCGTGCTGCAGACAGAGACTGGCCCAGCTTTTGTTCCACAGCGCGATGAGACGCCATGTTGCACAGGCTGATTGACGGAAAATCGGTATCGGTCATGCCGCGCCCGGGCACCCGGACAATTCGGGCAGACGCAGCGCGGTTTGTGGGCATAAGCGGCTTTACCCAATCCAGGAAAACCGATTGCTCCGTGTCGGGGTGAAAGCTCAGATCCGGGCGGTCCGGGTGGCGCAAAGTGACCTGCTCGCCGTCCAGTTTCGCCCAGATCGCCATCAGCTTGGGGGCTTTTGAACCGCGGCTGAAATTCACACACGGGGCCCATTCCGTCCCGTCGGTCTTGGCCGCTTCATGGGCAACCGCCCAAACGCGATCCCCGGGCATGGTCTGCCCGGGGTTGAGGGTAATCAGGCTCAGGGCTTCACGCCCATGGCTTTTGATCGGGTGACGCCAAAGGCCTGAAACTGTTCCGCTCATTTCTTGTCCGTGTTCGGCAATCGCTTAAAGCCGGATTTGATGTTTCCGAACACATCCGGCGTATAGCCCTGACTGCGCATGATCAGATATTGCTGCGTAAAGGTGATCGTGTTGTTCGCAATCCAGTACACGACCAGACCGCTGGCAAAACCGCCCAGCATGAACATGAAGACCCAGGGCATCCACGCGAAGATCATCGCTTGTGTGGCATCGGTTGGTGCCGGGTTCAGTTTCTGTTGCAGCCACATCGAGATCCCCAGCAGCAGCGGCAGAATACCGATAAAGATCAGCGCCATCAGGGTGTCCGGCTGCGGGCCAGCCCAGGGCAGCAAGCCAAAGAGGTTCATGATCGAGGTCGGGTCAGGTGCGCTCAGGTCCCTGAACGGGCCAAACCACGGCGCCTGACGCAGTTCGATTGTGACGAAGATCACCTTGTACAGTGAAAAGAAGATCGGGATCTGCAACAGGATCGGCAAACAACCGGCAGCGGGGTTCACCTTTTCCTTCTTGTACAGCTCCATCATGCCCTGCTGCATCTTTTGGCGGTCGTCGCCTGCAGCTTCCTTCAGAGCCTCCATCTGCGGTTGCAGTTCCTTCATCTTCGCCATCGAGACGTAGGACTTGAAGGCCAGCGGGAACAGGATTGCCTTGATGATCAGTGTCAGGCCGATAATGGACCAACCCATATTGCCGATCAGCGCATGAATGTTGTGTAGCAGCCAGAAAATCGGCTTGGTCAGGAAAAAGAACCAGCCCCAGTCGATGCTGTCGATGAATTTCTGCACACCGTCAGCCTGGTATTCCCGGATGGTTTCCCACTCTTTTGCTCCGGCAAACAGCTGGGTTGTCACCTGCTCGGTCGCACCCGGTGCTACAGTCAGCGTCGGCAACACCGTTTCTGTCTGGTAAATCTTACGACGCGAGTCGTATTTGGCAGCCGCCTTGAACGCAGAACCGGGTTCCGGAATCAGCGTGGTCATCCAGAAGTGATCGGTGAAACCGATCCAGCCGTTGTCCTTGACCTGGTATACCTCGGCCTGCGCGCGCTCGTCCGGATCGATATCAAAATCACGAACGTCGCCATAATCCACTTCGGTCAGAGTGCCATCGGCCATACCGATCACACCCTCGTGCAGAATGAAGAAGTTTTTCAGGCCGGGCAGGTCACCGTCTTCGCCGATGCCGTGGCGCGCAAGAATGCCGTAAGGGGCCAATCCAACTTCGGTTCTGGTGGCGTTTTCGACAGATTGCGTTACCGTGAACATGTAGTTGTCGTCCACCGCGATGGTGCGGCGGAACGTCAGTCCGTTGCCGTTTTCCCAGACCAGTGTCACAGGTGTGTCAACACCCAGGGTTTCACCCTGCTCAAGCGCCCAGATCGTATTTGGCCCTGGAACATCGGTACCGGTCAGGCCCGCGCCGGGGGCCCAGCCATAGAGGGCGTAATAGGCGGATTGCGATCCGACTGGCGACAGCAACTCGACAATCGGAGAATCCTCGGCCAGCGAGACCTTGTAATCTTTCAAAGACAGCTCGTCGATCCGACCGCCAGCAAGGGACAGGCTGCCGGTCAGGCGGGGCGTGTCGATATTGATGCGGGGCGCTTCGGCATCGGGTTCAGCTTCGGTGGCGGCCGCAGTTGCCTCTCCGACAGTGCTGGTGTCCGCTGCGCTGGGCGTCTGAACCTCACTGCCTTCGACGCTGGTTATTTCAGCCTGATCCGGCGTTGTCGTCTGTTCCGGAGGGGGGAACAGCACGAACCAGACCAGGATCACGAGAAAGCTGAGCGCGGTTGCGAGGATGAGGTTCTTGTTCTGATCGTCCATCGGGGACAGCCACCTTGAGCAGTGAAAGACACCCGCAGGGTTCAACAGAGTGCAGACCCAAAGGTCAAGCGGAATCGCCCGTCATTTCGTCACGGAGGGGTCTTCTTTGTCACGATTCCCGGTTCCCTACCGCGTTTGCCGCCCGATTTTGGGAACACCGTCGATCTTGTTGCGGTAAGACGTGATCCAATCCTTGGTCTTCTCGAATGGCATGGGCTTGCCGATGCCAAACCCCTGAACATGATCGCAACCCAGTTGGGCCATCAGAGCGTGTTCACCCGGCGTTTCGACACCTTCGGCCAAAGTTTCCAGATGCAAACGTTCCGCCATCATCAGAATGGCGCTGGCAAGCTGTTGCTGGCTTGGGTCCAGATCCGCTTTGGCAACAAATGACCTGTCGATCTTGATGCGGGATACGTTGAACCGTTTGATAGAACCGATCGAGGCATGTCCTGTCCCGAAATCGTCCAGATCAATACAGCACCCCATTGCGGCAAGCCCGGTGACATTGCGGGTGATGACATCGTCGGGCCGTCTGGAGAACACGGTTTCCAACACCTCGACCGCCAGCCTGTCGGGGGTCAGATCGAATTGATCCAGTTCCCATTTCAGACGGTCGATCAGACCCGGATTGCGCAGTTCGTCAGATGAAAAGTTTATCCCAATGCGCGGCACAGACAGCATGGACCGATCCCAATCGCGCATTGCAGAGAAGGAATGATGCCGCATGGCCTGCCCCAGCCGATCCATCAGTTCAGCCTGTTCGGCAAAGGGCAGGAACACATTGGGGGCAAGAACCCCTTTCTTCGGATGTTCCCAGCGGGCCAGAGCCTCAAACCCGCTGATACGCCCGTTATCGGTTGAGATCTGGGGTTGAAACCATGGGCGGATCTCACCGCTGTCCAGCGCCGCTTCGAATTCTTTGCGCAAGTTGATCCTGACCTGCGCCCGTCTGCGCGTCTGTGAGGAAAAAGCGCGAATCGTGGAAGGCCCGTTTTGTTGCGCCTCCAAAAGGGCGTTGTTTGCGGCTTCCTGCCAATCGACCGCAGAGCCGTCAGTGATACTGCTGCTCAAGCAAAAGCCGATCGAACAGGACATATGCACGCTGGTGCTATTCAACATGATGGGGTCTTCAACGGCGTTTTGCATACGGCCCGACATTTGAATACAAGCTTCAAGATCCAGTTGCCGTGCCGGGTGCAGAACAACCATCATCCTGTTTCCGCCCATCCGGGTTGCGCAATCATTTGAGCGGATCATGGACAAAACGCGTGAGCAGAACTGCTGTGCAACGTGGTTCGCCGCCGCCTGTCCGTGCAGATCAAGCAATTGCGTAAAGTCATCCAGAACCACCGCAAAACAGGCAGAGTTTTCCCCCTTCAGGCGGGCATCCGCGAATACCTCTTCCAAAACTGTTTCGAACTGGTCCTTTGACAGCAGACCGCCGGGACGCCAAAGCCCTTTACGCGACGGATTGGCTGCGAACGCATTGATGCCTGCGACGATCAGAGGCAGAAACAGGGCCAGTGCGACCAGGGCCTGCTCGCCCCCAATCCAGAATGCACTCAGGCAAAGCGCCGGAACAAAGGCCAGCGCGGCTGGGCCGTCCAGAACGGTTTTGAACGAATGGACAAAACGGTCGGTAAGGGGATGGTTCCGCATCAGCTTTCTGGCCTTGGGCATGATCTGCACAAGGCAAAGCCTATGAAACCAGTCTGAGTCAGTCGTTAACGCAGAAGCGGAATCTCATCCAAATCTCCGGATTTTCCGTCGGAGTTTAGTGAAAGGTTAATGAAATCAAACAGCTTTCCATCTAGAAGGTGCGATGGCCGCGCATTTGTTAACGCTCGGAACATCACCTGTCTCCGACCCGGACTGTTCTTTTCCCATTGATCCAGAATCTGTTTGACCTGCTGGCGCTGCAACCCATCCTGACTGCCGCACAGGTCACAGGGAATGATCGGGTATTGCATTGCCTTGGCAAATTTCTCGCAATCGGCTTCGGCGACATGGGCGAGCGGTCGGAATACAAAAAGATCGCCTTCTTCGTTCACCAGTTTCGGCGGCATCGTGGCCAGGCGGCCGCCGTGGAACAGGTTCATGAAAAACGTCTCAAGGATATCGTCGCGGTGATGGCCCAGAACAACCGCCGAGCATCCCTCCTCGCGCGCGATGCGATAGAGGTTGCCACGGCGCAAACGGGAACACAGGGCGCAATAGGTCCGGCCCTGTGGGATCTTGTCCATCACAACGGAATATGTGTCCTGATATTCGATCCGATGCGGTACGTCCATTCGACCCAGAAACTCGGGCAGGACCGTTGCCGGAAAGCCCGGCTGGCCCTGATCCAGATTGCAGGCCAGCAGATCGACAGGCAACAGGCCCCGCCACTTGAGCTCGTAGAGAACGGCCAGCAATGTATAGCTGTCCTTGCCACCCGAAAGACAGACCAGCCAGCGGGGTGGCTTGCCATCCTTGTCGTGGGCGGACGGATCCACCATCCCGTATTGCTCGATCGCTTCACGGGTCTGGCGCACAATTCGTTTGCGCAGCTTCTTGAACTCGGTTGTCGAGGGCGCGCCGGCAAACAGCGGGTGGATATCGTCTGCATCATCAAACATGCGCCGTGGTTACAGCGGACCGAAGGCCCGGGCAAGGCGTAGACGCAGGATCAAACGCATTTGGAGAGTAGTTACACCCGTGTTACCCTGCGCGCATTTTTCAGGAGGTATATTATGGACTACTTCTTTTCGGTCCGCGCCCGCAGCGGCGATCACTATTCAAACAAGATGGGTGCCGCGCGATATCTGGCTATTCCAGGAAATGTCGGGCAACCGGCGCGGCAGCATGAAATACCTCAATCTCAATGGATAAGCCGGATTCAGGCCGAAGCCGGGGCGACGGCTACCGAGAATGGGCATATTGTCGTCTTCGTGCACGGGTTCAATACCGAGCAATATCAGATGCTGGAACGTCACCGCAAAATTCGCACCGGTCTTGAGATGCATGGCTTTAACGGTGTGGTCATCAGCTATGACTGGCCAAGCGATGGATCGGTTCTGGGCTATAACGTTGACCGGGCTGACGCGCGGCGTGCGGCAGAAAAATTGTTCAGTCACGGGATCACGCGGCTGTCCCGGATGCAGACCGCGGATTGCCGGTATAACGTCCATGTTCTGGCGCATTCCATGGGCACGTTCTTGGTGCGCGAAGCCATGGATTATGCAGATGACGACCACGAAACCGCGCAACACAGCTGGATGACCAGCCAGATCGCGTTTGTCGCGGCGGATGTGTCCGCGAAATCGTTCCGCGACGGCAGTTCCAAGACCTCCTCTCTGATGCGACGTTGTACCAGGCTGACATGCTATTACAGCCCCTTTGACGAGGTTTTGTCGATTTCAGAGGTCAAGCGTGTCGGAGTATCGCGCCGACTGGGCCGTGTCGGAATGCCAAACGACCGGCCTGAGAAAGCGGTTAATCTGTATTGCGGGTCCCATTTCAAGAATACCCGCGATGAATACGGGGATGGGCCTTCGGCGACACACAATTGGTATTTTGATTCGCCCCGGTTTTTCGAAGACCTGCACCATACGTTGATGGGGAAACTGGACCGAGAGGTCATTCCGACCCGCAGCTTCACCGACCGCGGCAACCTGGCGTTGACTTAAGGGTCGGCATTGTCGGGCACCGGATCGTAACCGTCACCGCCCCAGGGGTGGCACCGGCAAATCCGGTGCGCAGCCAGCCACGATCCCCGGATCGCGCCATGTTTTTCCAATGCTTCCAGTGCATAGGCCGAGCATGTGGGCTGATAGCGGCAGTTGAAACCAACCCAGGGGCTGAAAATCAGCCGGTACGCGCGAACGGGCAGGGCGACGATATGGGACAGAAAGGTCATTTGCGATCCGCATGCACTTTGCGAAGCGCATACCGCAAGTCGCTCAGCAGGACGTCATAAGGAAGATCGGCGGTTACATCAGCCCGCCCGATCAGCACATAGTCCCAACCTTCAAGACCATACACAGGCAAGACGGCCCGTGCGACTTCTCTCAGGCGGCGCTTGGCACGATTGCGGGCCACGGCGTTGCCGACTTTCTTTGAGCAGGTAAAGCCAACGCGCAGCCCCACCGCTTCATCCGGAGCGCGTCTGCGGGCCTGCACCATCATCGAAGACGTTCCCTGCCTGCGCGCGCGCGCGGCTTTCAGGAAATCGGCTCTTTTTTTCAGGATCGTCAGGGATGTGGGTAGACAAACAGAAGCCGCCGGGGGCGTATTCCCGGGGTGGTTCTTACCATCCTCAGGGGCCTCCGGCGGCGTCATGTTCATACCCTGATCGGTGGGCGGTTTTACGCGCTCAGCGATTTGCGGCCGCGGGCGCGGCGTGCGTTCAGGATCTTGCGGCCGGCTTTGGTGGCCATGCGCGCGCGGAAACCGTGGCGGCGTTTGCGAACCAGGTTCGAAGGCTGATAGGTGCGTTTCATCGCTCCGTCTCCAATCTATAGCGGTCGGGTGCGGCGCGGATTCGCCTGGCCCTAGTGTTCGAAGCCCGTCCTCTACTGCCAAGCGAAGTGTAAGTCAAACCCCAACGGTCCGGTTTTCGCGGCTTTTGCAACAATTCTGTAAACCGGATGCAGAAAAGATTTCAAATCGGTCGATTATCGTCTGAAACTGTCACGTTCGCGGCCACATAGATCAAGGCCCCGTGAACCCCCTGTTGCCAAAAGCGCAAGCAGCGCATGTTGGGCGTAAGATGAAGCAAGAAGAACCGGAAGGCCAGATGTCCGAAACAAGCCACGCTCCACGAAACGGGTTGGCGCGTCATATCCCGTTGCTGGTGATTCTCGGTGTCGCTGCGGTGGGGTTTTTCACGCTGGGTGATTACCTGACTTTCGAAACCCTGCGCGACAACCGCGAAGCGTTGCTGGCGTGGCGGGACGCAAACTATTGGGCCATGGTGGCCGGGTTTGTCACTGTGTATATCGTGATCGTCGCGTTTTCACTGCCCGGAGCAGCCGTCGCCTCGATGACCGGTGGGTTCCTGTTTGGACTGTTTGCCGGAACGGTTTTCAATGTATTTTCGGCCACTATTGGCGCATCGGTCATCTTTTTGGCCGCCCGCTGGGGGTTGGGCAATGCTTTGACGGCCCGGCTGGATGCCTCAAAGGGGACGATTGGAAAGCTGAAAGACAGCTTGCGCCAGAACGAAATCTCGGTGCTGTTCCTGCTGCGGCTTGTGCCGGTTGTGCCGTTCTTTGTGGCCAATCTGGTGCCCGCACTGGTGGGCGTCAAATTTCGCAATTTTCTGATCACGACGGCGCTGGGCATTATTCCGGGGGGTATCGTTTACACCTGGATCGGTGTTGGGTTGGGCGGTGTGTTCGACCGTGGCGAAACACCGGACGTTTCTTTGTTGTGGGAGCCCTTCGTCATTGGCCCCATTGTCGGCTTGTGTGCGCTGGCTGCTTTACCGATTGTCATCAAGTCCCTGCGTGGCGGAAAGGACGCCTGAACCATGCAACACCACAAGACAGATATCCTGGTCATTGGGGCCGGGTCCGGTGGGTTATCGGTTGCGGCCGGTGCCAGCCAGATGGGTGCGAAGGTGATCCTTCTGGAAGGGCACAAGATGGGCGGCGACTGTCTGAACTTCGGTTGTGTCCCGTCGAAAGCGCTGATTGCAAGCGGCAAAGCGGCCTTTGGTCAGGCGCATTCCGCCGCGTTTGGTGTGGCCGATGTAAACCCTCAGATCGACTATGCCGCGGCGAAGGATCATGTGCGGGATGTGATTGCCCAGATCGAACCGATGGACAGCCAGGAACGCTTCGAAGCTTTGGGTGTCATGGTGATCCGCGAATATGGCAGCTTTATCACCCCGACCGAGGTGCAGGCCGGAGATCATGTCATCACCGCGCGCCGGATCGTGATTGCCACCGGGTCGTCGCCATTGGTTCCGCCAATCCCTGGTCTGGACACAGTGCACTATCAAACAAACGAAACCATCTTCGACCTGCGCGAGCGTCCGGAGCATCTGCTGATCATTGGCGGTGGTCCGGTTGGCATGGAAATGGCGCAGGCTCATGTCCGGTTGGGCAGCAAGGTGACAGTCGTTGAAGGGCAGAAGGCTTTGGGCAAAGACGATCCCGAGGCGGCGTCCGTGGTGCTGGAGGCTTTGCGCAGTGAAGGTGTCGATATCCACGAAAATGCCGTGGTGGCCCAGGTTCGCGGAAGAGAAGGTGCTGTGGAAATCGTGACCGAGAATGGCGATATTCACCGGGGCTCTCACCTTTTGATCGCCGCGGGTCGCAAAGCCAATATTGAGCGTCTGAACCTGGCCGCAGCGGGAATTGACCGCACCCGAACCGGAATCAAGACGGATGACAGCCTACGAACGTCAAACCGCCGGGTCTATGCGATTGGCGATGTCGTGGGGGGGCTGCAATTCACCCATGTAGCCGGGTATCATGCGGGTATCATCATTCGATCCGCCTTGTTCGGCCTGCCTGCTAGAGCGAAAACGGCGCATATCCCATGGGCAACGTTCACCGATCCTGAACTGGCGCAGGTCGGTCTGACCGAAACTCAGGCCCGCGACCGGCATGGCGACAGGGTGGAGGTTGCGCGCTTTGATTATCACCACAATGACCGCGCATTGGCCGAGCGCAAAACCAAAGGGTTCATCAAGGTTATGGTGGTGAAGGGCAGGCCCGTCGGTGCCACGATTGTGGGCCATCAGGCGGGCGAGTTGATCAACACGTGGTCACTGGCCTTGGCCAATAACCTGAAGATGGGGCAGATCGCTGCTATGGTTTCACCCTATCCGACAATCGGAGAGCTTAACAAACGCGTTGCCGGCGCTTATTTCTCTCCAAGGCTGTTTGAGAATCAGACAGTTAAACGTGTGGTCAGGTTCGTTCAGCGCTGGATTCCCTGACCTGTAGAGGAGCGTAGATTGAACTCGCTGTCGGGCCGATTTCTGATCCTGACGACGGTCTTCGTCATGTTGGCCGAAGTCCTGATCTTTGTCCCGTCGATTGCCCGGTTCCGCGAGGATTTCCTGCTGAACCGTTTGGAACGCGCCCAGATCGCATCGCTGGCGTTGCTGGCTGACGATATGCTGGCCGAAGATCTTGAGGCTGAATTGCTGGCGAATGCCGGTGTCTACAACGTTGTGTTGCGTCGGGATGAAGTCCGCCAACTCATGCTGTCGTCACCGATTCCCGAGGCAGTCACCAAAACATTTGATCTACGGGATGCCGGTCCATGGATTTTGATCCGGGATGCGGTGAGCCGGATTTTCATACCTGAAAACGAAATCATCCGTATCATTGGCGAGCCGGTCAAGGGTGCAGGGTTGCTGATCGAGGTCACGATCGACAGCGCGCCCTTACGTATGGCGATGGTTGATTACGGCCTGCGCATTCTGGGACTTTCCTTTGTCATCTCGATCATCACAGCGTCTTTACTGTTCCTGGCGGTGCGCGTGGTTCTTGTCCGGCCCATCAAAAGCGTTGTTGGATATATGCAGCGCTATGCCAGCGCACCCGAGGACGCGCGCGGCATCATCTCGCCGAATTCCAGAGTGACGGAATTGCGCGAGGCTGAAGAAGCGCTGAAGATGCTGCAAACGGAACTGACGCAGGCGCTCAAACAGCGCGAGCGGCTGGCGCAACTGGGCGGGGCGGTTGCAAAGGTCAGCCATGACCTGCGCAACATTCTGACATCGGCGCAGCTGTTCACGGACAGGATCGAATCCAGTGATGATCCGCTGGTCCGGCGAATGGCTCCAAAGCTGGTGAATTCGATCACCCGTGCTGTATCGTTGTGTGAAAGCACATTGGCATTCGGCCGTGCAGAAGAACCTGCGCCCACCTTGACGATGGTGCCCCTACGGACAATTGCGGCTGACGTCGCCACCAGCGAGCAGTTGGCAGTAACGGAGGGCAGCGTCGAGATCATGAACGAAGTGCCCGAAGACCTGATCGCCCGCGCCGACCCCGAGCAGTTGTTTCGCGTCATCATGAATCTTGTGCGCAACGCAAGACAGGCGTTGGAAGCCTCGGGTAAGCCGGGTCAAATCACCATCGTCGGGTGTGAATATCAGGATGCCTGGTGTCTTGAAATTCGCGACACCGGGCCGGGTCTTCCGCCAAAAGCACGTGAAAACCTGTTCACACCGTTTCAGGGTGGGGTCCGCAAAGGAGGCTCTGGCCTGGGTCTTGCAATCTCTCAGGAACTGGTGCGCGGGCATGGCGGTAACCTGACACTGAAAGAGACCGGACCCGAAGGAACGATCTTTGAAATCAGGCTTCCGCGCGGTGACATGACTTTTTAATTTTTTTTGAAGAATCGGCTTGCACGTCTTTGACCACAGGTCTAAACAGCGCCTCACCAACGCGGACCGATAGCTCAGCTGGATAGAGTACTTGACTACGAATCAAGGGGTCGGGGGTTCGAATCCTCCTCGGTCCGCCACTGGTTTCCCTAAAAGGCGACATTGGTTCTGCACTGGCGACAGAACTTTTCCAATTTCGCCTCGCGTCCTTGATCCAGCACCTAGACCGATTCCGACTTTACTCAGCGCCGTGAAATTGTCGTATCAAAGAAAAATGCAGCATCAAACCGACCCTGATTGGAATGTACGGTTTCACCACTGGTGAATTCCTGCGAAAAGTTCTGAGTGACCGAGAATGGTTCAACTCTGGTTTTTTCAAACAGGTATCCCACGTTTCCTGAGATCCGCAGTTTTCCGCTGTCAGACAGCGATGCGCGAAACTTTTGCGGACGCGACGCACCGGTTCCAGTATTGTCTTGAGCGCTAATAAGTTGAAACCCGGCGGCTGAATTGCGGTACACCACTCGCAGCGTTGTTTTAGGCTTTTCGTCGGCAAGTTCGCCGCCATTGTAACGTGGGTCCGGTCGTCTTTTGAGTTCGATAACATAGTCACCATGGATGGCGTTTTGGGGGTTCTCGTTTGGGGGCGACTTGGGCACTGCCACCAGTATCTGGGGATCTGTTTGTTGGTCGCTCTGCGCGGATGGTTATGGTTTTGCTACATTTTTCAGAACCGCAAAACTTTGCGCTGTGAGGTATCCGGTTCTTTCCGCGCCATTTTGCCCCTGAAACTTTTTCAGAGCTTCACGGGACCGAGGCCCGAAGATCCCATCCACCGGCCCAACTGAAAATCCAAGCGCATTCAGGCCGCGTTGAATGCTCCGGTAATCGTTTCGGTTCAGATTCAGACTGGCCTCGATGTCCGAATTCGAGCGTGGCAACGGTTTAGGTGCGTCAAAGCGGCTTTCGGTTCCAGAGGGTGAAATCGTCGTTTTCGGGGTGACGAGTGTGGCAATCTTCCGATTTGTGCGTCCGACCACATCCGTAACCTGTTGAGAATATTGCCCCGCGCGGGTGTCTGAATAAAGCTGCGCGATCAGCTTCAAAGCGCCCTGCTTTGCACTTTCGTCTTCCAGCTGCATGGCCTCGCCCAGAAGACGTTGCGCCGACCGCTCGCGCTCATCGACAGGGCGAACGGCCTTGGCAGCATCTATAGTGGCATCGTCACTATAGATTGGCTCTTTGAGTGCTGCTGGGACAAGGAAAATGTCATGACCGGGCAGAGACCCATAGGTGAATGGCTCCTGATACCCATCTGTCAGTTCGTAAACCGTATCCCGCACCTTCCGAAACATTTTCCCAAGCTCCAGCCCGGGTACCTCGATATGTTCAAGAAAGGCCTCTGCATACGGGCTGTTGCGACCGTCCCCATCAAGCGCCAACGTCCCGCCTCGCGCTGAATACCCGACAAGAACCCCACTGGGGTCGATGCGGCCCAACCCTTGACCGATTGATCGGGTTGCAGTGGTTCGAACCATATCGCTCACAAACGGGTTGTTCCGACAGGCATCCACAATGACTAGCTTCAAACCTTTCGCAGTCGAAACGGCGTTGAGCACCGTCTCCAGGCGGATTGCCTCGAATTCTACGTCCTTGTCACTTCTGAGTTCGGCATTGGTCGGTATCAGGTAATTTGTATTGT
This sequence comes from Ruegeria sp. HKCCSP351, assembly GCF_017872535.1. NCBI lineage: Bacteria > Pseudomonadati > Pseudomonadota > Alphaproteobacteria > Rhodobacterales > Roseobacteraceae > Ruegeria > Ruegeria sp. HKCCSP351. The sequence goes on along the minus strand of NZ_JAEDOV010000007.1, from coordinate 130,017 downwards.
CGATTTCGATCCCGTGACCTGCAAAATAGACTAACACCATGTCGGCATCGACCACATCCTCAGAGAAGTCTCTTAAGGTCAGGCGCAATTCGCGGTAGTCGAGGTTTTGTTTTGAGGTGACATGAAAGCCAATCCTCTTTAGGGCGGCAGAGATATCCTGGGCGTCATTGGCTGAGTTTGGGATATTTGACACATGCTCATATCGTGCATTGCCAATTACCAAAGCCACACGTTTTGCATGAGGTGTTTCCGCCAATACAGCATTCAGTCCGAACATCATAACGAAGCTCAGACATACCCACGATCCAAAGAAGCCTTGGCGTAATTGGCGCGTTAACATGGCAAAATCGTCCACTGAAACCGGATCTAATATAGCATAGATGGAGTTGTTGGGCGATGTTGTTGTCAAACCAACTGCTTCACTTGGGCTTTAGTGGTCCGTTTTGACACGCTGTTGAATCTCAACTGGCAAGTGCAAAAATGTACTGGGCCCTATTTGCCTCAGGGCCCAGCCTAAGTTTGAATGGTGAAAAGCTGCTGGTTGAGGGCCAGGCGAGCTTTTGTGAGTTGAGCTTGGTTGGGCTTTCCAGTGTGTCAGGCTGAACGCATCGCTCAGCCTGCCGACTGGCAACATATATTACTCTACAGCCACGCCTAACTTCTTAGCTGCTTCGATGTTTGCATTCAGGTGATGTTCGAATGCCGGCAATACCGCTTCGAAGTGAGCCTTCAATTCGGGCGCATCGGTCTCTGGGATCAGCGCGCCATTCACAGCATCAATTGCGGCGCGGTGAAACGCGATTTCATGCTTGAGGTAAAGAGCGTCGAATTCGGCTGGGTCGGCTGCCCGCAGGGCTGTTGTGACCTTGTCGTGATCCATTGCGGCTTGGATCCGGGATGGCGGAAGAACCGGGACAATTCCCAGGTTCGAGGCAATTTCATGGACTGTCGCACGCACGCCCGAATGATCACCCGATACCATCCTGCCAAGCGCGCGAACCTCTTCGGACTGTCCGCGCAACTCACCCAATAGGGCCGTTTCTATGTCAAAGCTGTTCACCTGCGCGTAAATGCCGATGACTTCGGCATCGCTCAATCCACCTGCGAGGGCATTCGTGGAACTGATCGCCAAGGCAGTTACGATCAAGGGGGCTTTCAATCTTCCAAAGGCCATTTTTGATTTCTCCTGTTTGGAACCAAAGGATGATCTAGGGCTAGCATCGCTCGCATAAATACAGAAATCAGATTAAAAAATGAGATACATGTATAACTCAAATATATAGGGTGAACTGACTGCCGTTGACCACAAGACCCGCAAAATGCGCCGTTGCCAGACCGTATTCAGTTTTTCGCGCTTGGTTGTCGAACCAAGTACGGGAAAAGGACCATTCTCTGGCTGCAACCTTTTCAGATGCTTTTCGGAAAACACGCAATCAGCCTGACGAACTGACCTTATGAAGGCTTCCCGAACCTCTGCCAGTGCCCGTTAAATACGGCCCTTCACCAGGTGCGGTACACGTCGCTGCATATGGTCATGAAACTTTGAGATATGTGGAGTAAGCGCCAGGTCTGGTTTCCAAACCCAGTGAAACTCGAATACTGCCGATGATCCGTCATGCGCGATCAAACGATGTGCATGCTCGACCGAGGTGGTCAGCTTGGCGCGCGGCAAAACGCCAGCGCCGATCCCGATACTGGCCCATTGCTCGATCACGGGATAGCTGATCGCTGCACCTGGATAATGTGTGAAATTCTCGGCGTTCTGGGCAAAGAGTATTTCCAATGACCGGTTCAACCCGCAACCGCCGCCAGTCATGATGATTGGGCTCTCTGGCAGCATCGAAATCTCGATTGCACCTTTCTCGGGTAGATCAACCCCATCGCTCGGGATGTAGTAAAGAGGATCGCTGTACAATTTCAGATGGCTCCACCCTGGCTCGATCATGTCGCGGGGAACGATGGCGATATCGACCGATCCATTCGAAAGCCTGCCCGACAGATCATCCAGAAGGCACTCCTTGAAGTAGATGGTCACTTCGGGATTCTCTGCGCGGTAGGGTTGGATCACGTCGTTCAGCAGCTTCATATCGACCAGGGGTGACAAACCGATGCGCAAAACTTTGTGCTCAGGGTAGAGATAGCTTTCGCAAACCTTGCTCATCTCGTCACGGGCGTCGAGGATCGCCTCGAGATAGGGAAGGATATAGGCGCCAAAAGGGGTCAGGTCGACGGCCCGGGTTGTCCGGTGGAAAATCTTCGCCCCGAGCTCTTCTTCAAGCTGCACAAGTGCGTTCGATAAAGTGGGTTGCGTTGCATTACAGATTTCAGCCGCATGGCTGAAGGACTTTGTTCTGGCAATCTCGCGGGCAAACTCTAGATGGCGCAGCTTCACTGGTTATTCCAATACTTTATCAGTGTCATTTGCGATACTTATTTCAAAATAAATATAATCCCTCCTATTTATTTCATCAAGGAAGGAGTGCGACCATGACCCTTACATCCAGTGTTACCCTGCCGACCCTTATCGTCGGGTTTCTGTTAGGGGTTGCAGCCCTTGGGCTTGTTGCCAATGAGCTTGGCAAACGCGCCAACCTGACGATCCCGTCCCGCTTGCTGCTTTCAGGCGGGCTAGGGATGGGTGTACTCGCCATCGGCATCAAGGTCGTTATCATGACGGTGCTTTCGCTCACGGACACCCACGCGATGGCTGCTACCGGAAACGCCATGCGTGATACAACCAAGGAGTTCTTCACCTTTTCAGGAGATGCCTCGGATAAACTTGCCGTCCCGGCAAACCCATCAGGTTTTCGCGCTTGGCGTGCGCTGCCCGAAAAACCACATGATCCATCGGGGAACCGGACAACCCCTGAGAAAGTCGCGCTTGGCCGTATCCTGTTCAATGACACGAACCTGTCGCTTGCGCGCGATCTGTCTTGCGCCTCTTGCCACTCGCTCGCAGATGGCGGCGACGACAATGCCCCTTATTCGACGGGGCATCTTGGTCAAACCGGGGATCGGAATGCGCCTACGGTTTACAACGCCGCGTTTCTGAGCCGCCTGTTCTGGGACGGGCGCGCATCCTCGCTCGAAGATCAGGCCGAAGGCCCATTCGTCAACCCGGTCGAGATGTCGATGCCCACCCTCAGCGCAGTTGAAGAGCGGGTCAAAGAGGACCCACGTTACGGACCGCTTTTTGACGCAGCATTTGCGAGCGAAAGCTCGATTACCATCCGCAATATCACCCGCGCGATCGCGGCTTACGAACGTACACTTGTCACGCCCGATACGCCTTATGATCGCTTTGTGAAAGGCGAGGATGAGGCGCTCTCCCAGGCAGCTTTGCGTGGTCTGGTGCTTTTCGACAAGATCGGTTGCCGAAATTGTCATGTCGATCCCATGTTCTCTGCGGCGGGCACTGAAAAGCCACTTGGGATTTACCGAGCATTCCCGGTGTTTTGGGACGGCAATCCCTATCTGGATAAATACGATCTGGTTCTTGATGAGCGTCCCGGCAGGTTTCGCGTGCCCTCCCTGCGCAATGTCGCGCTGACCGCGCCCTATTTCCACAATGGCTCGGTAAGCGATCTGGAAGAGGCGATCAGAGTTATGGCCGTATCTCAGTTGGGACGCACCCTGAGCGATGACCCTTTGGCAGACATTCGCATTGTAGCCGCGAGCGTTGAAGGCACGATTCCAGGGCGGAATACTGACATGTTCACCAATCGCGCGGTAAGCCGACAAGAGGTGTCTGACATTGCCGAATTCCTGCGGTCACTCACGGCGGCCACGCTTCCCGATTAGGTCTTTTGCGTGAAGAAGACCCCTGAAGAGGTGTTAGATCAATCAATCGACTTTGCCGGTTTCGATTGTAGGGGTCGCGATGCCCACCGCTCAGGGTAAACGACAAGAAGGCTACATCCGTGGAGTACGCTCCGAGACGATATTCTCGATCGCATCGGCAAGGTGGACGTCAGCAATCGCAAGATCACCGCGTTCAACGCGTAGCCTGTGCGCTTCGGCCAGAACGTCACCGTGAGTCGCACCTTCAGGTGGCTCAAAGCGGTAACTCGCAAGTTCGATCCTCAATCCCAAGGGGTCGTGGAAATAGATCGAGTTCATGAATCCCCGATCTTTGATTGGTGTATGCTTGATACCCCTCTCGTCGAGCCGTTCCTCGACCTGCATGAGAACTGAACGGGACACCGCGAAGGCCAGATGATGAACCGCGCCAACCTGATCCCTGAGCAAACTGCCGGACGGTTTCCGATCTTCATTGGTGAACACCGTGATCGTCTGACCGTTACCCGCGGCAAAGTACAGGTGACCCTGTGAATGATCGTCCAGGTTGGGTTGATCGAAGATAAGCGAAAACCCGAGAAGACCCTCCCAGAAGTCTATTGACGTTTGCCGGTCTGCACCAGTCAGGGTGATGTGGTGAATGCCCTGTGCCTGCAACTTGCGCATGTTGAGTTCCCTCCCGTTTATTAAGTTTGCATCTCGCCCAGCTAGTTGAAGGTGAGAAGAAAACAAGCGCCTTGATTGCTTGGTACAACACTGAGTTGCCCACCGATTGCTTCCATGGTCGCTTTGACAATATTCAGGCCCATACCCGTGCCACCGGCCTCTCTTTTTGTTGTAAAGAAGGGCTGCATAATCTTGTCCTTGTTCCCTTCACTGATACCGGGGCCATTATCCGCAATTCTTAGACAGACGACACCGTCGTTTTGATAGGCTGTCAGCACGGCATTCTGCGCGCCGTGTTGCTGAGCGTTCTCGAGCATATGTGTCAATATGATGTGCAAGGTGGGTGCCGCGACGGGCAAGGGCAGGTGATCGTTCTCAGTCTTGATCGCAAGCGCGGGGAAAGTCTGGAAGACCTGTTCAGTGATGTCGTTCAGACAGCATGTACCGTTAATGGCGCTCTGATCGGCCAGACTGAAGGCGCGCATGTTGGCCAGCAGATCCTCCATCCGCTTTCCGCCCTTTTCTACAGTGTCCAGCAGGCGGTGTTTCTGCGCTGGTGACAAATCATCGTCGCGCAGCAGCTCTGCCGCGCCTTTCAAGGCGGTGAGGGGTGACTTCAGCTCGTGGGTGACATGGGCGGTGTACGTTTTCAATCCGTCCTGCTTGTCCTGCAAGCGTTCCGTCAGCGATTGAAAACTCTGGCTCAGATCCGCAATTTCCCGCGTGCCAAGCTGGTCTGGTGGTTCCCATGCCTGACCACCGTGGCCCGCCATCTGGCTGCGCTGGATCAACAGGTGGATCGGCCGGGTGATGAACCGCCAGAACACGTACCCGATTAGCGCCGTGGACAAAGCAACAAATGCCGCGGCTTTGGCAAGGTTGAAACGTTCGCCGTACAGAAAGCGGAAAATATGGTTCGGGGTACGGCTTAGGTAAACCGCCCCGATAAGGGTCTGATCCACGAACACTGGCATCGCCACGAAAACGCGCACGCGGGCACCGCGGCTGAGGGTATAAAGCGCAGGCGTTGCATCCTCTCGCACGCGGGTGCGCGCGACCGAGACGGTTTTCCCTGAAAGGGCCTCGCGAACCTCGTCAACATGGCCCAGCTTTTGGCCGATTTCCGCAGTACCGGCAAACACGTTCCCATCGACGTCCAGCATCCGGTAACCCGCAAGGGTTTGCGCCTGGGCAGCGTTGGCGATGCGGCTAAGTGGGGCGGCGATGGCCTGATAAACCGAACCGGGTCGAACGGTTGCCGGTCGCGCGTCCGGGCGCGGCGGCAGAACCGTTTCGCGATTGACCGACAGCGATGGGAACACCGCGTGCTCGGTTGAGATTGCACTCGGGCGGGGCGGCTTGATCCCGGCTGCATCTGCATAAAGCTCGGCATACGCCGCTGACATGACCGCAGCCTGTGTCAGCAGGCTTTCTTCGGTCTGTTGCACCAGTTGACTGTCGTAAAAACGGAACAGGATCAGCCCGGCAAAGGGCAGGCACAGGACAATGCCCAGCACCAGCAGAACGATGGTCCACAATCTGGGGCGCCATTTGCGGTTCAGCCGGGCGTGCATGCACCCATCCTGAGGCCGACACCGTGAATGGTCACGATCCCTTCGGCACAGCCGGCCTGGGCCAGCTTGGCACGGACATTGCGTATATGGCTGTCAATGGTGCGGTCCGAGACGTGGATGTTGTAGCCGTAAAGCGCATCGATCAGCTGCGCCCTTGACAGAACACGGTCGGGACGGGCCATCAGAGTTGCCAGCAGCCGAAATTCCGAACCGGTCAGCGTCACGGGCGTTGAAGCGAACCTGCACAGGTGACGCTCTGCATCCAGGTGCAGGCTGCCTTGCGACAACACCGGATCGGGCTGGGCAGGTGTCGGAGCGCTGCGTTTCAGAATGGCCTTGATCCGGGCCACCAATTCGCGTGGGGAAAAGGGTTTCGTCAGATAATCATCGGCGCCCAGCTCCAGCCCGACGATACGGTCGACCTCGTCATCGCGGGCGGTCAGGAACAGGATCGGCACGTCCGAGGATTTGCGGATTTCCCTGCATACTTCCAGACCATCCTTTTCGGGCAGCCCGATATCCAGCACGATCAGATCGGGGCTTTCCTGGCGGTTTGTATCAAGCGCGGTCAGGCCGTCGCTGGCCAGAAGTGGCGCATAGCCTGCCTTTTCAATCGCGAACCTTGTTACCTCAAGGATATCCGGATCATCGTCGACAACAAGAATGCGTGCAGGCATCAAATGGGGTCCTTCAACTCTGCTGCCGATAATAGGCTTGTATCCGCCATCTCCGAAAGCCCCATTCGCGCCAGTTGGTGATTGCATCCTTTTTCAGATCATATCGCATCCACGCGTCACAGACTTGCTGTCCGGTTCTGGTTTCATGATCACGGATTGCTGGGTAAGCATCAGCACCAAGGCTGCATATGTAACCAGTGTCCTGTTGCATCAGAGCGCTGCCGTGGCTCAGATTATAGCTGGCAATGACTGATGCGAAATTCACAAAGTTGCAAGTATACAAGACTACCAGAAGCGCTGCAAAACAACGCCGCAGAAGCCAGATTGTATCGAAGCCGCGATGGATTTGCACCACGGTCAGCAGCAATCCGGTGAGAACCAGTGCCATCCAGATAAAGGCGGCCACCCGCAAATAGGTAAGCGCATAGGCGTCGACGTAATGATGCAGCCTGATAGCAGCTGTCATCACCAGGAACACGTTCTGCGCCAACCACGTGTAGATCAGAATGCGCAACGTCCGGTCCGCACCGATCATGCTGTGAGTGACCAGAGTGAATACGCCCGCCAACAGGGCCGTAACCACCAGCGGATAAGCGCCCCGATGGGCATAAGCGGCATAGCTCATCCCTTGAGGCAGGGATACACCCCCGGTCAGGATACCAAGGTCCATCACGGTTTGTACAAGGAACATCAGGTTGAACAGTAACAGCGAATTGCGCACCGAGATTGGATTGATCAGAAATGCGGCCCGGCTTGGGCCTGTCTTTGGCATGGTGGCGGGGCGGGCAATGCCGCCCAGCCATGGTTCGCTGAGGTTTAGGAACGGCCACAGCAGCGAGGCCATCACGCTCCAGAACAGAAGTCGCAGCCAGAAGTACCCTTCGAACAGGAGACTTGGGTCCAGCTCGGCCAGAAGGTCTTCCAGCACCGGATTGGCGGCGGCCAGCAACGCAAGGAAGACCGCACCCAATAGCAGGGGCAAGGCCAGCGATGCTGCGTGGCGGCGTCTGTCGGACCCAAGATCGGCGGCCACCGCGGTGCGACATGTGTCGCGCAGCAAAAGCGTCGCACCGATGGAAGGCAGTCGCAGGGCGGTTCGCAGCAGCAGACGTTCGTTTACAGCCTGACCGAATAGCGCCCAGGTGGCCAGACTGACTAAACCTGCGAGGCTGAACAATAATGATAGAAGCTGCAAATCGATGGCCACCGGCAGGTTGGTGATCAAGGCAAATGCGGCGGCTATTGACCACTCCTTTGCAGTCGCACGCCGGGGTTTCATCGCCATGATCGCGGCGGACAAGACCAGCGCGAAGACTGAGACAGAAATGCCTAGCGGCTGTTCCCAAAACAACCAATCAGCAAGCGCCACCAGCGATGCAAGAAGCGGGATTGCATGGCGCATTTTCAGAGTAGACATCAGAGAACCACTCTGCTGTCGTCTGTTGCCTCTCCATCGGGGGACTTCGTCCATCTTTCCCAGCCACCACGCGTCCAGCACGATGCTGTCCGGCACGCCGCGAATTGTCAGTTTCTGCCTCATGTCCCGTCTCCTGCTTACAGGTTTCCTTTCCCGGCAGATTGCCTGCGGCGCTTGCATCTTTGGCGCGACGTATCCGCAGCCTTCATAGGGTTTTCGAGCAGAAAATGTGCAGAGGCGTTGAAAGGCTTTACACACCACGGGTTCCGAGCTGCAACTCGCGCCGTGCAGTAAAAGCGACGCGCCCAGACATTGAACTGCAAGCAAAAGCGCAGTGTGACATAGTTGAACCTTCCCCTGAGAAGCGCTTCGCCGTTATGGCTGGGGAAACGGAGGATCGAACATGGCTAACCCTCTCTATGATGATCTGTTTGGCATTCACGCCGGCAAAGATACGGCTTTCCTGAACCTGACAGACGGGACGACCATCACCTATCGAAACTTTCTGAGCACAGCCGCCCGGATCGCCCATGTGGCCACGCAACTGGGTCTAAGACCCGGGGACCGCGTTGCGGCTCAGGTCGAAAAATCGCCTGAGGCGCTGGCGCTTTACGCGGCATGTGCGCAGGCCGGTCTGGTTTTCCTGCCGCTGAACACCGCCTATACCGTGGACGAGCTGACGTATTTCATCGAAAACAGCGGCGCGTCACTTGTTGTCTGCGATGGCCGAAGCAAAGACCAACTGACCCCGATTGCCGAGCGTTTTGGGGGCAGGGTGGAAACGCTGAATGCGGATGGCTCGGGCTCGCTGATGGATCTGGCGGCAGCAATGCCAGACAGCTTTGCGACTGTGGATCGGGATGGTGAGGATCTGGCAGCGTTTCTTTATACGTCGGGCACCACCGGACGTTCAAAGGGCGCGATGCTGACCCAGAACAACCTGTTGTCCAATGCGCGGACACTGGTCAAAGAGTGGCGGTTTACGTCGGAAGACGTTCTGTTGCACGCGCTGCCGATCTTTCACACGCATGGGCTGTTTGTGGCCACCAATATCATTCTGGCTGTCGGCGGAAGCATGATCTGGCTGCCAAAATTCGACCCTGATCAGATCATTGACAGGATGCCCGACGCCACGTCGATGATGGGCGTGCCGACCTTCTACACGCGCCTGTTGGCAGACGCGCGTTTTACCAGCGAGCTGACCAAACATATGCGCTTGTTCGTATCGGGTTCGGCCCCATTGCTGGCGGATACCCATGCACAATTTCAAGAGCGTACCGGGCATCGTATCCTAGAACGCTATGGCATGACTGAAACCAATATGAACACCTCGAACCCCTATGACGGCGAACGTCGCGCGGGCACGGTCGGGTTTCCTTTGCCGGGGGTCGAACTGAAGATATGCGATGCAGATGGTAACCCTTTGCCGCAGGGTGAAATCGGCGAGATCGAAGTGCGTGGCCCGAACGTATTCAAGGGATATTGGCAGATGCCGGAAAAGACGGCTGCCGAGCTGCGCGAAAACGGGTTCTTTATCACCGGTGATCTTGGGCGTATCGACGAAGATGGGTATGTCCATATCGTCGGGCGCAACAAGGACCTGATCATCTCGGGTGGCTATAATATCTACCCCAAGGAAATTGAACTGGTTCTGGACGGCCAGACCGGTGTTCTCGAGAGCGCAGTGATCGGCGTGCCGCATCCCGACTTCGGTGAAACCGTGCTGGGCCTGATTGTAGCGGAACCCGGGCAGTCTCCGGATCTCGACGCGATCATGGGCGCAGTGCGCGACAGCCTGGCGCGGTTCAAGCATCCCCGAATGCTTATTCAACTGGATGAATTGCCCCGCAATACGATGGGTAAAGTCCAAAAGAACATTTTGCGCGATCAGTACAGGGATATGTTCAAAGCTGGGTCAAAAGCACATAATGGCAGAGCCTAGATAAGCGTCGGAAACTTGATATAGTCCTCAAAACCAATGGGGACAGAAGAATATGAACAATCGTTTGCGCAAAATCACCATCGTAGGTGGCGGCACGGCAGGCTGGATGACCGCGTTGATCCTGGACATGGTGTTTTCACGCACTTCAGCAACAAAAGACCGACCACATATCTGCCTGATCGAAAGCCCCAATATCTCGACCGTGGGTGTTGGTGAGGCTACGGTGCCGCGCATGCCGGTCACGCTGCGTCAGGCGGGCATTTCCGAACGGGATTTTTTCCGCGAGACAAACGCGTCCTTCAAGCTGGGTGTGAAGTTCTGCAACTGGAACAAAGACCCCAAAGGAAAACGCATCGATTACGTGAACCCCTTTGCCCATGGCCAGATGCTGGAAGGGTTGGACGCCGCCGAGTATTTCCTGCGCTTTGGCAACGGAGAGCGGGACTTTACACAGTCCATCTCGCCCCACGATCATCTGGGACGTCTGTGCAAAGGCGCGCGGCAGCTGGGTCAGCCCGAGTTTGAACAGCGTTTTGGCTATGCCTATCATCTGGATGCGGTGAAGTTTGCGGGTATGCTTACCACGGTCTGCACAAAGCGCGGCGTCGAGCATATCCAGGACGAGGTACAGAAGGTCGAGCTGGATGAACAAGGCAACGTCAGCCATCTGATGCTTGAGCGCGCGGGCCGTCATGACATCGAAATGGTCATCGATTGTACCGGGTTCCGCGGCCTGATCATCAATCAGGCACTGGGCGAGCCGTTTTTGGATTATTCGGACTATTTGCCCAATGACCGCGCCATGGCGTTGCAGGTTGAACACCGCAATCCCAATAAAATCGAAAGCCTCACGCGGTCGACCGCGCTGGGCGCGGGGTGGACGTGGCGGGTGCCGCTCTACAATCGAGTGGGTACGGGCTATGTGTTCTCCTCGGCGCATCGAACGGATGATCAGGCGGCCGACGAATATCTTGAATGGCTGGGTGACAGCGGCAAGGGTTTGACGCCGCGTGTAATCCCGATGCGCGTCGGGCGCGTGCGCAATGCCTGGGTCAAGAATTGCGTGGCAATTGGTCTGTCCGGTGGGTTTATCGAGCCGTTGGAAAGTACCGCGATCCACATGATCGACCACGCAGTACGCTGGTTTGCAGAACACTTGCCGACGCGCGACGTCGCCCCGTCACTGCGGGCAAGATACAACCGGCAGATGGACAAGCTTTATAACGAGGTTCTGGAATTCATCTGCCTGCACTACCGATTGGGCAACCGAAAGGATGATCCCTATTGGATCGACGCGCGGACAGAGATGAAGATACCGGATCGGCTGGCCGAGAATCTGGAGTTGTGGCAGCACCGTCTGCCGATGGATCACGATGTGGAATTTGCCACGCTGTTCGACCATCGCGTTTATCAGACGGTTCTGTTGGGTAAACAGGTCTATGATACGGGTTACGGCACCGGCATTCGTGATCGTTTGCGGCCGTTGAAGAAAGTGATTTGGTTCCAGGGCATGAAGCGCGCAAAAGAGGACCTTGCGCAGATAATCAAAGCGATGCCGGATCATAAAACGCTGCTGCGCGATATCCGGGGTGAGCTGGAAAAACCGGTCTTTGGAATGGCGAACGTGGCGAAGCCGACAGTTGCGATGCCGGGCACGAAGCCTGCACCTGTTTCGATCCAGAACATGCCGAATTTTGCTGAAATCCAAAGCGGCGCGAAGGATTTGCAACTGTTCTAACGATTCTCTGCCCTTACGAAGGAAATTTAATAAACTGAAGGGCGAGGCATTCAGCCCCGGCCTTCAGGACGATTTAGCGCCACCTCATACCCCGGTCAGACAAGTGCCTTTGAACCCGACCCGGATAATCAGAAACAATGGCATCCACACGCAGGTCGATCATTCTGGCAATGTCATCAGGGTCATTGACCGTCCAAACCGCGACGCAAAGGCCCAAATCTTTGGCCAGTTCGACGTTTTCGGCAGTTACATCCGCATAATACGGGCACCACAGTGAGCCGCCCGCTTGCTTGACCAATCGCGGAATATCGCCCTCGCAGCTGCGAAAATCCGGGCAGACTGCTTTGGAAGAATCCTCCCCAACATCCTCGGCGTTTTCGGGAAGTTGGGTCAGATAAGAAGAAGGCATATCCGGTGCTTGCCGCTGACATTCTTCCAACAGATTCCAGTCGAAACTGTGAAGCACCGCGCGTGACGACAGGGCCTTGGAACGAACTTCTTGCAGGACAAGACTGACAAACGTCTCTCTGTAGCACGCGTCATGGGCCAAATCGGGGTCCGATTTGAGCTCGAGCATCAGACAGGCATCGCTATGTTGGGGATCACTTACCAGGTCCAGCAGGTCAAGCAGCCTTGGAACGCGAACGCCATCCATTTGTGCCTGATCAGGAAAACGCCGACCATAGGCAGTATTCCCATCCAATCGCCCGATATCGAACTTCTGAATCTGCTCAAACGTCAGGGTAGAAACCTTTGGCTCTTCCCCGGTCAGAAACGGGCCGTCAGCATCGCGAAAACTGGGGGCGTGCAGCCGGTGATTATGGGTAATGACAGGGATGTCGTCAGCCGAGAGGACAACATCAAACTCCAGAAGCGGCACACCAATGGACAGCGAAAAGTCGAAGCCAATCATGCTGTTTTCAGGCAGAACGCCTCGCGCACCCCGGTGGCCTACGATGCGGATCAGGTTGTCGCCCCCCCGGAAAGCCTCGACCTGAGGAAATGCCATCAGCCTTCCAGCCTTTCACCGGTGGAGCGGTCAAACAGATGCATATGGTTTGAGGACACAGAAAACCGCATGTTCGGATGCCGTCCTTCGATCGGATGCACACCCGGAAGGCTGATCGTGATCGAATCGCCCGAGCCGGTCAGTTGACCGTGCAACAGCGTGTTTGCCCCCAGTGGCTCGGCCATCTGAATCGTGGCCTCAATCGGGCCATTGTCATCCAGCAAAAGATGTTCGGGTCGTACCCCCAGCTTGAAGGCAGTATCAGGGCCCTGTGACGAACCAACCGCGACCTCACCAATCATGACGGTTCCGTTTTCACGTCGGGCCTCAAAGACATTCATCGCGGGGCTGCCGATGAACTGCGCCGCAAACAGGGTTCTTGGTGTTTCGTATACCTCTAGCGGTGTGCCTACCTGTTCGGCGATACCGCCGTTCATGACGATCATCCTGTCGGCCATTGTCATGGCTTCAACCTGATCGTGGGTTACATAAAGCGACGTGATCCCCAGTTTTTCCTGAAGCTCACGAATCTCAAGCCGCATCTGCACGCGAAGCTTGGCATCCAGGTTCGAAAGAGGCTCGTCAAACAGGAAAACCGCAGGTTCGCGGACAATCGCGCGACCCATAGCCACTCTCTGACGTTGGCCGCCTGACAATTGTCTGGGTTTGCGATCCAGCAATGGTTCAAGCTGCAATAGCCTGGCCGCCTCGGTCACTTTTTGATCAATCTGGGCTTTGGGCAACCCTGCGATCTTCAGGCCATAGCCCATGTTCTGCCGGACCGACATATGCGGGTAGAGCGCATAGTTCTGGAACACCATGGCAATGTCGCGATCCATCGGCTCTTTTTCGTTGGCCCGTTCCTCACCAATCCGGATTTCACCCGAAGTCACGGTCTCAAGCCCTGCCACCATCCGCAACAGAGTGGATTTTCCGCAGCCCGAAGGGCCGACGATGACAATGAACTCGCCATCTTCAATGTGGATGTCGATGCCATGTATGACATCTGTCGGGCCAAAACTCTTTTTGACATTCTCCAGGGTTACTGTTGCCATTTGTTATTTCTCGCTATCGACAAGGCCGCGGACAAAAAGCTTTTGCATCGACACCACCACGATGACCGGTGGGATCATCGCCAGAATGGACGTCGCCATAATGACGGGCCAATCAGCCACATCATCGCCAGACGGGAACATCTGCTTGATGCCCATCACAATGGTGTTCATTTCAGGGTCGGTGGTGATAAGCAGCGGCCACAGATACTGGTTCCACCCATAGATAAACAGGATGACGAACAGTGCCGCGATGTTTGTCCGGCTCATCGGTACGACGATGTCGATGAAAAACCGCATCGGCCGGGCACCATCCACACGCGCAGCTTCGGCCAGCTCGTCCGGGATTGTCAGAAAGAACTGACGGAACAGGAAGGTCGCCGTGGCCGAGGCGATCAGCGGAAAGATCAGTCCGTAATAGCTGTTGAGCATGCCGAACCCGGCGACAACTTCGAACGTCGGAACGATTCGCACTTCAACCGGCAGCATCAGGGTCAGGAAGATCAGCCAAAAGAACGTTGTTCGACCGGGAAATCGGAAATAGACGATTGCAAAAGCCGAAAGCAGTGAAATGATGATCTTTCCAACTGCAATCCCGATAGCCATCACAAGGCTGTTGAACAGCATCGTTGCGACGGGGACATTCACGCCGGAAAACAGCGCTGCCTTGTAGTTTTCCCAGAACTGATCGCCCGGCAAAAGCGGCATGGGCGGTGATACAACTTCCGGCTGGGTAACGGTTGAGGCAACAAATGCCAGCCAGATCGGGAAGAAGATGACCAGAACGCCTAGGATCATCAGGGCATGTGTCAGCCAGATACCCGCTCCGCGCTTTTCGACCATTCCGTGCTGTTGGGCTGCCATCAGTAATGCACCCTCTTTTCCACGTACTTGAACTGAATGACGGTCAGCAGGCCGACGACAATCAGCAAGATGACCGATTGCGCCGAAGACGAACCCAGATCCTGACCGACGAACCCGTCTGAAAACACCTTGTAGACCAGAATGGTCGTGGCCTGCTGCGGCCCGCCGCCGGTGATTGTGTGGATCACGCCAAAAGTTTCAAAGAACGCATAGACCACATTCACAACAAGCAGGAAAAACGCTGTCGGTGACAGCAACGGCAGGACAATCGTGAAAAACCTGCGCCAGAACCGTGCGCCATCGATCGCGGCGGCCTCGATGACCGACCGCGGAACCGACTGGAGTGCGGCGAAGAAGAACAAAAAGTTATAACTGATGCGCCCCCAGGCCGAAGCGACAACCACAAGCCCCATCGCCTCGGTGCCATTCAAGACGTGGTTCCAGTCATAGCCCAGCTGTCCAAGATACCACGACACGACACCGACGCGCGTGTTGAACATGAACAGCCAGAGCACACCTGCAACCGCCGGAGCGACTGCATAAGGCCAAATCAGCAGCGTCCGATAAGCTCCGGATCCTTTGATCAGCCGATCTGCAATGACTGCCAGAAACAGGGCCGGGATCATGGAGCAGAGCGTAACAAGCGTCGAAAACACCGCCGTGGTTACGAAGGATGCGCGATAAAACTTGTCGCTTAGCAGAAATTCAAAATTGCCCAGACCGACGAACTTGGACGACAACCCGAACGGATCTGGGATGAACAGCGACTGCCATACAGCTTGTGCAGCGGGATAGAAGAAGAATACGGCAGAAATGACGACCTGTGGGGCGATCAGCGCCAATGGCAACAGCCAGCCGCGAAATGTGACGCGTTTTTCCATCCTGATGACTCGCCGAGAAAAGTGGATGCGGGCTCTGCCGAGCCCGCACCGGATTTCAGAGGTTTATTGATTTGCCGATTCGAACCTGCGCAGAAGCGCGTCACCGCGTTCTTTTGCGCTGTCCATGGCTTCCTGGGCGGATTTCTCGCCGGACCAGATGGCCTCAAGCTCCTCATCGATGATACCGCGGATTTGATCGAACGATCCCAGACGCAGACCTTTCGAGTTTGCTGTCGGCTCTTTCGCGGTCATCTGGATCACAGCGATATCGGTGCCCGGGTTTTCATCATAGAAACCGGCTGCACGGGTCGCTTCACCGGCTTCTGCGGTAATCGGAAGATAGCCGGTATTCTGGTGCCATGCCGCCTGAACGTCGGACGAGGACAAGAAGCTCAGGAACTCACCAACGCCTTTATATTCTTCGGGATCATGACCTTCCATCACCCAAAGCGATGCACCGCCGATGATGGTGTTTTGAGGCTCGCTTGTGACCGCTTCCCAATACGGCAGCGGACGCACATCAAAGTCGAACTCGGCCTCGGCTTTGATCCCGGCATACCCGGCCGAGCTTTCGGTGAACAAGGCACACTCACCCGCCCGGAAGTTTGCGCCGCCTTCATTTCTGCGACCGGTATAGATGAATTTACCATCCTTGGCCCAGTCGCCCATGGCGCTTAGGTGCGCGACCTGTACCGGGCCGTTCAGCATCAGTTCTGTGTCCAGACCGGCAAAACCATTGTCCTGCGATGCAAACGGAACGTTGTGGTACGCAGACAGGTTTTCCAGGTGGATCCAGCTTTGCCATGCCGTCACCAGCGGGCAGTCCTCGCCTCCGGCTTTGAGTTGCTCCAGAACGTCGCCAACCTTTTCCCAAGTCGACAGGTCGGTGTCGGGATCAACGCCTGCTGCCTGCATGGCATCTCGGTTGACCCACAAGACCGGCGTGGAAGAGTTGAACGGCAGCGACAACATATCTCCGTCGGTGGTGGTGTAGTAACCTTTCACCGCACCGATATAGGCGTCGGGATCAAAAGACGCGCCACTTTCAGCCATGACTTCGTAGACCGGCTTGATCGCGCCTTTCGCCGACATCATCGTTGCGGTGCCAACTTCGAAAACCATCAGGATGTGTGGCTGTTCGCCAGCACGGAACGCGGCAATGCCAGCGTTCAGGGTTTCCGAATAGTTGCCCTTGTGGCTTTCGACCACGACAAACTCATCCTGACTGGCGTTGAACTCTTCAACCTGCGCTTTGACAAGTTCGCCAAGGCGGCCGGTGAAGGCATGCCAGAATTGAACTTCGGTTTGCGCCATTGCCGCCAAGGGTGACAAGGCAGTTGTAACGGCAAGAGCGCCAAGCAAATTCTTTTTCATGATTCCTCCCATGCATCAGGTTTGATGCTTCGTTGAGTGACGACCGCAACGCGTATTCGACACACATGACGATTTCACGACGTTACCGTTACAGAAATATAATTCAAGCCCTACTTATTGGCAAAAAACATAATGCAATGTTATAGACGTGAATGAAAAAGCGGAACTGGGTCTGCAATGAGACAAACTTTGAGAATTCGGCAACTGGAAGCGCTTATGGCGGTGACCACCAATGGTTCGGTCACAGCAGCGGCCGCCGATTTGGGGGTGAGCCAACCAGCTGTCAGCAGGTTGCTGTCGGATCTTGAAAAATCGTTTGGCTTTCAACTTTTTGATCGCCGCAAGGGCCGATTGGTTCCGACACAGGAAGTTCGCTATCTGCAACCCAGCGTGGACCGAGTTCTGGAATTGATGAAGCAGATATCAGACGCCAGTCAGAATATCACGCAGCGAAAAGCCGGGCATATCCGCGTCGCCTGCCTTCCCGGTTTTGCCACCAGCCATCTGCCGGATGTTGTGGCAAGTTTTCTGAAAGACCGGCCAGGTGTCACCATGACGATCGAACCGGACAGGCCGGAACGGATATTGGAATGGATGGTTGGCGAACAATATGACTTTGGAATCACCGATGGTTTTAACGGTCATCCGGGGGTCGAAAGCAGAAATGTAGATGTGCGCACGGTTTGCGTATTCCCGAAAAATCACGCGCTTGAGAACCTCTCGGAGGTGACGCCATCCGATCTTGCAGATGAGAACATCATACATACGCGGCGCGACAGCGACTTTTTCGGACGGCTTTCGAAGGCATTTCAGCAGGCCAATGTTACACTCAACTCTCATATCGAAGTCCGGCAATTCACGGCGGCATGTGAATTGGCCATAAAAGGCGTTGGTGTCTCAATCGTCAGCGAACTGGACGCTGTCCATTACACAGACCGGGGGCTAAGCTACAGGCCATTCAAGCCGTTTTTGCCGCATACACTTTCGCTGGTACGCCCGGTTCTGAAGCAGCCGTCTTTGATAACACTGGAGTTCATCGAGCATTTCAGCGAAAGTCTGAATGCGTTCAGAACACTTGCGTGAGGCTGCGGTCACCGGGACGAAGGATATCTGCCTGTGTTTCTAGCCGACAGTCTCCAGAAAAGCAGGAGCCAAGTGGTCGATAGCGCCCAAAGTCGTCGTTATTGTGAGGCTCCGCGTATCTGTTCAATGGCTCGGGCGGCAAATCTTCCCGACAAAGACCCGTCTGCGTTTGCTTCCAATGCAGGCAATGCGGGGGATGCTTGTTCTCCGATTTCACCCAAGGCGATGGCCGCTTCTTTTCTGACAAAAACCGAAGGGCTGCCCAACAGCATGATCAGTTCCGGAACGGCTGGGGCTGCATCGGCCCCAAAGAGCGCCAAAGACTGAGCCGCGTCACGTTGTTCCTTGGCATCTCCGCGCATCAGATCAGCTTTGAGGCTTGCAACTGTGGTGCTCGGCGGAAGCGCGGCCAATTGAAGGCCGTTTTTCAAGCGGGTGTTCAAATGCTGATGCTCGCCGATCCATCGCACGATAAAGAAATACTCTCGTACAACTTCATCCAGAACACTCTCATTCTCTCCTTTCTGCCATCGTTCGATCATTGCCCTTGCGGCATTTCGGTCGCCGTTTAAGGCCAAGATCGAGGCCGCAAATGGCATCAACTCAACTGCCTGCGGGTTTCTATCCAGCTCAGACATAATGACCGCCTCTGAGCCTGTCAGATCATTCATGGCAAACAGCGCGGCACCTTGAAATAACGCATAGTGACTGGGGTATTCCGGGTCGAGGCGCATCGCAGCCTGCACAAACGCCAGCCCTTCCTCTGGCTCGCCACCCGCGATCAAAGCCCATCCCATTGTCAAATGCGATTCTGGGTCGCTTGGTTGCAGGGCGATGGCCTTTGCGGCTTCTTGTCTCGCTTCTTCCGTTCCCCGACTTACACCCTCGGCACTGTCCCAATCCGGAAGGTTGAGAGCGACAATTGCCCTGATGACGTGGATGAGCGAGGTGTCCTGATGCGTCAGTTCACGGTAGTATTTATAGAACAGCCCAATATGCATCTGTTCGTCAGCATTCGCAAAGCCTGACCAGTGGTGGAAGATGTGCGGTCGCAAATGCACCATAGCTAACATCGCCCAGGCGCGCGCGTAATTCGGATCCAGTTCGACCGCGCGCTCAAAATGCGGAATTGCAGCCTGATTGTCCTGTTCATTGAAGCGTGAATAAAGCTCCCACCCGCGCTGGAACGCTTCGCGCGCCTCGATCTTTTCAGTTTCTATGTTTTCGATAGCAATCCGGCTTTCCGTGTCCAGTGGAACATCCAACTCGTGCGCAATCGCCAGTACAATGTTGTTTTGCAGATCAAAGATCTCATCGATTTCACCGTCGAAACGTTCCGCCCAGATTAACCTGCCGTTCAATGTGTCCGTCAGGCGGATGTTGACCCGAAAACCTTCTCCGCTACGTCTAAGACTTCCATCGACGACATAGCGAACGCCCAGTTTCTCGGCAAAACCTGCCACATCAATGTCGCGGTCCCGAAATGCAAAGGAAGTGTTTCCGGCGATGACAAATAACCCAGATATGCGGGACAAATCCGTTATCAGATCCTCGGAAACGCCATCTATCAACATCTTGTTGGACGCGTCGCTGGTGAAATTCGTCAAGGGAAGCACGGCGATCGAGGGCAGATCCGGCAGAGGGTAGGCCATCTGCGCCTCAGAAGCGCGCAGCTGACCCTTTTCCCATGTCTTTGTCCCGATATACCCGGCGGCGCCCAACACGATCAGGATTGCAGCCAGCTTCATTAAATGCAGTGCTTTCTTCGTTTTCTGCTTTACTGCCGGGGTCAACGCATCTGTTTCGACGCGGAACGCCTCGATAGGGTCCGCAATATTCTTGACCGATTGCGGACCAATTGGCGTAAAGGCGAAGGGCACCTTGTTGCGCGCGTATCCGACAATCGCCTGCGAGGCGATAATCCCACCTGGTTCTGCCAGCGCCTCAAGCCGTGCGGCCACGTTGACACCATCACCCAGGATGTCGTCGGCGTTCGAGACGACATCGCCAACATTCAAACCGATCCGAAAAACGATTGCGCGGTCGGGTTCGGTATCCGAGTTTCTTTTCAACAGTTCGGTCTGTATCTCGACGGCGGCGCGAACCGCATCGACTGCGCTGGGGAATTCGATCAGAAAACTGTCACCCGCTGTGTTCGCAATGCGCCCTGAATACCCGGCGATCAATGGCTCGATGACTTCAGCGCGGATCCGGCGCAGCTTGTCGATTGTGCCTTCTTCATCCAAGCCAACCAATCTTGAATAGCCTGCGATATCGGCGGCTAAGATGGCTGCTAATCGACGATTTGGCCGGCTTTCCATAGTTTCGCAGCCTACCATTTGGACATTTTTCTGGGAACCGGTTTTCAAGGTGCCGGTTTTGCTCCGTTTTTTGAAATCCCCGACCTGTTAACTGGATGGCAATGGAAGCCCGGACTGCTGGGTTTTCAGACAAAAGCGATCTGGGCAATTTGTCGGTTCTGGTCGTTGTCGGATTTGCATGGCCTCGCGCGTCCTTGCACAATGCGACCAACGCATGGAGGCGAAAATGATCTACGCGATTACAATTTATGGGGAACCGGGCGTGTTCGAGGCATTGCCGAAAGATCGCCAGGACGAAGTGATGTCGGGCCATCGCGCCCTGCAAACGGTATTGTCGGAACGCGGAGAGTTCGTGTCGATAAAACTGATGCCGCCAACGTCAGCGGTAATGGTCGAACCAGCCGCGTCTGAGGGCGCTGCACCCCTGATCACCGATGGCCCGTTTTCCGAGACCAAGGAAAACTTCCTTGGGTTTTACGCCGCTGATTTCAAAGACCTTGAAGAAGCATTGGAACATGCAAAACTGATCTCTTCACCGGTCGCGCGGCTGGAAGTTCGGCCTGTGGCCTGGGCCGGCGGAGCCATATCGTCGGAATAGATCATGTCAGACTGGCTGGAGGCCACATTCGCTGAACAACGCCCGCGCGCCATTGCTGCTCTGACGCGGGTTTTTCGGGATCTGGACACTGCAGAGGAGGCCTTTGCCGACGCCTGCCTGAAAGCCTTGGCGGTTTGGCCCCAGGACGGGGCACCTCGTGATCCATTGGCATGGCTTCTGGCAACGGCCCGGAATGCGGGTCTGGATGATTTACGCAAATCCCGGCGGCGCGTGGCAATCCTGTCGCGCCACGCAGAAGAGTTTCAACCGATGCCGGCGGAAACACCCGACCCTGACGAGATGCGGGACGATGTCCTGCGCTTGCTGTTCATCTGCTGTCACCCGGAACTGGATCGGCGGGATCAGATCGCCATCGCCTTGCGGGTGGTCGTGGGGCTGAGCGTCGATGAGATTGCCAGCGGATTTCTGGTCAAATCCAAGACCATGGAGCAGCGTATTACTCGCGCCAAAAAGAAGATAGCAAATAACCCGGTCGCCTTTGAAGCGCCAAGCCCGGCTGAAAGGCAAGCCCGGTTGGGCGAAGTCTCGACAATGGTTTACCTGATGTTCAGCGAAGGGTGGTCGACCTCGGCCGGGCCGCAGCAAATCAAGCTCACGCTGTGCAGAGAAGCGATCCGGCTTGCCCGTCTTCTAGTTGCATTGTTCCCTGCAATGGGCGAGCAGGCCGCACTGCTGGCGTTATTGTTGTTTCAACACGCCCGGCGCCGGGCCCGTATTGACGAGGAAGGCAAGCTTGTCGCTCTCGACGATCAGAACCGTGACCTTTGGGATCGTTCGAATATCGCCGAGGCTACATCGCTGTTGCAAAAAGCCCAACGAATTGGCCACCGCGGGGTCTATATCATCCAGGCTGCAATCGCAGCGGCTCATGCCTGTTCTGCCTCATCCAAAGAAACCAACTGGGCGTTAATAGAAAGCCACTACGCCGCCCTTTACGCATTACAGCCGACACCCGTGATCCGGCTCAACCAGATTGCCGCACAGGCCAAGCTATACGGTCCACAATACGCTCTACAGGCGATGGACCCGCTGTCACAGGAGTTGTCCAACTATCGTTGGTTTCACGCGATGCGAGGTGGCCTTTTGCAAGAAGCGGGGGATCATACAGCCGCCATTTCCGCCTTTGAAACCGTATTGGCGCTTTCCCCCACCACGTTGGAATGCGACGTGATCAACGAAAAAATCAAAATCAGTCAAAAAGAATTAGAGGGCCTGTAGGAGCACACACTCCTCGTACGTCCTTGGGTCAGACCCGCATGTGGCGGGCGTAACCAACGGAGGTACCTATGAGTATACTTGAGATGACGGCTGTCGGAAATTCAGGATGGATCGGGCATTCCGGGCCGGATCAGAGCAAGGCCAAATCCTTTTATCAGGATGTGCTGGGCTGGACGATCAGCGATATGCCGATGCAGGATGGGTCCAGTTATTCAGCCGCAGTTGTGGGCGAGACCGCTATCGGAGGCTTTTCACCAATGCCGGAGGAGCGTGGAAGCTGGACGATCTTCTTCACAGTACCCGATGTGGATGCCAGTGTTGCAAAGGCCGAAGCCAAAGGCGCCACAGTACTTCAACCCGCGATGGATATGCCGGGGGTCGGGCGCATGGCCACGCTGAACGACCCGCAAGGTGCCCGCTTTGCATTGATCACCTACGAAAGCATGAGACCCTGAGAACTGCCTGAAAGGAGGGCGCAGATGGAACAATATTCGCACATCGTGCAGGTTTTTGCAGCGTTATTGGTCTGGGTGTGCATTCCACTGGCGATTGCTTTTGACCTGCGTCGATTCAGGGCGGGTGCCCATCCGCTATGGGATGGGGGCGACAGGCTCTTGCGCGTGATGTGGCCCCACGGAAACTTCGTCGATTATGTTCCGTTCGCGCCTTCGATCCACCGTCAGCTTGAGGCATCCAGCTGATGCCGGTGGATGAGACCCTCAACGCCCGCATCCGCGACGCTTTGGCCGCGCATGTGGGCATATCCGAAAAGCGTATGATGGGTGGCAATTGCTTTTTCTTGAACGGCAACATGCTGTGTGGGGCGCGGCGGCATAACGACGGGCTGGGCCGTTTCATGTTCCGGGTGGGCAAGCAAAACGAAAGCATGGCGCTGGCGGACCCCACGGCGCAAGCAGTGATTCACGGTTCACGCAAACTGGGTGGCTTTATCCGCGTGGACGAGAGTGATTGCGATGACGCCGCTTTGTTGCGCTGGTTGCACCTTTGTCTCGAACACGCGGCAGCCCTTCCCGCGAAAGACTGAACGGAAAAAGCAATGGCCAAATTTGAAAGTTTCTCACCCGAAGCGCTTGGTTTTCTCAGGGATTTGCGAGCCAATAACACGAAGGAATGGTTTGCAGCCAACAAGGCAATTTACGAAACCCATTTGAAGGAGGCCAGCAGGCAGTTCACGGATGACATGGCGACTGCCTTGCGTGTTCTGACCGGCCAGACCCACAGCAGCAAGGTTTTTCGCATTCATCGGGATGTCCGTTTTTCCAAGGACAAAACACCTTATAACGCGCACCTGCATATTGCGTTTAGTCCGGACGGGAAAGCGGATCAGCGGCCGATGTGGTTCTTTGGGCTCTCGCCCGACGATCTGGCGCTTGGCTGCGGGGTGTTTCAGTATGAAAAGGAAGCGTTGGCTGCCTTCCGAACTGAGATGGAAGGCCCAAAAGGGGCTGAGTTGACCAAGCTAACCGCTGAGATGCGAAAGCGTGGATTCCGGGTCGGGGATCCTGAATTGAAACGTGTTCCCTCCGGTTATAACAAAGATCATCCAAACGAAGAGGCATTGCGCCGCAAAGGCTTTACCGTCTGGACGGATTTGGGCAACTCTGCCTTTGCTATCGAACCAAACCTCATTGAACGAACTATAGAATTGTTCGAGGACCTCTTACCTGTTTTTCTGCTGCTTTCTCGGGTCGAGTAACCCCATCTTTCCGAGAGTCCGGAATGGAGATTTGATGGCCTGCACAAAATTGTCGTTCTTATCCAAATTTGTGTTCTATATATGATCGGAGGCCGTGCATCCGGTCACACATGAATAAATCACTCATCCCAGCGACATTGTGAAATCGCCCTTGAGTATTAATCAGAACCGGTTTGGCTCAATTACTCAACAGACCTCCGAAAGAGGACCAGACTTGTTGCCAGAAGGACAGCGCCCAGCAAAGCCATCCAGATGAACTCTGGCCAAACTGTTTCGAGACCGGCGCCCTTGAAAACAATCGCCTGACTGGCGGCCATATAGTGACGAGATGGTAATAGTAGCGTCCCGACCTGCAACCAGTCTGGCTGCCCTTCAACCGGCGTCTCTCCGCCGGACAGCATCAGCATGGGAAGGACGATTAGCATGACCAAAAGCGCAAACTGCGCCATCGAACGCGCAATCGTTGCCAGAAAAACCCCGAGTGCGGTCGCGGTGAACAGAAACAGGGCGGTGCCAAACAGGAACAGTCCTTTTGATCCCGAGATTTCAATTCCCAGCGCACCCTGCATGACAAAGGTTAGCGACAGGCTGGCAGCAATCAGGACAATTGCTGCATTGGCCCAGATCTTGGCTGCTGCAATGTCAAACGGGGTCAGTGGCATTGCCAGCAGATGCTCAATCGTCCCGTGCTCTCTTTCTCGGATCATGGCAGCGCCGGTCAGAATGGTGGTAAGCCACATGATCTGTCCGATCAGGGCAACGATCCCGGCAAAACGCACGGTATCACGGTTGGGGTTGAAAGCGCTTCTTAGGATGACATCGACCAGAGGTGGATCGACAAGATCGACACCGATTGCAAAGCGGCGAATTTCCGCGCCCAAAATATTGGTGATATAGCTGGCACCGATCCCGGCCTGCTCCATCGCCGTGGCGTCGATCAGAACTTGGATTTCAGGCTTGCGCCTTGCCCTCAGGTCTTTTTCGAATCCCGGTGGAACAACAACTATGAAGATGAATTCTCCGGCGTCCATTTGCGCTGGACCGCTACCTGGTTCGATTTGTACGACCGGCTGGAACTCGGGCGGAAAAAATGCTGTGGCAAGCGCTCGGGACAGTGGAGAATTGTCCTCATCAGAGAATGCAATCGACGCGTTATTGACCGAGGTCGCTACGCCGGTTGCCTCCATCATGGGCGCCAGCGTGAAAGACCAGACCAACAGCGCCATCATCACCCAGTCCCGGCGCAGGCTCATCACTTCTTTCAGGCCAAGCCAGAATATGCAGGACAATCGCTGCATTCATTTCTCCTGCGCGCGAAGGCAAAGCGCGGCGATCAGTGTCAATGCCGGCCCGAAGCAGGCAAGTGCCAAAATGTCCGGTGCGAGCGCCTCCCATCCCAGCCCTTTGGTGAAAGCCCCGACATTGAGGTGCAGAAAGTAGGATGAGGGCCAGAGAGAGCCGATAAGCTGCGCACCATCCTCAAGCGTTGATACGGGCTGCAAGAGGCCCGAGAACTGAATGGTGGGCACGACCGAAGCGATAGCAGTGGCAAAAGTCGCTGCCACCTGGCTGGATGTCATGGTTGCGATCAGCAACCCATAAGATGTCGTCGCCCAAACGTACAAAAACGCACCCAATGCCAAAGGCAGAGGATCGCCCTTAAGCGGCACATCGAAGACGAAAATAATCATTGCCGCCAGCAACAGGAAATTCACGTAGGCAATCATGATATAGGGTATCTGTTTGCCGATCAGGAACTCGAGCCGCGTTGTCGGTGTCACGTAGAAATTGACGACCGAGCCCAGCTCGCGCTCTCGTGCGACGCTGACCGCAGCCAACACGGCAGGCAGCATGATCAGCAGGATGGCGGGCATGGCCGGGGCCATCGCTGCAATGCTCTCAAAGCTCTGGTTATAGCGAAACCGGGGCTCAATACGGGCGATCTCAACCGCGTGTTCGCCTTTGGTCCTCGACTGCCCGTCGAGAAACGACTGGTGCAACCCTGCGACATACCCCTCGACTGTTTCCCCCTTGAAGGGGATCGCTCCATCTACGGTTGCCAGCACTTGGGTAGGTTCACCTGTGCGCAGCTTGCGCCCGAAATCAGGTGG
Source organism: Ruegeria sp. HKCCSP351 (assembly GCF_017872535.1). NCBI lineage: Bacteria > Pseudomonadati > Pseudomonadota > Alphaproteobacteria > Rhodobacterales > Roseobacteraceae > Ruegeria > Ruegeria sp. HKCCSP351. The sequence continues at coordinate 103,956 of NZ_JAEDOV010000007.1, read as the reverse complement.
CAACTCGATCACCATCGAAACGTCCCCGGCCTGCAACCGTCTGCGCCCGTCTGTGGCGCTGATCAAAGGTGGCGTCTGCTTGAAATAAGGCGATCCCGATATTTCTTCCGTGTAAGCCCTGCTTTCCGGGCTTTGAGACAAGTCCAGAACGGCAAACTCAAGATCTTCTATGTCGAGGGATATGCCAAAGCAGAACACCAGCATCAAAATCGCCGAGCCTAGAAATGCAAATGCCAGACGAACGGGATCACGGACCACTTCAACCGCTTCGCGTCGTGTGTAAGTCAGGGCACGACCGATACCTTGTCCGGTGACCTTGGTCTTGGTGGCAAAGTCAACTTTGGGTGCCACGACAGGTGCTGGTTTTTCTGCGGTCTCCAAAACTGAAATGAATGCTTCCTCAAGGCTGCCGGTGCCTTCTGCGGCGATCAGGTCTGCGGGCGCACCTTCCGCCAGAACACGGCCTGCATGCATGAACGACACGCGGTCGCAGCGCTCTGCCTCGGCCATGAAATGGGTAGAGACAAAGATCGTCACCAAGTCTTTGTGCGATAGTTCGACCAACAAAGCCCAAAAGACATCGCGTGCTTCGGGGTCTACACCCGAAGTTGGCTCATCAAGAATAAGAACACGGGGACGATGGATAACAGCCACCGCCAATGACAAACGTTGTTTGATCCCAAGTGGCAGCGCGGCAGCCAGTGTATCGCGATGGGCCGCCAGGCCAAAACGTTCGGTCAATTCCGCTATCCGCTCCTCTCGATCAGGGATTGCAAATATTCGGGCATGAAGCTGTAGATTTTGATGGACGGATAACTCGCCATAAAGCGAAAAAGCCTGGCTCATGTATCCGATGTCGCGGCGCATCCTGCGATCACGCGCATCAACCGGGTTGCCAAACAATAATGCCTCGCCGGAACTGACTGGCAACAGGCCGGTCAGCATCTTCATAGTAGTGGATTTGCCACAGCCGTTTGACCCAAGAAAACCGAATATCTCTCCGCGATGGATCGAGAAATCGACATTGTCGACAGCGGTAAAATCACCGAACCGACGTGTCAGCCCTCGGGCAGAAATCACAGGGTTCGGGTTGATCTGCCGTACAGGTGCTTGATCCGACGCCAACCTAAAACCATCGTGTGCCCGCAAGCGCCGATATGCTGTTTCGAGATCCCGGTCCTGCCCTTTCAGTTCAGCAGGTTTGCCTTGAAAGATGACGTGACCGCCGTCCATTGCAACAATTTGGTCAAAGCTTTCCGCCTCCTCCATGTAAGCAGTGGATACAAGGACAGACAGTCGGGGATGCTCTGCCCGAATGGCATTAATCAATGCCCAGAATTGACGGCGTGAGAGTGGGTCGACACCAGTTGTCGGTTCGTCCAAAACCAGCAGCTTCGGATCATGTATGAGAGCACAGCACAGGCCGAGCTTTTGCTTCATCCCGCCCGAAAGCTTGCCCATAAGCCGGTCTTCAAACGGTGCCAACCCCGTTGCCGACAACAGCGCATTGATCCGGATGTCACATTCTTCTTGCCCTTGGCCAAAAAGCCCTGAAAAGAATTCAAGGTTCTCGCGTACTGACAACTCAGAATAAAGGTTTCGACCCAAGCCCTGTGGCATGAAGGCAATGGCCGGGCAGATAAGGCGTCGGTACGCTGCGTCGTCGATCGAGCCACCTAAAACACTGATCGATCCGGTTTGCAGTTTCTTTGCACCGGTGATCAACCCAAGCAGTGTCGACTTTCCAACCCCATCCGGTCCGATGAAGCCGACCAGCTGGCCTTTGGGAAGATCAAGCGAAATAGACTCCAATGCGACATTGCTGCGATACCGGTGCGTGACACCCGTAATGCGAATCTCAATGTCGGCCTCTGGCGTCATTCGAACAGCTCGGGCGGGATACCCTGTTCCAACGCGGCTGGCCACGCAAGGTTTGGATCGATCCGGATCACGGCAACACCGCGAAGCCCGGTTTTGACGTGCTCAATCCGGCTTTGGATCAGATCCTCGGGGATGCGCACACGGACGCGGAACACCAGTTGTTCGCGTTCATCCAATGTCTCGACCTGCTTGGGCGTGAACTGTGCTTCAGGAGAGACAAAGGTTACAAAGGCTGGAATGGAATAGTCCGGCAGGGCGTCAAGAACGATGCGAGCTTCGGCGCCAATAGGCAGCAATCCGGCTACGCGCGCTGGCAGGAACACCTCCATATACACATTCTCAAGGCTGAGCAGGGTCAGGATTGGTTCACCTGCGGCAACGACCTCGCCGGGTTCCGCCAGCCGGTAAAGCACACGCCCGCGCGTCGGAGCCAAAAGCGAGCTGTCTTCGATCAGCGCCTCAATACGGCGCATTTCGGCCTCTGCGGCCGCAATCTGACTTTCTGCGGTGGCAACGCGCGCCTGCGCGGCACCCAGAACCGCCGCAGCAACCTGATGTATGGTTTCGCGTTCTTCGAAAACCGTTTCAGAGATATTCTGCCCAGTCAGAAGCGCCGTTGCGCGCTGAAGCTCCTGCGCGGCCCGGCGCAGTTCGCTTTTCCGCTGCACAACAAGTGCCTCTGCTTCCACTTTGGTCTGATGCGCCAGCGCCACTTCGGCCTTGGCACGATCCAGCGTTGCGGACAACTCATCACTGTCCATTTCGGCCAGCACGTCACCGGTGGCGACCATACCGCCTTCAACCGCCATGACGCTTTCGACACGTCCGGCTAAGGTTGGCGCAATTTCAATCTGCTCGGCCTCGATCCGACCATTCCCCTGCGCAAATCCATCAGGCAACTGGCTTCCATTTTCAGAGACCAGGGAATAGACCACCACGCCCACCATCGCGAGCGCAGCCAAAGCAAGAAAAATCAATGAGTTTTTCTTCATTATTCACCGCCTGAAAACTCGCTGCGGGTATTCCTCTATACTGCTGCTGAACCGTGGGCTTTGCTTTGGATCAAGCCAACGACGTCAGGGCAAAGAAAGACTCTGCGCGCCTGTCGCGGACATGTTCAGCCTTAGTGACCTGAAATTTTACCACAAAAGAGAAACAACATGGCATGCAAACCAATCCTGAGTTCCTGCGCCTAGGCAATGCGCACCGCGTTGACCTGCAAGCTGAACCGTAATCGAGTGGCAGCCGATTTCAGAGTCAATTTCTCGCCCCTGAACCGATAGCTTTAGCAGGTTCCTCAAAAGTCCGCCTTGTGAAGTTCACCCTCAAAGACACGGGTTGAGCGGCGTTCAGCCCTCCAATCTCTCGGCTGGTTTTGAGAAAACAACGAACGTAAGTTGCTATTTACCTTCGAACAACTGCAAACTTGTAAGATGAACAGAAGGCTTCTTAGTCCGGTGCAGGCGCTTTTCGTGGCGGGTCTTGCCGCGCTTGGAGTTTTCACGATCCTCGCAGGCCTTCGTTCTGAAGGATATCTGCAGCGGCCCGAGCTTGCACATTACGATTGGGTTTTGGCCCGCAGGGCCAGCGATGCCTTGGCACAGGATGTTGTCGTGGTCGCGGTCGATGACGAGGATTTGCGCAGCTGGGGCTGGCCCCTCTCAGATGGTCAGGTTGCGAACATTATCGACGCACTGTCGTCGGCGGGCGCCGCTGTAATCGGTATCGACATCTATCGCGACAACGAGGTGATCGAGGGGCGGCAGCAACTCGAAGCGGCGTTCCTGAAGACCAATGCGATCTGGGTTGTGAAACTGAACGATCGAGGCGGGCTGAGTATCGAGGCGCCGGATTTCGCGCAAAACGACGGCAGCGTGGGGTTTGCTGATATCCCCGTCGACGCGGATGGTGTCGCCCGGCGCGGTATTCTGCTGGTCAGCGGCACCGATCGCATTTCTTTGGCGTTCAGCACACAGTTGGCCCTGCGCGCCACGGGTCAAAACAGCCTGAAAGCCTGGCCGGACGACCCCCGGACCCTGTTGTTTGGTCAGACACCGGTGCGACGGCTGGAAGACGGGTTCGGCAGTTATCGCGGGCTGGATGATACAGGCTATCAGTTGCTGCTGGACTACACCAATGCACTGCCGATGGCCCCAATCGTACTGGCCCGCGACCTGCTCTTCGGACAAGCAGACGCGGACATGATCGAAGGAAAGGTCGCCCTGATCGGGGTTACCAGCAAGTCGATCAAAGACGATTTTCGCACACCGCTGAACAACCCGCCACAGATGCCATTCAGCTATGGCGTATTGGTGCATGCAGCTACCACCCAGCAATTGATCGATTATGCCGTGGGCCGCAGCCAACCGATGCGCAGCCCCGGGCAAAGTGCGCACCTGGCGATAATCTTCGCCGGCGCATTGTTCGGGGCATTAGCTGGGGTTCTGTCGCGCACTGTGCTGACCGTCATACTACTTGGACCAGGCCTTGCCATCGCTATTGGAGCAGCGCTTTCAACCCTGTTGTCTCGTGGAATATGGTTGCCGGTCGTTCCGACATCGGTTGCTTGGTTTGCCGCCTTTCTCTTAGCTCTTCTCACCGTCGGGATCATCTCGCGTCGGCAACGCCAGGCCATCGCCAAACTGTTCTCGGATCATCTGTCCCCGGAGCTCACAGCCGAGATATGGAACGCGCGTGATATCCTTTTTGCTGGCGGTAAACCGCGCCCCCGTCGCTTGCGCGTCAGTGTCCTTCTTGCTGATCTGGAAGGCTCGACGACCGTCGGCGGCTCGGCCGAGCCGGGAGCCTTCATGGATTGGACAAGCCGAATTCTGGATGTGATGAGCCAGGTCGCGCGCGAAAACGGCGGGTTCATTGAGAAGTTCACCGGTGACGGAATCCTGGTGGTGTTCGGTGCGCCGCTGCCTCGAACAGCCGAAGAGGACATCCAAAAGGACGCTGTCGCGGCCTGCCGGACGGCACTGCAAATTTCTTACCGGATTGACAGACTGAATGCAGAAGGTGGTCTGTTGGCACCTTATGGTCTGCGGATCGGGCTCCATAGTGGTGTGGTTTTGGGCGGCACGTTGGGCAGCGCGGGCAGCCTTCAATACAACATCATGGGCGACACAGTGAACGTCGCAGCCCGTATCGAGGCATTCGGAAAGGCGTTGCAAGACAGAGGAACGTCGGCAACCACGATCTGTGCCAGTGCTGATCTTCGGGAACTCGTCGGAGGCGATTTCATGTTTCAGCCGGTCGGACACCTCATACACGACGACAAGTCGCGGGAAATTGGGTTATTCTTGCTCACAGGATCTGCACAGAAGGGGGCATCGTAATGATGACACCGGCATGTTCGGGAAACACTCTTGGCGCTTTGATAACCGGTTTGCTGCTGCTTCTGGGCTCGACCATTGATCTGTCGGCGCAAGAAAGCGAAGGCAGTCAGCAGGCTGATCCAGACGAGGTCATCTTCATTCCGCCCACCATCGGTGCCCCGGCGGACCGCGTCGGCGCTGCCACCCGCGATGTCGGGCAAGAGGCTGGTGTGCTGGCCGTGCTGGCACCGGCTGGCGGCGGTGTGACTACATTAGGTAAACCCCCACTGATCTGGCACTTGGCTGAAAACTTTTCAGGTCAGATGACCGCACAGCTGGCCCCGATCGGAGCGCCGCAGAACGGGGTCGGTATTTCCGGCAAAGGTCGGTTCAGAAAAGGGTTCTACGCGCTTGACCTGTCGCGCTCAGAATTCGTGCTGGAGCCGGGGAGTATCTATGTCTGGACAGTCGTTTTGGCGGAACCTGAGGCGGGGACCGTTATCGCGACGGTAACGACTTACGTGGAACGGGTCACCGCCCCAGAGCCCGCCGCAGAGGATGTGTCTGCCTTGGCCGCCGAGGGATTATGGTTCGATGCCCTGCGACCCTTTGTCGAAATCGAGTTGTCGGGTAAAGTACGGGTCAACCGGAATGCGGGGTTTGCGAGCCTTGTCCGGTCTGCTGGCATTTCGCTGCCATAGGACACGCTCCAGCCCCTCGGCCGACACGCGGGGGACGCTTGATGATAAACTGGTCTTTTTCAGGTCTGGCTCTGCGCTGCGTTCTGCTGGTCCTTGCGCTGATCTGCACCCTGACAGCGGCAGCCTCTGCGGCGACGGAAAGACGCGTGGCTCTGGTTATTGGCAATTCCGCTTATCAGCATGTCTCGAGTCTGGAGAACCCGGTCAATGATGCTCAGGACATCTCGATATCGCTGGCACGTATAGGGTTCGAGGTCACCACGGGTCTGGACCTGGATTACAACGGTATGCGCATCACACTTCGGGACTTTACCGAAACCGCCGCAGGGGCCGATGTGGCGCTTGTCTATTTCGCGGGCCACGGAATTGAGATCGAGAACACCAACTACCTGATCCCGGTGAGTGCGGCCCTGAAAAGCGACCGCGACGTCGACTTCGAGGCCATCCGTCTGGATGCAATCGTGAATTCGATTGCCGATACGCCGGGGCTGAAGCTGGTTCTGGTCGATGCCTGCCGCAACAATCCTTTCGTTGCGCAGATGTCGCGCGCGTCGGCCACTCGGTCGATCGGGCGTGGGCTGGCCGCAGTGGAACCCGGTGGGGTTGTCGTGGGCTATGCCGCGCGTGGCGGAACGCTGGCGCAGGACGGGGGCGGTCGGAACAGCCCCTATGCGACGGCACTTTTGGAACATATCGAACAGCCGGGGTTGGAGCTTGGGAAAATGTTTCGCCGGGTGCGCGATCGGGTGGTGGAGCTTACGGATGGATTCCAGGAGCCATTTACATATGGCTCACTGCCTGGCGAAGACATTTACCTTGTGCCACAGGTCGAACAGGTGGCAATGGTGGCACCTGCGGACCAGACGGCCATGCCCTCCGCCGTGCGCCCCCTTGCGACCCGTGACACTGCAATCAGCGCCGCGATGAAAGTGAACACCATGCGTGGCTGGTCGCTGGTCGCTGGCAAGTACCGGGCGGCCACCATCGTCGAGCCTAAGATTCTGGGGCGCATGGCCGAGATCACGCCGGAGTGGCTGAAGAAACAGGGCCATCTGTCCACAATGGAGGATTTCCTTTTACCGGGCCGCGAACGGAAACAGCAACTGCAAGAGGCGCTCAATACCGCCGGTTTCGAGGTCGGTGTGCCGGACGGCGCATTCGGACCGAAGACGCGGGCGGGACTAAAGGCTTTGCAGGAGGCCAGTGGACTTGATCCGACGGGCTATGTCGATGCGGCCGTTCTGGCAAGCTTGCGAATGGAATGGCAGGACGGTGCCGACGATAGTTTTGTCAGCAATCCATTTGCCGTGCGTCAAATGCCGGATGACCTTGAAATGCTGGGTGAGATTGAAGAGATTATAACGGTGCTCAGGTGCCTTGGGCTGCGGAAAAGCATCTACGGCAAGTACCGGGGCAGCTTCTACATCGCCATGATTTATTCCGGCTCGATCGACGACGCGCGCCGCCTCGCCGAGAGCTGTGGCATCGATCTTGCATCCCTGACATCGGCTGACGAGAACGCATTCGTGGTGCGCATGATCGCCCATGATCCGGCCTTGTTTGAACAAGGCTATGACAGTCGAACCAACACCAGTTACAAGGCTGGCCCCTATTTCGGTTTCCGGAAGGACCCAAAGGAAGAAAATGCCGTGAAAGGCTGGCGGTGGTACACCGGAGAGCCGGTCAAGTACACGAATTGGTTGCCATCGAAACCAAACAAGACCCATGGGAAAGGCGACAAGGCTTTCGCTCAGTTTCAGTATGAACGGACCGGACGCCGAGACCTGAGTGAGATCGTGCCTACACAATGGTTCGACGGGTCGGGACGCTTTGCACGCTCAGTTGTTCTGGAAGGCAGGTTGCCCTAATCGGTGAAAGTTCAAATGGGTTGGAGTCCCATGTATTTCTCGCTTCTACAAAAGTTCCAAACTAGGGCTATCCCGGCATAACTTGCGATGGAAACGTTTGGTGATGTGCAATCCGATTGCTCTCAAGCCCGATGCGGGTGGGGCGGGCTTGCTACAAAGCGCCCTGAAACACGCTCCCAGGCCATCAATATTTGAAGATTTCGCTAGGGACGCTTGGCTGAGAGAGTGGCATCAAATCGCGATACGTCCACAACCGGCTACGTCGAACTGTGCATGCCCAAACCTACACCGGACTACTGCCTTCTATTGGTGGGGCAGGTTGCGGCTGGCCTGCATGTGCTGAACATCGTCGGGCCAAGTGGAGCGTATGTAGGCCAGCACGTCCCATATGTCGTCGTTAGTCAGGGTGCCGTCAAAGCCCGGCATGCCACTGTTGAAGTCTTTTATACCGCGTACTGCCAACGCGTCAGCCCCACCTAGCTTGGTATACTCGAACAGTAGCTTGTTATCATGGTGCCATGTGTGCCCTGTCACGTCATGTGGTGGTGCAGGTAACACTCCGTTATCGTCGGGTGTTTGCCAGTCGGGTTGGCCTTCCAGATTAACTCCATGGCATGAGGCACAGTACTCTGCATAGAGTTTCTGCCCATTCGCTAAGTCTCTGTCCAACAACTCATGATCTGCAGCAACGCTAGTACCAATGCCGCATATGGCGAGTGCACACAGGTGTTTGTTCATCTCTACCTACCCATAACTCGGAAGCGTTAGTACTCTCGTGAGTGCCGCCGTCGTCGCCAGAACCGCTAATACGACTATTGCCTCAACCTCGATGGATCGGGCGAGGCGTTGCGCTGCTATTGCCTCTCCGCTTTGCATGGCCGGAACAAATCGGAGCTTGTTGGCAGCGGCGAGGACCATCAATAACGCCACAAGGAATACTTTGAGCATTAACGTTTGCCCGTAACCCGTGAACAAGAGCCCTTGGAGATTGCCGACAAGCAACCAGGCCATCCATAGGCCCGCACCGATTAAGGCCGGTACCACCAATGCAGCAGTTTGCCCAAACCTATGACCAAGTTCAGCGGCATCTGTCAGGTGTTCAGACATGAGAGCCATACCTCGCAGCGGGCTAAAGATGCCCACCCAGAAAGCTACACATAGAAGGTGCAACAGCAGCAAGAGTTGGACACCAAAACTCTCCAGTTCCAGCACATGTCCGATCTGTGCGAAGGACCACATTGCCAATGTGCCACCCAACAGCGCGATCCAAAGACCAAAGCGAGGAACAGACAGCCCCACAAGGATCAACACTGCGCCTGCAAGGCGATAAACAAATACGTCGCCCACGGAGGTCTGCCAAAGCAAGCCAAGCATCTCTGGATCGACCATGCCGTCAACGCCGCCCGTTAAGGCGGCTCCTCGGAGCATGAAGCCAAATACTGTTGCTGCGAGGGAAAGCCACGCCAAGACCAAGGCTTGGCGCTTCATCGCAAGGCTTACCGGCGCGACTAGTTCGGAATAGAGGCATTTAACGACGACAAGCCCGGTGGACCCGGCAAAGCCGATGTAGAGCACCAGCTTTGCGAGGATTGCGACAACTCCCCAAATGTCTGGCATGCTCATTCCACGGAAAAGGAAAATTCGCCCTGCATCGCATGGCCGTCTTTGCCTAAGCCACGCCATTCGATGACATAGGTGCCGGTTCCATTGCTTGGCAATGGGATCGTGAATACCTGACGGAAACTTGTTTGGTCCCCCAAATCTAAGCGTACCGCCGCGTGCTCTTCATGGGCCATCTCAATCCGTGTCAACCGGATGTCCTTGGTGAAGCTGAGGCCGATTTCGGCGGGCACAGAGGTTACAGTAGCCCCGTTGGCAGGTGTCGTTTCTTCGGCCTTGGAATGCGCCAGTACCCCGCTGGGAATAGCAGCCATGATTACGAGCGTTATGATCTTTTTCATGGTCCTGTCCTCAATTTATTCCGTTGGCACGTTGAATTTCACGAATGTACGCGATCACCATGGCAACGTCACCTCGCGTCAATCCCTCGACCGGCGGCATGTCACCAAACTGCCAATGATGGCTTCTTACACCTTGTGAAACCGCCCTCTGAAAGGCTTCGTCAGCGTGGTGGCTGGGCTCGTATATCTTGTGGATCAGAGGCGGTCCTGCGCCATCTACTCCGACCGCGTTGACGCCGTGGCAAGTAGCGCAGGAGGCATCAAAGACACGCTGACCGATTACGGCATTGCCCTCGATTGGCGGCATTTGAATTGCGACCATAGCATCGCCTTCAAGTGCCTCCTGCGGCGCGGTCTCTTCGATTGAACCGGGCCGAAGCGTTATGAAAGCGGCGACGGCAGCGACAGTGCAAACGCCGATGAGTAAGTAACTTTTTTTCATGGAGTAATCCTGACTTTTTGAAGCTGATAGTGCTGCGGTTCATTGCGAACAGCGGCACGCGCAGGTCGCAGATGTTCGCAAGGATCTACGCTGCTTCAAAGGTCAGGGGGCTTGTATGGGTTATCTGGTTCAATCGGTTTGGCTTGGGCTCCAATCTGGAACTCTGGATCAATTTCACGTTGGTCCTGCGCGGCTTCTTTGTTCTGGGCAAGCAAAATAACTGCTTGGCAGATTGAGGGATTACACTCGCTGGTTCCTGAACTGTCCGGGTCATGGTGGCTGTGTAGGGTCGATTTATCGATGCTATTATTCGCCACGGAAGCGTGTTCCGTTAATTGCATGTGGCTTTCACAGCCAAGACCGATGCAGCCATCCGATCGCGCATGAGCCACGCCACCAAGCCCGGACAGGATGACCAGAATGCCAGCGAGTAGCAAAAGTGAGTATCGTCGGATGACCATGGTTTGGGACGCTACCGCACGAGAATAAGTATGACAACGCCAGCCCTTTGGTTTTTCGGATCACGACCAGCTTTTGTTCGGTCAATTGATTGAAGCTTCCCCTTTTTCCTAGACAGCAATACGAGAAGGGCCGTCTTAATAACTCCCTAACTGCAGTGATGTGGGCGACGCTGTGGTTGTGCGTTGACCTGTGTCATAGCGTCGATTGCCAAATTGTTAGAAAGGTGCTTCGCAAATGGATGAGAGCCATAGCATAAATACACCCCGGATAGCGGTTACGCTTTTGGCCGTACTAGTAGCTATTGCCGGTTGTACGGGCAGGCATCACCACGGTGACTGGCATGGCCACGTGGCAGAAGAGTGTTATGGACCACACAATGACGTCGTTCATGAGGCTCATTGTGGGACATCTGAGTAAGTTATTCTGCACGTAGGCACCCGCAGGCAACCGGTCTGACTAGATGATGTTCATTAGTCACCAGGCCAATGCCGTCAGTCTGTCCTTTACCCGAAGGGTCCGACGTGTGGTGCTTGGTCTAGTGTGGGACTTTGGGCTTGTGTCGGGCAGTGGCCAACGGAAGTAATATATGCCGTGTCTGGACCGTGAGAGATACGCATGCAGCTTCATTTTGTGTCACACCTGTGTGTCACACCGCTCTAATGCTTGCTATCTAGTTGTATTGTTAGGTTTTGGTGGAGCCTAGGGGAGTCGAACCCCTGACCTCTTGCATGCCATGCAAGCGCTCTCCCAACTGAGCTAAGGCCCCATCACGGTACCATCGGTACGGTGGACGGACGTTTAGGAGACAGCGGCAGTGAGTGCAAGTCCAAAATTTGAATTGGGCGCGAAATTCCACCCGAGCTGCCCCTCAGGTGAAAAAGGCGACCCCAGGGGATCGCCTTTTACTTGGTCAGTTATCGTCTTCTGATGACATGTCGGTGATGTCGTCCAGAGAAACATCATCATTGTCATCGTCATCATCGTCCAGCAGATCGTCATCCAAATCCACGTCGACATTGTCTTCGTCGTCCAGAACCAGATCGTCCTCAGATGCGTTTTCACGCGCTTTGACCGAAGCTGCGTCTTCTGCATCCGCCGAGATCATACGGCTTTTGGATGTTTCAAGCTCCACGATCTCGCCAGTGTAGGGGCTGATGATCGGGTCCTTGTTCAGGTCGTAAAACCGCTTACCGGTTGTCGGGCAAACACGCTTTACGCCCCATTCTTCCTTGGGCATGTCAAATCCCCTTGATATCAGGTGAGTCGTCTAAATGATTCAGCTCACCTGCCACAGGCAGAGGGCACTGTCAAAGTCTTTGCGCAAGAGAGGTCGCGATATGGGAGAGCACGCATTGCCAGGGACACCGCCAGTGCCGCTGAGATTGCGCAAATCGGCCCGGGCACGGCGCATCAGTCTACGAATCTCCCAGCTGGATGGGCGCGTCACGCTGACTTACCCGACCGGTGTGCCGGAATCCGAGGCATTGAGCTTCGCCCGGACCAAGGAAGGGTGGATCCGGCAGCATCTGCAGGGTCGGCCGGATATGGCCACCGTGCAGTTTGGGCAGGTGATCCCGATCGAGGGTAAAACGCGCCGAATCGTCCCTGCAACCGGGCGGCGGGTTTTGCTGGATGCAGATGAGGTTGCCGTGCCCAAAGGGGCCGAGGCCCGCAGGCTGGCCCGTTATCTCAAGGAATTGGCGCGGGACCGGTTGACCGGAGCCTGCGATGATTATGCAGCTATCTTAGGGCGTTCGTATACGACACTCAGCCTGCGTGACACGCGGTCGCGATGGGGATCATGCAGTTCGCATGGCGGTTTGATGTTTTCGTGGCGCCTTATTCTGGCGCCTCCTGACGTGTTGCACTATGTCGCTGCGCATGAGGTGGCACATCTTGCCGAGATGAACCACTCGCCCGCCTTCTGGGCGCAGGTTGAAAAGATCTTTGGCCCGTATCAGTCGCCCCGCCGCTGGTTGCGTGACAACGGGGCCGAGTTGCATCGCTACAGATTTGACACAGAGCCGAGTTGACGTGGCGTTTTTTTGTGATCACATGAGCAAATGTTGAACGCGCGCCCTTCCGAAACCCAGACCGCAACACATGACCGGGTGTACCGGGCGCTGCGATCCCGGATCATGCATGGTGAGATGGCACCGGGGCAGGCCCTGACCCTTCGGGGCATCGGCAAGGAATTCGGTGTTTCAATGACCCCGGCGAGAGAGGCGGTGCGCCGCCTGGCCGCAGAAGGGGCATTGTTCCTGTCCACATCGGGCCGGGTTTCGACCCCGGAGTTGACGAATGACCGGATTGAGGAATTGGCTGCCTTGCGCGCATTGCTTGAGGTCGAACTGGCAAGCCGGGCCTTGCCCAGGGCACACATGGCCCTGATAGACCGGTTGCAGAGCATCAACATGACGGTTGCCGAGATGGTGACCAAACGGGATGCAGTTGGCTATATCCGCTCGAACCTGGAATTTCACCGAACCCTGTATCTGCGCGCTCAGGCCCCTGCGATGCTGGCCATTGCCGAAACCGTCTGGCTACAGCTTGGGCCGACGATGCGGGCGCTTTATGGGCGTCTCAGACGCGCAGAGCCGCCACACAATCACAAGCTGATAATCGCCGCGCTCAAGGCAGGCGACGAGCCAGGCTTGCGGCTGGCAGTGCGTTCGGATGTGACGCAAGGGCTGCGTTTGCTGGTCAGCTGAGCGGCTTCCTGCCGACATCGACACAGCGCCTTTCCAAGGTGTCACGGTTCTGGCCTGCGCAACCCGGCTGGGTTATTCTTGCGGCAAATCACAAACAAGAGCAGACCCAAACCATGATTACTCGCCGGACCTTTTCCATTTGCCTCGGATCGACGCTTTTGGCCGCCTGCACGGGTGGCACCGCTCCGTCCAGCACGCCTGCATCCCGGATGCGGGCAGTTCCCAATGCCGGGTGGGATGCCTGGGTTGCCGGTTTCAAGGGCAGGGCAACGACGCAGGGAATTTCCCGGACAACCGTTGACCGCGCCTTTCAGGGGGCCGGTTATTTGCCCGACGTAATAGAACGCGACCGAAATCAGGTCGAATTTAAGCGCAGCCTTGAAGATTACCTTGCCATCGCGGCGTCGGACGAGCGGATCAGCACCGGGCAGCAGATGCTGCGGCAACATAACGGCACCCTGTCGCGGATCGAGGCGCAATATGGCGTGGATAAGGAAATCGTGGTGGCCGTCTGGGGGCTGGAAAGCCGCTATGGTGCGCGCCGCGGTGATGTGCCCGTTGTATCGGCGCTGTCTACGCTGGCTTATGATGGCCGACGCGGGCAGTTCTTTGAAAGCCAGCTGATCGCGGCGATGAAAATCCTTCAGAACGGCGATACCACGCCCGCTAACATGACTGGCAGTTGGGCTGGGGCGATGGGGCACACGCAGTTCATTCCGACCTCGTATCTTGCCTATGCCGTGGATTTCACCGGCGACGGGCGGCGCGACATCTGGTCAGACGACCCGACAGATTCGCTGGCTTCGACCGCTGCTTATCTTTCGCGTGCAGGTTGGGTGCGTGGTCAACCCTGGGGCGGAGAGGCCGGAACCGTTTCCGGTACTCCGGTGGCCGTATTGCAGCCGCAAAAACCTGGCCCCCGCATCGCCGTGTTCCGCAATTTCCAGGTGATCAAACGCTACAACAACTCGGACAGCTACGCGATTGGTGTCGGTCATCTGGCGGACAGGATCGCGGGCGGCGCGCCGTTTCAGGCCTCGTTCGGGCCGGATGCAAACGGGCTGACACTGGACGACCGCAAGGAATTGCAGCGCCGCCTGACATCTGCGGGGTATGACACGCAAGGTGCAGATGGCGTGATCGGAAACAACACCACCACAGCCATCAGCGCGTATCAGAGCGCCAATGGTCTGCCCGTGACAGGTGAGCCTTCGGTTGCGTTGTTGCGCAGGTTGGGTGGCTGACGGTTACGCCGCCAGCCCTTTAGATCCGATATCAAGGAATTTCTGACGGCGGTCCTTTATCAGGGCCGCCCCATCCTTGCCGTCCAGTTCAGTCAACATGGCGGTGATGGCCTTGCGCACTGCCTCAACCGTTGCCGGACGATCGCGATGTGCACCACCCTTGGGTTCCGGGATGATCCGGTCACATACGCCCAGCTTGTGCAAATCCTGTGCCGTCAAACGCAGTGCCTCGGCCGCTTCGCGCATCTTTTCGGCATCTTTCCACAGGATCGATGCGCAGCCTTCCGGCGAAATCACCGAATAGACCGAATGCTCCAGCATCGCCACGCGGTTCGCGGTCGCAAACGCCACAGCGCCGCCCGAGCCGCCTTCACCGATGATGACCGAAACCAGCGGCACGCCGATTTTTAGGCACATCTCAGTCGACCGGGCAATCGCCTCGGATTGTCCGCGTTCCTCGGCCCCTTTGCCGGGATAGGCGCCAGCGGTGTCGATCAGGGTAATGACAGGCAGTCCAAAACGCCCCGCCATCTCCATAAGACGCACGGCCTTGCGATACCCTTCAGGCCTGGCCATCCCGAAATTACGTTCGATACGCGACTTGGTATCGCTGCCTTTCTCGTGGCCGATCACCATCACCGGCTTATCGTTAAAGCGCGCAAGACCACCGATAACGGCCAAATCATCGGCAAAGTTCCGGTCACCGGCCAGAGGGGTGAATTCGGTGAACAGTGCGTCCACGTAATCCTTGCAATGCGGGCGCTCCGGGTGACGCGCCACCTGGCACTTCCGCCAGGGTGTCAGGTCGCGATAGAGTTCATCCAGCAGCTTGGAGGCTTTGGCATCCAGCGCGGCGGCTTCTTCGGCCACATCCATTTCTTCGTTGGCACGAGCCAACGCGCGCAGTTCTTCAGCTTTGCCTTCAATCTCGGCCAGCGGTTTTTCGAAATCCAGATACTGGGTCATGACGCCTCATCTGCGTGAAATTTCCTAGCTATATGCCGCTGGCTGGCCTCAGATGCAACTAGATGAGACTAAAGCGGCATCGTTCATGTCAAAAGCCGTTGATCAGATTGAGAGATTCATTTGCTTGCCAGCACAGTCCCGACATGCCCAGCAAAACAATCGCTGATATCGACCTTTGAGGAAATTCACCCCTGCCAAAGCACGGGATAGAGCGAAACCACAAGCAGCACAGCCATTGTCCAGTTGAATATGACCAATCTGCGCGGGTTCGTTAGCATTCGTGCCATCTGCTGTCCTAAAACGGTCCATGTGCTGACCGATGGTAAGTTGACGGCTCCGAAGACAAACGCAACGATGGCAATCGCATACATCGTCCGATCAGGCGTATAGGCCGTGGTGGCGGTCAGGGCCATGGCCCAGGCTTTTGGATTTACCCATTGAAACGCTGCGGCTTGCAAGAATGTCATCGGCACGCCGGTCGCCTCGGCGCTGTTTGCCGGCGCGGCATGTGCAATCTTCCAGGCCAGATAGAGCAGATAGATAACCGACAGGATTTTCAGCACTGTATAGCTGACGGGATACCGGTCGAAAACCTGCACCAGACCGGCTCCGACAAGCAATACCATGAAGGTAAAGCCGAGCCCAATGCCCAACATATGCGGGATCGAGCGTCGAAAGCCGAAATTCGCCCCCGAAGCCATCAGCATCAGGTTGTTCGGCCCCGGTGTGATCGAGGTTACGAAGGCAAAAGCGATCAGGGCCATAAGGATGTCATAAGTCATGGAGCGAAGTATTGTCGGCTCTGCGGCAAATGAAATTGCTTTTATGTGCGTGTTTCCTGTATTTGTGCAATTAATGATGAAAAATGACAGAATAAACCGCCATATATTGCAGGAACTGACCCGTGACGGACGGATCAGCAATCTCGACCTAGCCGAGCGTGTAGGCCTTTCCCCTTCGGCCTGCCTGCGCCGCGTGCAAGAACTTGAGCGGGCCGGGGTGATCACGGGGTACCGCGCGGTGCTGGACCCGGCGGCGATGGGTATCGGCTTTGTCGCTTATATTGGTGTAGGGCTGGGCGAGCATACGAAGGCCGCGCAGGAGGGGTTTGAACGTGCGATCCAACAAGCCCCGGAAGTTGTCGAGTGTCACAACATCACGGGAACAATCGAATACCTGCTGCGGGTCGAATGTGCAGACCTGCCGTCTTACAAGACCTTCCATACCGAGGTGCTGGGGACGCTGCCGCATGTCACCTCGATCACATCCTATGTGGTCATGGATTCCCCCAAGAATTTTCGGGCGTGACGTCTTGAATTGTGAAGGCACACTCTCTTGCAGGGCGAAAATTCACGGCCTAATGTCGTGGAAATGACGTTGCCAGGGGATATGCACAGCCATAACGGCACGCTAACAGGGAGAATACGATGAAACGCGTTCGAACAGTGGTGACCGCAGTTGCCTTGTCAATGGTTGCCGGGGCCGCCTTGTCTGCCCCGCTTAAACTGCAACCTGCCAACCCGCAGCCTTCTCCGAAGGCGGGGCTGAATGTGAAATATGTTGGTACAGGTAATCAACACAAGAAGATCCGCGATCTGAGTCAGGCAAAAAGCATGTTGTCCAAAGCACAGCCTGGGCAACCGCTGCGGGGTTTGGATTACAGGGACACCAGTCAGGGTGACGATGTTATGACATTCGACAGCGCTTATAATGTTGCTGCCGAAATTACGGGGTACATGCGGTTCGATTCGCCGGGGATTTACGAGTTGGAAACCTGGTCGAATGACGGGATAGAAGCATTCGTCGGAGGCCAGAATATCGGCTATGTCACGGGCATTCAGGGGTGCGAGGCCAACCAGCGGACCGAAGTCGAAGTGCCCAGGGCCGGGTGGTACCCGCTCAAGATCATCTATTTCCAGAAGCTTGGAACATCCTGCCTGATGATGAAGTCGGGTAAAAAGGGCGAAAGGTTCACCTGGACACCGAATGCTGTCTTTGGGCGGTGACGCCAGAAAACAATTGAAAAAGGCGCCGGGTCGGGCGCCTTTTTTATTTCTCAGCTGTTGGCCGCGATCAGTTCGGCCTGTGCCACGATCACCTCGGCCTGCTTGATCGACGCGATGTCGACCAGACGTCCTTTGTAAACTGTCGCTCCTTCGCCATTGGCTTTGGCCTGCTCCATCGCTGCGAGGATTTCGCGGGCCTCTGACACGGCTTCCTCCGACGGGGTGAAGACCTGATTGGCCAGCGCAATCTGCTTGGGGTGGATCGCCCATTTACCGACCATGCCCAGTGTGGCCGAGCGTTTGGCCTGTGCAATGTACCCCTCGTCATCGCTGAAGTCACCGAAGGGCCCGTCGACCGGCAGCACGCCATGGGTGCGGCACGCGGCAACGATGGCGGCCTGCGCCCAGTGCCATGGATCGGACCAGTGTTTCGCACCCTCGTGCAGCATGTAATAGTTTTCCTGCGTGCCACCGATGCCGGTGGTTTGCATCCCCATCGAGGCAGCAAAATCCGCAGCTCCCAGGCTTATAGCCTGCAAACGGGGCGAGGAGGCCGCGATTTCTTCGACATGGGCGATGCCAGCCGCGGATTCGATGATAACTTCGAAGCTGATCGGTTTGGCGCGACCTTTGGCGCGTTCAATAGCAGTGACCAGTGCGTCCACCGCATAGACATCTGCCGCACAGCCGACCTTGGGAATCATGATCTGATCCAGACGGTCGCCCGCCTGTTCCAGTACATCGACAACGTCGCGATACCAATACGGGGTGTCCAATCCGTTGATGCGAACGGACATGTATTTGTTGCCCCAGTCCACGGTGTTCAGCGCTTCGATGACATTGGCGCGGGCCGCATCCTTGTCAGAAGGCGCAACTGAGTCTTCAAGATCGAGGTTGATCACATCCGCAGCGGATGCTGCCATCTTCGGGAACAGTTTGGTGTTCGACCCCGGGCCAAACAGCTGACAGCGATTGGGACGCGCCGGTGCGGCAGGTTGGATGCGAAAGCTCATCAGGACCTCGTCTGAGTAATGAAATTGCGATTTTTCTGCTCAATGAGGTATTAAATTGCGTGTCGTGGTGCAAGGGTGATTGTGCATCTGCGGCAATGCGGTCGCAGAAAGAAGCTTCAAACAACCCGAGTGGGGTGACTAAAGTTTAATCATTTTGAAAACTTCGAAGATTTTTGCGCACATTGATAACACTGCGCAAGAATCTCGCGCATAGGTCGTAGTTGACGGACTAGAACGCGAAGCGCTCGTGTTACCGCTTCTCTAGCCTGCCCCGGAATCAAAGGAGTGACCGCGATGATCGAGACACCGTACCTGCTGTTTCTGGGCGATGCGCCCGACCAATTGGCGGCCAAAGTGGCTGTTGGGATCAAGGACTGGCGTCCGGAAAACGCCGTGGGCCAGTATCGAATGGATAGCTGCAAGGCCGATCTGGGCTTGACTGACATGACCCTGACCGAAGCGAAAGAAGCCGGTGCCAAGACGCTGGTGATTGGCGTAGCGAACCGCGGCGGTGTGATCAGCAAGGCCTGGAAAGAAGTTCTGATAGAAGCGCTGGAAATGGGCTTTGATCTGGCGTCGGGCTTGCACAACCTGCTGCGCGATGAAGGCGATCTTGTTGCCGCGGCACAAACGCATGGCTGCACCTTGCATGACGTGCGTGTGCCGACTGTCGGATACCCGATCGCAAATGGCCGCAAGCGCACAGGCAAGCGTTGCCTCGCGGTCGGAACCGATTGCTCGGCGGGCAAGATGTACACGGCGATGTCGATGGATGCCGAGATGAGCAAGCGCGGCATGAAATCCACCTTCCGTGCCACGGGTCAGACAGGCATCCTGATCACTGGGCAGGGTGTTCCGCTGGACGCGGTCATTGCAGACTTCATGGCTGGCTCGGTCGAATATCTGACGCCGGACAATGACGAGGATCACTGGGACCACATTGAAGGGCAGGGGTCGCTGTTCCATGTCTCTTACTCGGGCGTGACCATGGCGCTGATCCATGGCGGGCAGCCCGACGCACTGATCCTGTGCCACGAACCGACCCGGACCCATATGCGTGGTTTGCCCGAGTATTCCCTGCCGACACTGGCGCAATTGCGTGACACGGCCCTGCCGCTGGCGCGGATTGCAAATCCAGCCTGTCAGGTTGCGGGTGTGTCGGTCAACACGCAGAACCTGAGCGAAGACGACGCCAAGGCTTATCTGGCCAAGGTCGAGGAAGAGTTGGGTCTGCCCGCAACCGACCCGTTCCGCTTCGGTGCCGGTAAGCTGGTGGACGCGCTGGCCGCAATGTGATCTGAACAACGCGCCGGTGGCGGGGCTGTTCCGCCTCCGGCGTGAGTATTTGGGAAAAGATGAAGGAACGGGTGCGTGCATATTGAGGTTTCTCGCGATGTGTTCCGGCTGGCGCAGGTCTTCACCATCTCGCGCGGGTCGCGGACCGAAGCAAAGGTGCTGACGGTTCGGGTTTCGGACGGAACTCATCAGGGCTGGGGCGAATGCGTTCCTTATGCGCGTTATGACGAAACGCTCGAGTCTGTTGAGGGCGAGATTGCCGGTCTGCCCGCGGATGTCACCCGCCAGTCACTGATGGATCTGCTGCCCGCAGGCGCCGCGCGGAACGCCGTGGATTGCGCCTTGTGGGATCTGGAGTGCAAACGAACCGGCAAACGCGTCTGGGACCTGGCAGGTCTGCCCAAGCCCGGCCCCGAGATCACCGCCTATACATTGTCGCTGGACACCCCCGAGGCAATGCAGGCGCAGGCCGCCGGGAACGCGCATCGCCCGCTTCTGAAGATCAAGCTGGGCACGCCCGATGACATGCCCCGGCTTGAAGCTGTGCGCGCCGGTGCTCCGAAGTCCAAGATCATTGTGGATGCGAACGAAGGCTGGTCGGCCGAGGTTTACGCCGACCTCGCCCCGCATCTGGTGCGGCTGGGCGTGGCGTTGGTGGAACAGCCCTTGCCCGCGGGAGATGACGACGCATTGATCGGAATGAAGCGCCCGGTGCCAGTCTGCGCTGACGAATCCTGCCATGACCGCGCCAGCCTGCCCAAACTGAGGGGTAAATATGATGTCATCAACATCAAGCTCGACAAGACCGGGGGCTTGACCGAGGCGCTGGAGTTGCGCACGGCGGCAGTTGCCGAAGGCTATGACATAATGGTGGGATGCATGGTTGGCAGCTCGCTTGCCATGGCGCCTGCGACATTGCTGGCACAGGGTGCGATGGTAACGGACCTTGACGGCCCGCTTCTATTGGCCGAAGACCGCGACACCCCGCTGAATTTTGACGACGCCGGAGTGCACCCGCCTGCGGCCGCACTTTGGGGCTGAGGAGAAGAACATGACACGTACCGTTTACGTAAATGGCGAATACCTGCCCGAGACTGAGGCCAAGGTTTCAATTTTTGACCGTGGCTTCCTGTTTGCGGACGCGGTTTACGAAGTCACAAGTGTGCTGGACGGCAAGCTGATCGACTTCGAAGGTCACTCAGTCCGTCTGAAGCGTTCGCTGGACGAGCTTGAGATGGCCGAGCCCTGCACCAAGGATGAACTGCTGGAAATCCACCGCAAGCTGATCGAGCTGAACGGCATCGAGGAAGGTCTGGTCTATTTGCAGGTCTCGCGCGGCAGCGATGGCGACCGGGATTTCGTGTTTCCGTCGGCAGATACCAAGCCCAGCCTCGTTCTGTTCACGCAGAACAAGCCCGGGCTGGCTGACAGCCCGGCGGCAAGGAAAGGTGCCAAGATCATCTCGATCGAAGACATCCGCTGGGGCCGCCGTGACATCAAAACGGTGCAATTGCTTTACCCGTCGATGGGCAAGATGATGGCCAAGAAAGCGGGGTGCGACGACGCATGGCTGGTCGAGGACGGCTTTGTGACCGAGGGCACCAGCAACAACGCCTATTTCGTCAAGAACGGCAAGATTGTTACCCGCCCTCTGTCCAACGATATCCTGCACGGTATTACCCGAAAGGCCGTGCTGCGGATGGCGGCTGAGGCGCAGATGGTGGTGGAAGAGCGACTGTTCACCATCGACGAGGCCAAAGAGGCGGACGAGGCATTCACAACCTCGGCCAGTGCCTTTGTGATGCCGGTGGTCGAGATCGACGGTGTGGCGCTGGGCGACGGAATACCGGGTCCGATTGCCAAGCGTTTGCGCGAGATTTATCTGGACGAAAGCCGCAAGGCGGCGATTTGAAGAAAAAGGCCCGCTGCAGCGGCGGGCCTTTTCTCAGGCGTCAGCCTTTTTTGGTGACATTTTCTTCGAAGGCAACCTTGAAGGCGGCTTGTTTCTCGGGGCTGGCTTCGGTCTGGTAGTTGGTCTTCCACTCATCCATGGTCATGCCGTAAAAAACTTCGCGGGCTTCTTCCTTGCCCATCTCGATGCCTTTTTCATTGGCCGCTTCCTGATACCAGCGCGACAGGCAGTTTCGGCAGAATCCAGCAAGGTTCATCATGTCGATATTCTGCACATCGGTGCGGTCTTCCATCAGGTGCTTTTGCAGCCGGCGGAAGGCCGCAGCCTGAAGTTCGATTTCGGTTTGCTTGTCCATAGTGTGGCTCCGAAAGGCAGTGTGTGTTGCGTCTGACCTAACAATCCTGCCGTGTCGTTACAACAACGGCGCTTGTGGTCGGTGCCATCTACATCAGCTTCAAAGCCAGCCAGGGCATGATGCAAAAGATCAGTGTCAGGATCTTGTAGTTGGCAAGGTATCTGAAATAGGCGCGTTTCACGTCGGCGCGATCCATCTGAAACATCCTGCCGTGAATGCCAGCGATCCAGTCCTGAAAAAGAAGAATCATGACTGTGGTGAACAGCAAAACCGCGATATTAAGCGCGGCCATCCAGCCGAAAAACGTTGTCAGAAACTCAAGTGTCATGACGATCCCCTTTCCCGCATTATATGGGGATCAGGGACTTTGCTCACAATGGCGTGAGGGAAGGAACGCCCCAGCAAACCTTGCGGTCAAAGGTCGCTGGCGCCCAACGCATCTTGCAGGATTATCGCCAGCCGCTCGGCCCAATGCCGTTGCCCGGCATGGTCGGCGATCAGGTCGTTGCGCAGCTCGATCAATGCATTGGGACGGCCAAAAGCGGTGCAGTGCTTGTCAATCGCATCACCAGGCAAAACGCCGGTATAGGGTTCATTGACACCAACGCACAGGTCATCTTCCTGTTGCAGCCGGTCGATCAAAGGGTGCGAAAACCGCTCGTCCGGGGTGTGCAAAACGCCAATGTGCCATGGTCGGGGGTCACGTCCACGCAACTGGCGCGTGAAGGAATGCATCGACACAATTACCGCATGTGGCAGTGCCGCCAACTCGGCCAACGCTGTGTGGTAGGGGCGATAGCACATGTTCAGGCGGCGTTCGCGTTCGGCGGCATCGGCATTGCGGTTGCCGGGAATGATCGACCCGTCATACAGTTTCATCAACAGCGTGGGGTCATCTTCCCCTCGGTTCGGGTCGATTACGAGGCGCGAGAAATTGGCGGCAATCACCGGCGCGTTCAGAATCTCGCCCAGATGTTTTGATACCTCATACGCGCCGACATCATAGGCGATATGGCGCTCCATGTCCTCGCGCGGCAGGCCAAGGTCGCCGTCATTGACCTCGGGGGGGACAGTGTTGGTTGCGTGGTCGCATGTGATCAGCCATCGGGACGGGCGATCCGCGCCGTGAACGAAAAACGGGGTGTAAGTCATAAGCCTGTCATCTAGTTTGTCGCAGGTGTAGGGCAGTTGCTTTAAAAAGGGAATTGCGCAATAAGCGCCATAGCAGTGTTTGCGGTAACATTTTGCAAAAGCTGATCTGTGCAATCTGAGCCGGCATGAGGAGGTCAAGACCAATGCGACGCCTGAGAAATGTAAAAATCGTGGCGACGCTGGGACCGGCGTCCAGTGATTATGACACCATTCGCGCCCTGCACGAGGCCGGGGCAGATGTGTTCCGTCTGAACATGAGCCACGGCAGCCATGATGAGATTCGCGAACGCCACAAGATCATTCGGCAGATTGAAAAGGATCTGGACAGCCCGATTGCCATTCTGGCTGATCTTCAGGGCCCCAAGCTGCGGGTTGGTGTTTTTGCAAATGATGCTGAGGAACTGGAAGAGGGCGCGGCGTTCCGTCTGGACCTTGATCCAGCCCCCGGCGACACCACCCGCGTGTGCCTGCCGCACCCCGAGATTTTCGCGGCCCTTGAACCGGGCGCGCGCCTTCTGGTCAATGACGGCAAGATCCGTCTGATCGTTGAGGATTGTGGTCAGGACTTTGCCAATTGCACAGTTGAGGTCGGCGGTACGATCTCGAACCGCAAAGGTGTGAACGTCCCGGATGTGGTGCTGCCGCTGGCGGCCTTGTCGGAAAAGGACCGTGGTGATCTGGAGTTCGTCTGCCAGTTGGGCGTTGACTGGCTGGCGCTGAGTTTCGTGCAACGCGCCAAGGATGTGTTCGAGGCCCGCGCGCTGGCTGATGGACGCGCCGCGATCCTGTCGAAGATCGAAAAGCCGGCGGCGGTCGAGGCGTTCGACGACATCCTCGATGCCTCGGACGGTATCATGGTGGCGCGGGGCGATCTGGGGGTGGAGCTGCCGGTATCTGCGGTGCCGCCCATTCAGAAGAGGCTGGTTCGCAAGTGCCGTAGTGCCGCCAAGCCGGTTATTGTCGCCACCCAGATGCTGGAAAGCATGATCGAAAGCCCGATGCCCACCCGCGCCGAAGTGTCGGATGTGGCCACCGCGATCTATGAGGGCACGGACGCCATTATGCTCAGCGCGGAATCGGCGGCAGGTGCTTATCCGGTTGAGGCCGTGCAGACCATGAATAAGGTCGCCATCGAGGTCGAGGCCGACCCGACCTATTCCCAGATCATCGCCGCGTCCCGGACGGCAAAAGGAAGCACTGTGGCCGATGCCATCGTCGCAGCCGCCCGAGAGATTGCTGAAAAGACCGATATCAAAGCCATCTGCTGCTTTACGCAAAGCGGAACGACCGCCTCATTGACAGCCCGCGAACGTCCCGGTGTTCCGATCATCGCGATGACATCGTTGATGGGGACTGCGCGCAGGCTTTGCCTGAGCTGGGGATGCAATTGCGTCATGACGCCCGAACTTCAGCGGTTCAAAAGCGCCGTTGTCAACGCGGCCCGCGCGGCGCGGGCAGGGGGGTTCGCAACCGAAACCGATCAGATCGTGGTTACGGCCGGTGTCCCCTTCAACGTTCCCGGTACTACCAACATTCTGCGGGTGGCCCCTTGTGATGAACGGCTGATCTACAGCACGGATCCGGAATAACCGCGCCCTGACACTCGGGCCCGAGTGTCATGTCAGCCAACCGGCTCTTTTACAATTTCCATAACTGTAAAAGAGCTGGTCTGGTGTATTCCCGGCAGCTTGTTGATCTTCTCGCCCAGTACCAGCCTGAAATGCGCAATATCGCGCGTTCGAACAGTCAAAAGATAATCAAACGAGCCCGCCACCATCAGGCAGCTTTCGATTTCCGACACATTCCGAACAGCGTCGTTGAACCTTACCAGGGATTG
The DNA here is from genome assembly GCF_017872535.1 of Ruegeria sp. HKCCSP351. Lineage (NCBI taxonomy): Bacteria > Pseudomonadati > Pseudomonadota > Alphaproteobacteria > Rhodobacterales > Roseobacteraceae > Ruegeria > Ruegeria sp. HKCCSP351. The sequence goes on along the minus strand of NZ_JAEDOV010000007.1, from coordinate 78,829 downwards.
TTCCGCCGTCGCGACCAGGGATACCTGCACCACGGTCAACAGCGCCAGCCCCATCCTTTCCTTGTCGACGACGGCTCTGTACCCTTTGATATAGCCATTCTTCTCAAGTCGTTTTACACGCTCGGAACAGGGCGTATTGGTCAGGTTCACGCGCGCTGCCAACTCAACTATCGAGAGCCGTCCATTGGCCTCCAGCTCGTGCAGGATGCGTTGGTCGATATTGTCTAAATCTCTGCTAATCAGTAAAATTCCCTGTATTTTTGGCGTAGTACGACAAATTACACTGAAATTGGCCCAAAAAAATCTCCAATTCCTAGTGAAATTTCCTAATACTTATCAAAGGGCGGTCTTGTTGAAAAGTTCCAAGTTCCGGCCGCCCTGCCGGGGGCGTGGGCCCCGGCCTTAACAACAAAAAACGGAGGAACGAAATGACAACAAAGATTGTCATAGGACTCGACGGGACTGAGACCGGCGAGCGTGCGATTGCCTTTGCCAAGGATTTGGCAAAGCTGATCGGAACGTGCGATTTGCTGGTCGCTTATGTGATCGAATGGTCACCTTACACATTCCAGACACCTGAAGAAAACGCCCAGCGCCACAAGCGCCGCGAAGAAGAGGTTGATCTGGCGATGTCGCGTGTCGTGACACCTGCTGTTGAGGCCCTCAGGGCTGCGGGTTTCGAGGCGCAGGGCATTGTGCGCCATGGCGATGTAGCGGAAACGCTGAACGCCATCACGGTCGAAAACGGAGGTTCGCAAATCGTCGTGGGCCGGGCGTCCGCGGACGGGATCAAGAAACGTCTGTTCGGAAGTTCGACGCAATACCTGGTAATGCATGCCGACGTTCCGGTTACGGTCGTGAACTGAAGGGAGGGCCAAAAATGAGAACGCTAAAAACACTTGGCGCCGTAACGGCCGCCACCATTGCCGCCAGCCCTGCCCTTGCACAAGAGGCGCCGGGACTGGATGAGAAAATCAATCAGGCCTTTGCGAACCTGACCGGACCGTTTGTCAGCTTCATCTTTGCGCCGCTGCCCGGAACCAGCTTTCCGTGGATCGTTATGTGGCTGGTGATCGCGGCAACGGTTTTCACGCTGTATTTTGCCTTTGTGCAGATGCGGTTCTTCAGCCACGCGATCAGCCTTGTCAAAGGTGATTACTCCGATCCCAACGATGCGGGCGAGGTCAGCCACTTTCAGGCTCTGGCCACGGCGCTGTCCGGAACTGTCGGTCTGGGGAATATCGCGGGCGTGGCCGTTGCCGTTGGCATCGGCGGCCCGGGCGCAACCTTCTGGATGATCCTTGCGGGTCTTCTGGGCATGGCATCAAAGTTCACCGAATGTACGCTGGGCGTGAAATACCGCAACGAATACGAAGATGGCACCGTTTCAGGTGGCCCGATGTATTACATGTCCAAGGGCTTTGACGAGTTGGGCCTGCCGGGCGGCAAGATCCTGGCGGTGCTGTTCTCGATCTTCTGTATTCTGGGCGCGTTGGGCGGCGGGAACATGTTCCAGGCCAACCAGGCACATCAGCAAATCGCGGGTATCGTTGGCGACTATCCGGGCTGGATTACTGGCATTGTTTTTGCTGCGGTCGTGTTCATGGTCATTGTTGGCGGTCTGAAATCCATCGCTCGGGTGACTGAAAAGGTCGTGCCGTTCATGGGTGTGCTGTATGTCGCAACCGCACTGGTCATCATCGCGATGAATGCGGACATGATCGGCTGGGCCTTTGGTCAAATCTTTGCCGGTGCCTTCACGGGGCTGGGTGTTGCTGGGGGCATGGTCGGCGCGCTGATCCAAGGCTTCAAGCGCGCGGCATTCTCGAACGAGGCGGGCGTGGGTTCGGCGGCGATTGCGCACTCGGCGGTTCGGACCAAGGAACCGATCACCGAGGGGTTTGTATCGCTGCTTGAACCGTTCATCGATACCGTCGTGATCTGTACCATGACGGCACTGGTGATCATCATCACGCAACAGCTGATCATCGATCCCGAAACCGGAAACTACATGCTGAACGAGGCGGGTTCCGCCATCGCAACGGTGGATGGCAATTCCGGCGTCAGCCTGACCTCTGCCGCGTTTGGCAGCGCGTTCAGCTGGTTCCCGTACATCCTTGCGATCGCGGTGATCCTGTTTGCCTTCTCGACCATGATCAGCTGGTCCTATTATGGCCTCAAGGCCTGGACCTACCTGTTCGGAGAAGGACACACAAAAGAGCTGATCTTCAAGGTCATCTTCTGCGTCTTCGTGGTGATCGGCGCTGCGGCCAACCTCGGCCCGGTTATCGACTTCTCGGATGCGGCGATCTTTGCGATGGCGGTTGTGAACGTCTTTGCCCTCTACTTCCTGATGAAAGTGGTGCGGCAGGAACTGGCGTCCTACTCCGCAAGGCTGAAAAGCGGTGAAATCCGCAAATTCGAACACTAAATCCAATCACCGGGGCGGCCTGTGTCGCCCCGGTGCCTGACCAGCCTGCAAAAAGCGTAGATTCTGGTCCAAACCCCCTTGCCAGTATGACCGAACTTGCGTAAACGGCGCTTCTGATCGCGTGACCGGCCGAGATGGCATGCCGAGTCGCGTCTGAAACCGAACCCGAAAAAGGAGACGGAAATGCCTAAGATGAAGACTAAATCAAGCGCCAAGAAGCGCTTCAAGGTGACTGCGACCGGTAAGGTCCTTGCTGGCCAGGCCGGCAAACGGCACGGCATGATCAAGCGGACCAAGAAATTCATCCGCGATGCCCGTGGCAACACCACCCTGTCCGCCCCCGACGCAAAGATCGTCAAGGGCTACATGCCCTACGACCGCTAAGAGGAGATGTAAGAGATGTCCCGCGTTAAAGGTGGAACCGTAACTCACGCCCGTCACAAGAAGATCATCAAGGCCGCAAAAGGCTATTATGGTCGTCGCAAGAGCAACTTCAAAGTCGCAACTCAGGCCGTCGACAAGGCCAACCAGTACGCGACTCGCGACCGCAAGAACCGCAAGCGCAACTTCCGCGCGCTGTGGATCCAGCGGATCAACGCTGCTGTGCGCAGCCATGACGAGGCTCTGACATATTCCCGCTTCATCAACGGTCTGAACCTGGCCGGTATCGAAGTGGACCGCAAAGTTCTGGCCGACCTGGCCGTGCACGAACCGGAAGCGTTCGGCGCGATCGTCGCCAAAGCTCAGGCTGCTCTGGCTGCCTGAACCTCTGAAAAGAGACAGTGAAAGAAAGGCCGTCCCCTTGGGGCGGTCTTTTTTGTTGCAACATGCGGCGCATTCCAAGCGCTTCTTGGATCAGGACATCCACCCCTTCTGCATTGGGATGACGCCAACCTGTTTCAGGCATGACCGGTTTGATCTAGATCATGTAACAGCCCTCGGATCATATTATATATGATTTTATGAATATAAGTGAGAAGGGTGAAATCATGACACTAAACTGGAAAGTTGGAGGTGTTCTGCTAGGGCTCGTGTTCTTCGGGGCAGTTCTTCTGGTGAAGCCGATCGGTGTTTCGACCCAATTCGTCATCCTTGACGGAATTATTGCGGACACCGTCAATTCAGAATTCGTAACACAGACGGATGACGGTTACAGTTCAAGCAACGCATACATGGCGAAATCCAATGGCAAATACGCCAAATACGTATCCAATCCGTTGAATTACAGCTTTGTCTTCGTTTTGGCTATGGCCGCAGGGGCGTTCTTGTCGGTCAAGGCGCGCGGCAGTCTGGAACGCGGCGAGGGCAAGCTGCCCATGATCTGGCGCGAAAACTATGGCGACACGCCCTGGGCCCGAAACCTGGTCGCGCTACTGGGCGGCTTTGTCGTCCTCTATGGGGCCAGGTTGGCGGGTGGGTGCACATCCGGTCACATGATGTCCGGTATGATGCAGACAGCCCTGTCAGGCTATATCTTTGCAGCCGGAGCATTTGCAGCGGCAATTCCTACAGCAATGCTGATCTACCGGAAAGGATAAGGCGATGGAAATCATTCTTGCGATCATCATTGGCGCCGCTTTCGGAGCCGTACTTGACCGGATTGGCGCGGCGAATCCAAATTGGATTGTGGGCATGTTGACACTGCGTCGACTCCACCTGATGAAAACGATCCTCCTGGCAATCGGAACCGGTTCGATCCTCATGTTTGGCGGGCAGATGCTGGGGTTTGTGGATGTCGGCCATATGTCGGTAAAATCGGCCTATGTCGGTGTCTTCATTGGCGGATTGTTACTGGGTGCGGGCTGGGCTGCATCGGGCTACTGTCCGGGAACAGGGGTCTGCGCCGCTGCGTCCGGTCGCCGTGACGCCTTGTTCTTCATCGTCGGTGGTTTGTTGGGTGCTGCGGCCTACATGGCGACATATCCGGCCTGGAAGGCCACGGGTCTGCTCGATGGAATTGCTGGCGGCAAAGTCACCCTGGGTACAGTTCCGGGATCCGCTTACGAGGGTGTTTTGTTAATGTCCGGCGATATTCTCGGTATCGCACTGGGTGCCGTCTTTGTTCTGGTTGCTTTCGTTCTTCCGGACAGCCTGATCGCAACCGGCGAAAAGGTTGGTGTTGCGGCCGAATAATCACGGCTGAACGTACACATTCACGACCAGCATCCCGACAAAAAAACCGGCGCAACACGCGCCGGTTTCTTTTTTACCGATATCGTTGATCTTACCCGAACACACGCCCCAGCGCGCCGTCAACCGCGTCGGTGATCTGGTCGATGTCATCGGCCGTAGCAATCAGCGCAGGCGAGAAGCACAGCGTGTTGTTGCGACCGGGGATCGAGCGGTTGGTCACGCCGATGATCACGCCCTGTGCCATACAGTCGGCAGTAACGGCCTGCGCCAGTTTCTCGTCCACCGGCTCTTTGGTGCCGCGATCCACAACCAGTTCGGCCCCCAGGAACAGGCCCTTGCCGCGCACATCGCCGATGACCTTGTGCTTGTCCATCAGCGCCAGAAGGTTGTTCGTCATACGCGCGCCCATATCCGTGCAGTTCTGCAACAGGTTTTCATCCTGAATGATGCGCATGTTCTCGATGGCCGCTGCCGGACCAGCGGTGCACCCACCAAAGGTCGAGATATCGCGGAAATAGTTCATCGGGTCCGCGGCATCGTCTTTGAACATGTCAAAGACTTCCTCGGTGGTGACCATGCAGGCAATCGCGGCATAGCCTGACGCAACGCCCTTGGCCATGGTCACGAAATCGGGCTTGATACCGTATTGCTGGTACCCGAACCACGTGCCAGTGCGGCCCACGCCACAGACAACCTCGTCGATATGCAGCAGCACGTCGTATTTCTTGCAGATCTCCTGCACGCGCTGCCAGTATCCTTCAGGCGCTTCGATCACACCGCCGCCCGCTGTCACCGGCTCAAGGCACAGGGCGCCAACGGTGTCGGGGCCTTCACGCAGGATGACGGCTTCAATCTGATCTGCGGCCCATTCGCCGAAATTCTCTTCGGGTGCGCCGTCCAGCTCGTGCTTGCGATATTCCATGCAATGCGGCACGCGGACGAAATCAGGTGCGAAGGGGCCGTATTGCGCTGTGCGCTCGTCCTGACCGCCTGCCGACATGGTCGCCAGCGTCGAGCCGTGATAGTCCCGGTCGCGGTACAGGATCTTGGTTTTCTTGCCGCCATATTTCTTGTGCGCGATCTGGCGCACCATCTTGAACGCCTTCTCGTTCGCTTCGGAACCTGAATTGGTGTAATAGACGCGGCTCATGCCCGGCATCTTGTCGATCAGTTGTTCGGCAAACAGCGCACCCGGGATCGAACCCGCCGAATTGGCGAAGTAGCACAGCTTCATCAACTGGTCGTAAACCGCCTTGCAGATCGATTCGCGGCCATAGCCGACATTGACGGTCCAGACGCCGCCGGAAACCGCATCCAGATGCTCTTTGCCTTTCTGGTCCCAGACACGCATGCCCTTGCCCTCGACAATGATGCGTGGGTCATTGGTTTCAAAGGGTTTATGCTGGATCAGATGGTGCCAGATATGGGCGCGGTCAGCCTCGACTACGCGGGAAAGATCGTTTTCGTTGAACGTGCCGTCCATGACATGTCCTTTCAGTGAGGAAGCGGTGCGCGGGATATGGGAATACCACATCCCAGCATGTGTTTAAGATGCTTCAGATCACCGCGAAAGCCCTGCTGTAGATAGGGCCAGATCGTATCATCCCGTATTGCCAGTCGATTTTGCCGCCGTATTTCTACGGGTTTGTCAGAACGCGAACTTTGTGCTCAATTCGCCCAAACTGCGTTTCGGGAGGACAGCGGATGGCAGCGACACATATCTACGAGCGTCATTTGGACAAATGCCGGGCAAATTACACACCTCTGTCGCCTCTTACGTTCATTGAACGGACGGCGCAGGTCTACCCGGATTACCCATCCGTGGTTTATGGAGATCGCCGGTATACCTGGGCCGAAACCTATGCCCGCTGCCGGCGTCTGGCCAGCGCACTGACTGCGCGCGGTATTGGACGGGGTGACACCGTGTCGATTATCGCGGCCAACATCCCGGAAATGTACGAGGCGCATTTTGGCGTACCCATGACGGGCGCTGTTCTGAACGCAATCAACACGCGGCTGGATGCGCCGATTGTCGCATTCATCCTGAACCATGCCGAAGCCAAGGCGCTGCTAGTTGACCCCGAGTTTTCGGATGTGGTGAAAGATGCGCTGCAACAGGTCGATCATGACATTCTGGTCATCGATATCGAAGACCCCACCTTCGACGATGGCGAAAAGCTGGGCCACCAGACCTATGATGCCCTGCTGGCCGAAGGTGACCCCGCGTTTAACTGGTCACTGCCAGCGGACGAATGGGACGCGATCACGTTGAATTATACCTCGGGCACCACGGGCAACCCCAAGGGTGTGGTCTACCACCATCGCGGCGCGACCCTGAACGCACAGTCGGATTTGCTGGACTGGGATATGCCCAAGCATTCGGTCTATCTGTGGACCCTGCCGATGTTCCACTGCAACGGCTGGTGCTTCCCTTGGGCCATGGCAGCCAATGCAGGTGTTTCCGTTTGTCTGCGCGCGGTGCGGGCCGAACCGATCTATGCCGCCTTCCGGGACGAGAAAGTGACACACTTCTGCGGTGCGCCGATCGTTCTGAATATGCTGGCCCATGCGCCGGATGAGCTGAAGGACTTTGACCACCAGATCAAGGTGATGACGGCAGGTGCCCCGCCGCCTGCGGCTGTGATAGAAGCGATGGAGGCGATGGGTGTCGAGGTCACGCATGTCTATGGCCTGACCGAAACCTATGGGCCTTCGGTTGTCTGCGCATGGAAAGACGAATGGAACAGCAAAGGACCTGAAGACCGCGCCGCGCTTAAGGTGCGGCAAGGCGTGCGCTATACCGCGTTGTCCGGCCTTATGGTGGCCGACCCGGAAACTCTGGAACCGGTTCCGGCGGATGGCGAAACCATGGGTGAGATATTCATGCAGGGCAACGTGGTGATGAAAGGATACCTCAAGAATCCCGAGGCCACCAACAAAGCCTTTCACGGTGGCTGGTTCGCGTCCGGTGATCTGGGTGTCATGCACCCCGATGGCTATATCGCGCTCAAGGATCGTTCAAAGGACATCATCATCTCGGGCGGCGAGAATATTTCATCTGTCGAGGTCGAAGGCATCCTCTACAAGCATCCGGCGGTGATGGAGGCTGCCGTGGTGGCCCGTCCCGATGAGAAATGGGGCGAAACGCCCTGCGCCTTTGTCGAGTTGAAACCCGGCGCGGCCGTAACTGAGGCAGAGCTTATCGCCTTCTGTCGCGACCGGATGGCCCATTTCAAGGCACCCAAAACGGTTGTGTTCGGCACTCTGCCCAAGACATCAACCGGCAAGGTACAGAAATTCGTTCTGCGGGATCAGGCGCGGGCGCTGGGTTAAAGATTGTCGAAGATCGACAGGTCCAACGCCAGCATCTTACCCATCCAGATCGCGCGGTCGCGGTGATCCTCCAGGTGTTCACCGGTTTCCGGGTGCGTGAAGACCGTCAGGCCTTGCCGGTTCAGCATCAGCCATGGGATGACCTGATCAAATGCGCTGGCAGCAAAGCCCAGCTGGCAGCTCCAGCGGGGATGCGGGCCGACGTTTCGGGCGTGCAACCGGCCCATTTGAACAGGGAACAGGCGGGCCGCCTCTTCACAGACCTGTCGCGCGGTGTCCTGCGTGTCGGCATCGAAATAGACATGGGCGTGATAGCCGGTGATCTCGGGCATAGGAACCTCATCTGCTTTGTCGGCTCAAAGCTAAAGCCTAAAAGGAAGAAAACCTAGCTGCGCATGCACACAGGGTCTGTGCAATGTTAACCCGGCGCATGTGCGTCGGGATGCGCCGCGACAAAGGCCGGGTGATCTGCGCAGGCCTCTTCAACCCGCAGCAGACGGGGCATATCCGACAGATCAACCTGCCACCGGCGCGCGTTATAGATTTGCGGGATCAGGCAGAGGTCGGCGAGACCGGGCTTTGACCCAACACAGTAGGGGGCTTGTTCAAAATCCCCCAGCATGGCTTCAAACGCCTGCAATCCGGGTTTGATGAAATGCCGCATCCAGTCGCCAGGCATGTCCGGGGCGTTTTGGCTCAGGGTGGTGGCAAAGCGCGCAACCGACAGGTTGCAGACCGGATGGATGTCGACCGCAATCGCATAAGCCAGCGCCTGAACACGCGCGCGTTCCGCCGGATCATCAGGCAGAAGGTTCAACTGCCGGGTCCGGTCCAGATAGTCGAGGATGGCCAGCGATTGCGTCAACCGCAGCCCGTCTATATCCAGAACCGGCACAAAGCCCTGCGGGTTCCGAGCGATATGTTCATCGCTCTTTTGTGCGCCGCCCACCAGATCGACAACAACCGGGCGATACGCGATTCCGGCCAGATTCAGGGTGATCCGCACCCGGTAACTGGCCGAGGACCGCCAATAGTCATAAAGGACGACGTCGCTCACGTCCGGGCCTGTCAACTGTCGGTCAAAGCGGCAGCGCGAAGGGCGTCCGTCAGCACCGTACTGTCACCGATGTGGTTGGCCAGCACCAGTACCAGCCGCGCATTCAGCGCGTCGCTGTCTGCTTTTTCCAGGCCCTCATGCGCGGCCAGAAGTTCGGCATAGAAGTCATCGGCGTTTTTGATGTTCGGGGTTAGGATCAGGTCTGACATGGGGCTTACTCCTTACCGCAGGCTCTGCGGATCGCGTGCCGGAAGGTGTTTTCTTCGTAACTGTCTCGGCGGGCCGCCACATGTTGGTCCGGCCGGATCAGGTAGACAGCGCTGGTCGCGTCACCCAGATAGCGGCGTTTGAGGGCCAGCGTCATATCATCCTTGACCGACAGCGCCAGTCGCGTGACTTCGATCCCATCTTCTTCCAGGGTATCAGGGGCGTCTGCATCGATGGTCAGAAGCGTGAACTTGCCTGCAAGCTTGGGCAGCAGAAATTCGTCACCAAGCGGAGCGTCGGGGCAGGCCGAACCCGGTCGCGTTCCGGTGGGGCCGTTCAGCGCGTCCGCAGAATTCAGCGAAGACCCGTCATAGGTGCAGGGCTGGCTCAGGCGACCCGAATTCACCAGTGGGCGGGCGAAGTCGTAATGTTCGCTCAGATCCAGTACCGCATCACGCAGGATCCGCGACATCTCGGATTTCGGGGTGATGAAATCGGTCGACCGGCTGGAATTCAGGATGTTCTCGTCCGCCCCGTACACGCGTTCGGCGTTGTAGCTGTCCAGCAGAGTTTCAGGTGCTTTCCCATCCAGAACCAGCTTCAGTTTCCAGCACAGGTTGTCGGTGTCCTGAAGGCCGGAATTGGCCCCGCGCGCGCCAAAGGGGCTGACCTGATGCGCGCTGTCACCCGCAAACAGAACACGGCCCTTGCGGAAGCTTTCCATGCGACGGCACTGGAACGTATAGATCGAGACCCATTCAAGCTGAAACTCGACATCATCGCCCAGCATCGCCTTGAGGCGGGGGATCACGTTCTCTGGGCGCTTTTCGCGTTCCTTGTCGATATCCCAACCCAGCTGCAAGTCGATGCGCCACACATTGTCGGGCTGTTTGTGCAACAACGCGGATTGCCCGCGATTGAACGGCGGATCGAACCAGAACCAGCGTTCAGACGGAAAATCCGCATCCATGATCACGTCTGCAATCAGGAAGTTGTCTTCGAAAATCCGTCCTTCGAAATCAATGCCCAACATCCGCCGGGCAGGGGATGTCGCGCCATCACAGGCAATCAGCCAATCGGCTTCGATTGTGTAAGGTCCTTCGGGCGTCTCGACCTCCAGCCGCACGTGATCTTCATGCGTTCCAATCGCCTCGACCTTGTTGCGCCCGCGTATCTCAATCGGTGCGCCTTCTGCCTGCAACTCGCGGACCCGTTCAACAAAGTAGTTCTCGAAATGGTATTGCTGCAGGTTGATGAAGGCAGGGTTGGCATAACCTTCATCCGGTTGCAGGTTGAAATCATAGACCTGTCGATCATCGAAGAACACCTTGCCCCGATCCCACAGGACGCCCTTGTCGACCAGTCGGCGCCCGCATCCCAGCCGGTCGGCAATTTCCAGCGTGCGTTGCGAGAAACAGATGGCGCGGCTGCCGAAACTGACCTTGTCGTTCTCGTCCAGAACCAAGACGTCGACCCCTTGTTGTGCCAGATCAATCGCGGCGGCAAGACCAACCGGGCCCGCGCCGATCACGATAACCTTGTGCCGAACCGGCGTCGGGCTGTCCTGATCGGGGCTGCGTTCATAGCCGTAAAGCGGAGTTTCAAAGATCTTGTTCATGGGCTTCCCCCCAAGCAGATGCGCCAAAGTGCTGCGTGTCCTGTGCCCCGGCAGCGCGTGCCGAAGCCTTTGGCATATGGTTTCACTGAATCCCGCCGCCTAAAACGATCTGGATCAAACTGGGCCGTTTTTCCTTACCCTTGCAGGGCCTCCCACATCTCAAGATCGCGTTGGGCGGTCCAGATGCGAGGCGTGTCGATACCGCGGGCTTCGTCATAGGCGCGGGCGACGTTGAACGGCAGGCAGTGTTCGTAGATCGCGTAACTGGCGAATTTCGGGTCACATTCGGCGCGGACTGCATCCCATGCCTCTTTCAGGCTGCCACCGCGCGCCGCAACCTTGGCTGCCGGGCGGTAGGTGCTTTCGACGAAATCGCGGGTGTTTTCGATGGCGGCATTGACCATGTCCTTGCCAACCAGCGCATCGCCGCGACCCGGTGCGATGGCGTCGACATCGAACCACTTGATCTCGTCCAGTGTGTCGCCCCAGTCGCTGAAATGCCCGTCGCCGCAATAGCAGGCCGAGTGATATTCGACGATGTCGCCGGTGAACATCACGTTCTGGTCTGGCACGTGGATGACGATGTCACCGGCGGTATGGGCGCGCCCCAGATGCATCAGGTCGATCCGGCGATTGCCCAGATAAACGGTCATCGTGTCGCTGAAGGTGGTGGTGGGCCAGGTCAGGCCAGGAATGCTTTCATGCCCTTCGAACAGGCGCGGGAAGCGCTGGAACTCGCTGTCCCAGTCTTCCTGACCGCGTTCAACCACCATGGCGCGGGCCATGTCGGACATCAGAATCTGTTGCGCGCCAAAAGCGCTGGCACCCAAAACCCGCACAGCGTGGTAATGGGTCAGCGCCACGTGGGTGATCGGCTTGTCGGTCACAGACCGGACGCATTCGATCACCTTGTTGGCCAGGCGCGGGGTCGCCTGCGCCTCGACGATCATCACGCTGTCATCGCCGATGATCACGCCCGAGTTCGGGTCGCCCTCGGCGGTAAAAGCATAAAGCCCTTCGCCCACTTCAGTGAACGAGATTTTCTTTTCCGACATGTCCCCCTGGGACGCGAATGCTTTGGCCATCTTGGTTTTGTCCTTTTGCGGTTGCGCGGAAGGCAGAGGTTGGATGCCTCCGGCGGGAGTATTTGGAAAAAGATGAAGCTCAGTGCGTCATCGCCCGAATGGGGAATTGAGTGCAGGCAGAACGGTGCCGGTGCAGTCGCCGAACCCGATCGTATAGCCATCGCCCCTGGCAGCGCCGGTCAGGGTCATCGTGTCGCCGTCTTCGATGAAGCTGCGGGTTTCACCTGTGTCCAGCTTCAGCGGCTCTTTCCCGCCCCAGCTGAGTTCCAGCAATGATCCGCGTTCGGGCTTGGTTGGCCCGGAAATCGTGCCCGATCCCAGCAGGTCTCCCGTGTTCATCGGGCATCCAGATGTGGTGTGGTGGGCCAGTTGTTGCGCGGCGGAATAGTACATCTGGTTGTAGTTGGTCCGCGCGATGGTCGTGGCGTCTTTGCCTTCGGGTGCCATGGTGACGGCCAGATCGATGTCATACAACATCGGGCCGCAATCCTTGAGGTGGTCCAGCAGCGCGAACTCGCGAGCTGGCGTGTCACAGCGGAACGGCTCGAGGGCTGCCTTGGTCACAATCCAGGGGCTGATCGAGGTTGCGGTTGCCTTGGCCTGAAACGGGCCCAGCGGCTGGTATTCCCAGGCTTGAATATCACGTGCCGACCAGTCGTTCAGCAGAACGTAGCCGAAGATGTGGTCGTCAGCTTCCTGTACCGTGATCGGGCCATACGAGGGCGTGCCGACAATCGCACCCATCTCCAACTCGATATCAAAGCGGCGGCTGGGCAGGAAGGCGGGCAGGTCCTGATCGGGGGATTTCAGCTGTCCCCAAGGGCGGCGGATATCCGTGCCGGACACCACGACCGAGGACGCCCGTCCGTTATAGCCAATCGGAATGTGCAACCAGTTCGGCGGCAGCGCGTTTTCCGGACCACGGAACATAGTGCCAACGTTGAAGGCATGGTTCCGCCCGGCATAGAAATCGGTGTATTCGCTGACTGCGAAAGGCAAGTGCATCTCGGCTTCGGCCTGTGGTACAAGCAGCGGTTCGACCTTGCTTTGCTCGTCAGAGCCATCGGCCAGAAGGCTGATCAGCCGCTCACGCAGGGCTGCCCAGACGGCGGGGCCTTCTTCCATCAAAGGGTTCCAGAACGGCAGATCGAACAGCGGCTCATCGCTCAGGGTGATCAACCCTTCGGCTTCGGCGGTGGTGACGTCGAGGATCATGTCGCCGATGGCTACGCCGCAGCGCGGATCATTGCCTTCGGTCGAAAAGACACCGTAAGGCAAGTTGTTCAGCGGAAACGGATGCGCCGCGTCATTGGCCGAGGCCACCCAGGATTTCATCAAAGGCATATTTTGCCCCTATTTTGTTGTATTTGGTGCGTGGTTCGAAACGATCATAACCCCGAATAGACAGGCGCCAAAGCCCAGAGCAGGCGCGGTTGCAGCAGGTTGGCTGCTAAGGCCCCGTCTTTGTTTTCCGGTTGCGGCGGCAGTACGCCTGCAACCGGAATGGGAATGTTCCTCGCCATCAGGACGAGTGCCGTCTGGGTAACCCAGTCTGAGGGTCATTTCTTGCCCGGTGTGCCGTCGAACTTCTTCTCAAGCGATGTCCAGCAGTCGATATAGTCGTCCTGCAACGGTGCCTCATTGGCGGCAAACGGCGTCAGGTGCTGGGGGAACCGGGTTTCGAACATGAACGACATCGTCTTGTCCAGCTTTTCCGGCCCCAGATTGGAATAGGATGCCTTGTCAAAGGCTTCCCTGTCGGGACCATGCGGAATCATCATGTTGTGCAGGCTGGTGCCACCGGGAACGAAGCCCTGCGGTTTCGCATCGTATTGGCCATAGATGTTGCCCATCAGTTCCGACATGATGTTCTTGTGATACCAGGGCGGGCGGAACGTATCCTCCATCACCATCCAGCGTTCGCGGAACAGGACAAAGTCGATATTTGCGGTGCCGGGCTGGCCCGAGGGCGCCGTCAGAACGGTAAAGATCGACGGGTCTGGATGGTCAAACAGGATCGCGCCAACCGGGCAATAGTTGCGCAGGTCGTATTTGTAGGGCGCATAATTGCCATGCCACGCCACCACATCCAGCGGGCTGTGTCCGATCTTGGTGGTGTGGAACTGCCCACACCATTTGATCGTCACGGTCGACGGGGTTTCACGATCCTCATAGGCAGCGACCGGAGCCTTGAAATCGCGCGGGTTGGCCATGCAGTTGGCCCCGATCGGACCACGACCCGGCAGTTCGAATTTCTGGCCGTAATTCTCGCACACAAAGCCACGTGCAGGGCCTTCGAGAACTTCAACCCGGTACAGCAGTCCACGCGGGATGATCGCGATTTCTTTGGGCTCAAGGTCAATGATTCCCAGTTCAGTCGCAAAGCGCAGGCGCCCTTCCTGTGGCACCACCAGCAACTCGGAATCAGCCGAGAAGAAATAGTCGTCGACCATGGATTCGGTGACCAGATAGATGTGGCAGGCCATGCCAACCTGGGTGTTCACATCCCCCGCAGTAGTCATGGTCCGCATCCCGGTCATCCAGTTCAGACCTTCATCGGAATGCGGCACCGGGTCCCAGCGATACTGGCCCAGGCTGATCACATCCGGGTCGATGCAGGGGGCCGATTTCCAATAGGGCAGGTCGATTTTTTCGTAACGGTGCGAATGCTTTACCGACGGGCGAATACGATAGCACCAGGTGCGTTCAGGCGGGTTGGCGGTAAAGGCCGTGCCGCTCAGCTGTTCACCGTAAAGTCCGTAGTTGCACCTTTGCGGGCTGTTCATCCCCTGCGGCAGCGCATCGGGCAGCGCTTCGGTTTCAAAGTCGTTGCCAAAGCCGGGCATGTAGCCGGCATGGGTACCAACAGGCGTTGCTGCTTGCGTCAATGAATGCGGATCCGTCGGACGGTTCATTACGTATTCCTCCGTTTACTGCTTGTCGGTTAATAGTTGATTTTGTAACTAACAAGCATGACACATGACGAATCTGAAAAAAATGATGACTTTTTCCTGCAAAATTTTCTGCCGTTCCTGCTGAACCAGGCGGCCGAGCGCGCCTCGTTGGAATTTCAGGCTGTCTACAAGGGGCGGTACGGAATGCTCAGAACCGAATGGCGAGTGCTGTTCCATCTGGGGCTGTTTGGCGAAATGACCGCCAAGGAAATTGGTGAACGGGCCAGAATGCACAAGACCAAGATCAGCCGTGCAGTTGCCAAGCTTGAGGAGCGACGGTACCTGAAACGCACACGGGACGAGGCTGATCGGCGGGCGGAATGGCTGACACTGACACCCGCCGGGCAAGCCGTGTATCGCGACTTGTACGGGGTGGCCGCAAGCTATGACGCCAGACTGTCGGGTCTGTTCAGTGAAAAAGAGGCCGCCTTGCTGCGCCGGATGTTGCGACGGTTGGCTGGTGTGGACTGACCACTGGTAATTGCCGCCTGCCGCCCCCAGATGTGTGTCATGCTTGATACGGAATTTGAAATGACGTCATTCGAACCTGCCAAGGTATCCACACACACCCTGATCGACTGGTTGGTCCAAAAGGGGCTTGAGGGTGCCGGGCAGGAAGAGTTGCTGGAAGGGTTCTGCACAAGTCTGGTCGATATGGGCATTCCGCTGATGCGGTTTCATGCGGCGCAGTCGGCCTTGCACCCGGTTTATGGTGGAACCGGATATAGCTGGTACAAAAGCACCGGCGGTGAATCCGAGAAGTTTGAAAACACGGATACGCCCAGCGAGATGTGGCAACAAAGCCCGCTTTATGCGCTGCTGAACGAGGATCTGGATGAAATCCGGGTCAAACTGGTCGACCAAAACGAACCCAGTCGATTTCCGTTGCTGAACGACCTGAGAGAGGTTGGGGCGACCGATTATTATGCCACCGGCATCTCGTATGAGGGGTCGGGAAAGATGCGCCCCGACGGTACCAAAAAGGTCAGTGATGGCGTTCTGATGTCTTGGGCCAGCGATGCACCGTCCGGGTTTGATGACAGCGATCTCAGGAACATTCACGCGGTGTTGCCGCATCTTGGGCTGGCGCTCAAATCCGCCAAGAACCAGAACCTGACCGAAGATCTGATGCGGGTCTATCTGGGTCGTGATGCCGGGCGCCGCGTCCTGTCGGGTGAGATTCGTCGCGGATCATTGCAGCAAATCGATGCGGTGATCTGGAATTTCGATCTGGAAGGGTTCACCAACCTGTCGGAAGACCTGCCGGGTCACGAGATCATCGACATGCTCAATGATTACCTGGCCGTCGCCGTGGGCGTTGTGCACGACAAGGGTGGGAATATTCTGAAATTCATGGGCGATGGGCTGATGGCCATGTTCGATGTCGGCGAAATCGACGAGGACGCCCGTGCCGCGCTCAGCGCGGTGCCCTTGCTGCAAGCCCGTATGGATGAATTGAACGCCCGACGTCAGGCGCAGGGGCTGCCGGTTGCGAATTTCACGCTAGCCCTGCATTCCGGCGAAATTCTGTATGGCAATATCGGGTCCGAAACACGGCTGGATTTCACAGTGATCGGCCCCGCCGTCAATCAGGCCGCCCGAATCGCGGGAATGCACCGGTCGCTGGGTCAGAGAATCCTGATCTCGGACGACGTCGCGGTCGCGGCGCGCCCCTGCGCACAAGACCTCATCTCGGTCGGGCGCTACATGCTGCGCGGGGTGAACGAACCCAAAGAGCTGTTCACAGTATACAGTCCCGGCGGGCCATCAGTTACCGGGTGAAACCGAGGCTGTTCCATTCAGCGGTTCCAAAGCTGAAAGCCGCGAGGGAGCACCTTTGTTTAGCTGGGTGCGAGCGGCGGGTTGGAGCGGATGTTCGAGGGCAGTGAGGGTTTGAACGAATGGCTGGTTTAGAGGCCATTGCCGACAATGCGGTTTTACGCAGGGTAATCAGGGAAACCTTCGTATTGACCTGATCCGGCGTCCTGTATTTGCATTGAGCTCGAATTGGAGTGCGGCCTTTGAAAAACAACTACATACTAATCGACTTTGAAAATGTTCAACCCAAGAACCTCGAACTCCTTCGGGGACATATTTGCACCTTGATTGTTTTCGTAGGAGCCAATCAAAAAAGCATACCCTATGACTTTGCACAAGCACTGCAAAGCTTGGGAGAAAACGCTGTTTATCAGAAGATAGCAGGGAATGGTTCGAACGCCTTGGACTTTCATATCGCGTTCTACTTAGGCGAACTCGCTACCAAAGACGCCAATGCGTGTTTTCATGTTATTTCTCGTGACAAAGGCTTCGACCCATTGATTGCACATCTGCGACAAAGGAAGCTCCCAGCTTTCCGTCATGCAGACCTATCCGAGATCCCATTCGTCAAAATCTCGAATGCAAGCTCGCTGGATCAAAAAATTGATGCGATTGTTGACAGCTTGAAGTCTAGAGGAACTTCACGTCCTAGGAAGATCAAAACCCTTAAGGGAACGATGAACGCCCTTTTTCTAAAGACCTTGGAGCAGGAAGAGCTGGAAAGGCTGGTTGATGAGTTGAAAAGACGTGGTCACGTCGTCTTTTCGGATCAATCAGTCAGTTATGGCCCCGACATTACCCAGCACTGACTGGCCTTGGGGCCGAGAGTTTCGCGTTTTGAATGGCCCAGTTGCCCCGCGTCCCAGCCTCCAATACAACTGATCAGAAATCGACTTCGACACCCGGCAGGTTCAGCTCTCGCATCATGTCGCGCAGTTCCTGCCGTGCCGCGATGTTCGAGATGTTCAGCTGTTTGACGCCAATATCCTTGAGGTCCAGCAGGGTCAGGCCGCGCGGAAACAGTTCGCGAAAGATCACCCGTTCGGAAAAGCCCGCGGCGACGCGGAAGCCGATACGCTGAGACAGCATTTCGATCGCGCGCTGCATCTTTTCCTTGTTGACCATGCGCTGGGTACCGACGCGGTTGCGCACAACGACCCAGTCGATGGGCTTAAGCCCGGCCTGTGCCCGCAATTGCCGGGCGTTCCAGACCATCTCGGAATAGACGGACGGGCCGAGGATTTTCTCACCCTTTGAATCAATCCGCGCCAGCAGGTCAAAATCGATGAAACTGTCGTTCAAAGGCGTGATCAGCGTGTCGGCCAGCGAATGGGCCACCTGGCTCAGCCGGGTATGAGAGCCGGGGCAGTCGATCAGGATAAAGTCGCTGTCGCTTTCCAGTTGCGACACGGCAGCAGACAGGCGGTGGTCATAGATGTTTTCGCCCGGTTTCAACGTGCTGGCATCGATCTCGGGCAGGTCGTGATGGCGTGGGCTGGGCAGTGTCAGGTCCGCGCTTTTCAGAAAGTTGTTCCGGTTCTCGAAATACCGTCCAAGGCTGCGTTGCCGCAGGTCCAGATCAAGCGTGCTGACCTTGTGCCCCAATCGGGCCAGTGCGGTTGCCACATGCATCGACACGGTCGATTTGCCAGCGCCGCCTTTTTCGTTCCCGACCACAATGATATGTGCCATGCTTGTATTCCCAAGTCTTGCCGTGTTTGACTACACGTTGTTGGCACCCACTATATGTTGTGTCGCCTGCGATGAAAAGAACCTCAAGCGGCGCTTTTTGGCATTATCGGACTCTATTTTGGAAAACACAGCGCCGTGCGCGGGTTACGCGAAGGTGCCTGTCTGGTGATCTGCCATGATCTGCCATCTGATCGCGGTTTTGGCGGCGAAATCGCCGCGTCAGTGCCTGTTTCCGAACGCATACACCAACCGCTGCCTGCAACGATCCGCGTCGGAATCAATCGCGCCTTTAGCCTGATTCATACACGCACAGATCGCCCGCCCAATGGGTCCTTACGCGGTGGCGCCGGTTGGGCCGGATCGTGAAAACTATGCGGGGGGCGGAAAATTTGGTTAAATACCAAACAGATTTACACCGGGTAGCCTTGTAGGTTCTGCACGGGTCTTCTTCGGTTCATCTTCAAAGCAGGTGAAAGGGGCATAGGCATGCCGGACACTGCTGCGGACAATTCAGGCGGTTCACGCGTCGTTCTTGCAATGACGGCCATTTGCATGATGGTTGTTGGCTTCAACACAACCGCTGTTGCGACCATCCTTCCGTATTTGAAGGCCGAGTTCGATCTGACGCCTTCGGGTCTGCAATGGGTGATGGCGATCTATACGGTGGCCAGTGCGGCCCTTGTGACGATTGTAAGTCGGCTTGGGGATATCACGGGCAAGATGGGTGTCTTTTTCTTTGGCATGATCGTGTTTGCTTGTGGCTCGGCTTCTGTGCTGTTTTCACAGAACGCGTCGATGCTGCTGATCGGGCGTGGCGCGCAGGGGGCAGGGGCTGCGGCCCTGTTCGGCACCTCATTATCCCTGCTGACCGCCGCAACACCCGAGGAAGAACGGGCCAGCGTGACCGGTGTGTGGGGCGCGATCGTGGGCCTTGCGATAGGCGTCGGGCCCATAGTCGGAGGAAGCTTTGCCAATTTCCTAAGCTGGCGCGGGGTATTCGCCACAGACCTTGTGTTGCTTGCCATTGCGTTTGCGATCGGCCTGCAGGTCAGCAGGAAGAACTATGTCCCGGATACGCGCCTTCAGGGTGCGAAATTCGATACCGCAGGTGCGATTGCCATTGTCTTGCTGCTGGGCCCATTGTCTTTCGCACTCAGCAACGGTGAGGCACACGGATGGGGCAACGCCCTGACCATCGTGCCTTTGGGTGTCGCCGCTTTGGCGGCTGTCGGTCTGGTCTATACCTCGCGGCGCAGCGACGATCCGCTGGTCGAGTTCCGGTACTTCCGGCACCCGCGCTATCTTATGGCGGCAACGGGGATGTTCTTTGCCGGGTTCGCGTTGTTCTGCTTCTTTGTCTACTTCAACGTGTTCGTCCAATCCCCGGACGCGTTCGGCTATTCACCGGTTGAGGCGGGCGTGGCAATTCTGCCGCTGAGCCTGAGCATGTTTGTCATTTCCGTCACCGCGCCGCGCTTGCTTGCACCTTACAGTTTCCAATGGCCGGTGAGCGCTGCAATGGGGTTGATGGCCTGCGGCTTCCTGCTTTTGACAACAACCTCGAATATCGACAGCTATGCTGAAATCTGGTGGAAGCTGATCATTGTTGGGGTTGGCATCGGCATCTGTTTTTCGTTGCTGCCCCGTCTTGGGCTTCGGTTGCTGCCCGACGAACATGTCGGGCAAGGGTCCGGGGTGATCAACGCATTCCTGTATTTCGGGGCCACGATGGGATCGGTTGTCGGCGGTCTGGCCGAAGCTCTGACCATCCGCTCGGGCCTGTCAGAAGTCATCACCGCACTGCCCGCCGGGTCGACGCAGCGCGACGACCTTGCGCGCGCCCTGACACATGGCACGGCAACACAGGTGGAACAGCTGATTGCCGGGCTTGACCCGTCAACAGGTTCGGCACTGGCCGGGGCGTTGCGGGACCTGCGGGACAATGCCTTTGATGCGGCGATGCTCATGGCCGCTATTGCGGCGTGTATCGGGCTGGTGATCGCGCTGCTGCTGCTGCGCGGTCCGGTTCCGCCATTGCACGACGCGGCTGAACTTACAAAACCCAAGGATCAGAAACCGGAGAAAACAGGGGCCTGAAACGAAAGAAGGCCGCCCGTTGGCGACCTTCCTTTGAAAGACTTTGGCAAAGGTTTAGAAGCCCAGGCCTTCGTATTTCTTCTTGAACTTCGACACACGGCCGCCAGCGTCCATCAGGCGCGACGAACCACCGGTCCATGCAGGGTGTACCGAGGGGTCGATTTCCAGTGCCAGCTGGTCGCCTTCGCTGCCCCAGGTGGATTTCATCTGAACCACGGTGCCATCGGTCATCTTGACGTCGATGACGTGATAATCGGGATGGATGTCTTTTTTCATCTTTCCGCTCCTTACGCTTCGGCGCCAGCTTTGGGCTTGTAGTTGGAAACCTCTGCGATACGTGCGGATTTACCGCGACGTGTGCGCAGATAGTACAGTTTGGCGCGACGAACGCGGCCGCGGCGGACAACGGTGATGCTGTCGATATTGGTCGAGTACAACGGGAACACACGCTCCACGCCTTCGCCGAACGAAATCTTGCGAACGGTGAACGAACCGGCAATGCCATTGCCGTTGTTGCGCGCGATGCAGACGCCTTCGTAGTTCTGCACACGGGTGCGCGACCCTTCGGTCACCTTATAGCCGACACGGATAGTGTCACCGGCTTTGAAATCGGGGATGTCTTTCCCCAGGGCGGCAATCTGTTCCGCCTCAAGCTGTGCGATCAGGTCCATCGCAGTTTCTCCTATCTGCTCGTGGTTGGTCCACGAAGTTGGGCACGGCCTGAGAGCTCTTGGTCTTCACCGGGTCCTGCGTACAGCCCGCCAGAGGTCAGATCGAATGTTCCTTTGGTCTGGCCTGACCCGGCGCATCCCTGCCGAAGAAAACGGGACGTCACGCCATGGTGCAAACCAAAATACCGGAGTCGCAGAACGCGGCACCGGATTGCGGTCGTTTAAGGGTATTGCAGGCAGGGATCAAGGGAAAAACGCCCTGTCTTGCCCAACGGGCCGGTAGGAATCCGCCAGCCTTAAACTAAGGCGTTGCCAAGCGGCCCAGATCAGGCATTCTGAGGCAAATAACATGAGCAGATATTTCAGACAGGACCCTATAATGCGATTGGCATTCATGCTGGCCATAACGGCCGTTGCGCTGATGTCTTGCGGGCGCGGCGGCCCAAAACCTCAGGCCGTTGAACCCGTTCCGGGTGTGGACAGGACAGCACCGCTTGTGATCTACCCCGATTTCGGCGACGCGGATCCCCATGACTGGGAAGGGAGCCACCCCGGACAATACCCGATCCATGGCCTTGACGTGTCACGCTGGCAGGGGCCGATTGACTGGCGCACGGCCCGGGCATCAGGTGTCAGCTTTGTGTTTCTGAAAGCGACCGAAGGCGGTGACGTGGCCGATCCCCTGTTCGACGATCATCGCCGCGGCGCGCAGTCGGCGGGTGTGCCTTGGGGCGCCTATCACTATTATTATTTCTGCCGTTCGGCCCGGGAACAGGCCCGCTGGTTCATCCAGAACGTGCCCAAAGGGGCAGACCTGCCGCATGTGCTGGATATGGAATGGACACCGCATTCCAAGACCTGCACGCTGCGCCCCGATGGCAGAACCGTCCGGGCCGAGGCGCAGCGTTTTCTGGACATTCTCGAACGACACTATGGCCGCCGCCCGATCGTCTATACCACGGTGGATTTCTTTGAAGACACCGATATCGGGCGCCTGCCCAAGACCGAGTTCTGGCTGAGGTCGGTTGCAGGCCACCCCCGCAAAGTCTATCCCCGCACAGTCTGGCGGTTCTGGCAATATACCGGCACCGGTCTGGTGCCGGGCGTTCAGGGCCGGGTAGACATCAACACTTTCAACGGCACGCCAGACGTCTGGGCCAGATGGAAGGCCGGGGGTTAGGTCTTAGGAGTACCATAGGTTTCCCTTGTATCGCCGCCAACCAGATGGTCCAACCGGCGTTCACGCTGCTTCCCAAAGGCGTTGCATACACGGAACCTGCGGCAAGTGCGCAACAATCCGGCCTATCACTCAGACGAATCCGACCGGGATTTTTCATAGTCGGCCCAGATATCCGGGCGGCGCTTGCGGGTAATGTCCTCGGCCATCTTGTGGCGCCATTCGGCGATGCGGCCATGGTGGCCCGACATCAGAACCTCGGGTATCGGGCGGCCTTTCCAATCTGCCGGGCGAGTGTATTGCGGATGTTCCAGCAGGCCCGAGGAAAAGCTTTCCTCTTCGGTCGAGGCCTGATTGCCCAGAACGCCGGGGATCAGGCGCACCGTGGCATCGATCAGGGCCTGTGCCGCAATCTCACCTCCGGTCATCACGAAATCCCCTAACGAGACCTCCTGCACACCGTAATGCTCCAGCACGCGCTCATCCACGCCTTCGAACCGGCCACACAACAGGGTCATGCCATCGCAGCGCGCAAGGGTCTGCATCATGCGCTGGTCCATGCGCCGCCCGCGCGGGCTGAGGTAAATCAGTGGCCAGTTGCCCTGAATGCCCGCCATGGTGTGCTCAATGGCTTCGCCCAACACATCGGGCCGCAAAACCATACCCGCGCCGCCCCCGGCAGGCGTGTCATCCACGTTGCGATGCCTGCCGACGCCGAATTGCCGCAAGTCCACGGTTTCCAGCTGCCACAACCCTTCCTGCAGCGCCTTGCCGGTCAGGCTTTCTCCCAGAACGCCCGGAAAGGCGGTTGGAAACAGGGTGATGATCTTCGCCTTCCAGACGCCGTGCAGGTCCGGGGTGGGTGTCATCAGCTCACGCGGTTTCAGCGTGGCCCGGATCGCCTTGCGACCATGGGATTTGCCGGGTTTGTCAGTCATTTCTGGCGGGCCAGTTCATGTTGGGCGGTTCGAATCAGGGCCTTTTTCTGAGTGATCAATGCCGCTTCGTCCAGCGATGATCGATTCAGAGCCAGCAGTTCTCTCAGGACGTCGTCGGAAAGCTGAGGGCTTTCATGCGCGGGCTTCACAAGCTGCGCAGATTTCCCGGGTGGCAGGTCGAGAAATTCGGCAAATGGTGCGCCCAGTCCAAGGTGGTGGCCTTTCAGCGCTTCCATC
The DNA here is from genome assembly GCF_017872535.1 of Ruegeria sp. HKCCSP351. Taxonomy (NCBI): domain Bacteria; kingdom Pseudomonadati; phylum Pseudomonadota; class Alphaproteobacteria; order Rhodobacterales; family Roseobacteraceae; genus Ruegeria; species Ruegeria sp. HKCCSP351. Next base: position 55,381 of record NZ_JAEDOV010000007.1, on the reverse strand, counting down.
CACGCGGTCCGTACCGTGACAGTTGGCAACCGGTCCCTGATCCGGTCTGCCGTGTCCTGTAGCGATGGCAGATGCGCAAGATCAGCGCAAAAGCCGTCCAGGTCCTGAACCATGCGCGACAGGTGCAGATCGTGGGCCCAAAGGCTGCGCAACCACACATCGCGATTGCGTAACGACAGGTAGACGGTGATGTCGGTTTCTTCGCCCACCAGACGGCGGCGCAGCACGCTGACGACCGTTTCCGCCAGTTCGGGTGCGGCCCCGTATCCTTCGATTTTGTTCCTGCTGGGGCGCAGGCCCAGAAAATTCTCTTCGCTCAGGATCAATCCCCGGCGTGCTCCGAAATCCAGACCGTCGAAAAACGCGTGCAGCTGACCGCCAAACCCTGCCAGCGTGTCATCCAGTCGATAGATCGAATGGCGCGTGGCCGCTTCGCTCAAACCGGCCTTGCGGGTCTTATACGGAAGGACCAGAGCGAAATGAGGCCAGATCAGCTCGCGGTTTTCATGCAGAAAGGACTGTGCTGCCGTCATGCCGGTCTTGTGAAAACCCAGATGCAGCAGAACACGTCGCATCAGATCAGGCCTTCGGGCGGGTCGGCCACAATGCGGCCCTGTTCCAGATCGACGGTTGGCACCACCTGCATCGTGAACGGCAGCAGAACCGTCGCTTTCAGGCCCGGCCCGTGTAGTTCCAACAGGTCCGTGGCCCCGTGGTTCTGCACGGATTTGACCTTGCCCAGCAGGGTGCCGCCGGTGTCATAGACCTCAAGCCCGATCAGGTCTGTGTGGTAGAACTCGTCATCGGGCAACGAGGGCAACTGATCGCGCCGCGCAAACAGGCGCAAACCGTTCAGGGCATCCGCCTGTTCCTTGGTTTCAACCCCGCCGAGACGGGCGGCAAAACCGTTCTTGATCGTACGCGTCAGAACCACCGGATAGCGTTCCTTGCCGGTTTCATCCGTCAGTGGCGAATACGCCTCGATATCTTCGGGAACGGCGCAGAAGCTTTTCAGGCGCACTTCACCACGTACACCATAAGACCCCGCGACGCTGCCGACGCAGATCAGATCATTCATTGGCAGCCCCCTTCGTCAAACAGATCCCGTTTCTCCATTCGCCTAGCCCTTCGCAGGCTTCGCGCTGATTGTTGCGCTCAAAGAACACGCCCACAATAAAGGCGATCAGCAGTAGAATGGGAAGGCGTATCAATCCGAACATGCGGCCCTACCTTGTTTCGATCTTCAGGCTGTCGGCCCGGTTTTCCCAGCCAACCTGCTCAAGTTCGGGGGTGTCGGACACCTGTTCTGGCCACCCGACACAGAAATACCCGATCAGACGCCAGTTGTCCGGCACATCCAGATCGCGCGCCATCTGCTCGGGGTCCAGAATGGATACCCAGCCCATCCCCAGCCCCTCGGCCCGTAGGGCCAGCCAGAACAGGGTGATCGCAGAGACCACGGAATAGCGCCGCATCTCGGGCATCGAGCCCGCGCCAAGACCCAATCCCTTGTCGGTGCTGTCGTCGCAGAAGACGGCCAGTTGCACCGGCGCTTCCTGCATCCCCGACAGTTTCAGGCGGCTGTAAAGCTGCGCCCTGTCGCCGGAATAGCCCGCCAGGGCGTCATCGTTGGCGGTTTGGAAATTCCTTAGCGCCGCAGCCCGGGCCGCTGCGCTTTCGACGCGGATCACGCGCCAGGGTTCGCTTAACCCCACCGACGGGGCCAGCCGAAACGCGTCGAGGCAGCGCGCAAGCACTGCCTCGTCTACTGCGTCGCCGCGGAACCGGCGCACATCGCGCCGGAGCCGCAACAACAGATCGAACTGCGTGCGAAATGCGTCAGTAAAGGTCTGATCCCGCACGCTTCGGCCTGCTTATTCTTCTGCAGCCGCTTCTTCAGCCGGTGCAGCCGCCGCTTCGGCAGCTTCCGCAGCCTTTGCAGCTTTCTCTTCCGCGCGTTCCTGAGCTTTCTTGCCCGGGGTACCCTTGTTGGGGTTGTTGCGCTCGGCCTTGTCACGGGTGCCGGCAGCTTCCAGCATACGTGCGATACGGTCGGTGGGCTGGGCGCCCTGATCCAGCCAGTGCTGAACGCGTTCCATGTCCATTTTCACACGCTCTTCGCTGTCTTTCGGCAGCAGCGGGTTGTAGGTGCCCAGTTTCTCGATGAAACGGCCGTCGCGCGGCATCCGGCTGTCAGCCGCAACGATGCGGTAAAACGGACGTTTTTTCGAGCCTGCGCGGGCGAGACGAATTTTCATTGCCATGGTGGTATCTCCTTTGAATGGCATCACGCCGGAGGCGTGTATTTGATTGGCCGGTGTCTTTTCCGGTTATTTCTGGTGTTTGTTGAACCTCTGGTTCACTTCTAACTTGCTGAACCTCTGGTTCACCCTTGGTGCTTCCTGTGGTGTCGGATGACTTCCTGAATGATGAAATTCAGAAAAGCCTTGGCGAAATCGGGGTCCAGATCGGCCTCTTTCGCCAGGTCTTCAAGCCGTGCGATCTGCGTGGCCTCACGCGACGGATCGGACGGGGGAAGGTTGTGTTCGGCCTTGAGCTTGCCAACGGCCTGTGTGTGTTTGAACCGCTCGCCCAGCGTATAGACAAGGATCGCGTCCAGCCGGTCGATGCTTTCGCGATGCTCTTTCAGCAATGCAGCCGCGCGTGTCACGGGGTTGTTCATTGGCCGGTCCTTTCGGGTGTCGAAACGTCAATCTTGGGGTGCCGCCACACCTGGCAGGGCTGGCCCAGCAGTTCGGCATTGTCGCGCTCCAGCGTTGCACCCAACCGTTCGGCCAAAGCGCGCGAGCGGTCGTTTTCGTGGGCGATATACGAAATCAACCCATTCAGGCCCTGATGCCGCGCCGCATAGGACCGGGCGGCAAGCGCCGCCTCATAGGCAAAGCCTTTGCCTTCGAAATCTTCCATCACGGTCCAGCCCAGTTCAGGCTCGTCCCAGCCGGGGGCGTCAATCAGGCCGACGCCGCCAGCGAACCGACCGCTGGATTTCTCGGTCAGGTGCCAAAGGCCAAATCCTTTCAACGCCCAGTGCCCAAGACGTCTGGCCAACATGCCCCAGCTTTCCAGCGCTCCCCGGGGGCCGCCCACCATATGGCTGCGCTCGGTTGCAAAGAATGCGGTCAGCGCAGGCAGATCATCCAGATGCGGCGCGCGCAGGATCAGACGTTCGGTTTCAAGGGTGGGGATGGTGAACGCGGTCATGCGTAGGCCTCCATCCCGCCATTCACCAGATCGGCAGGCGCGGGGTGCCGCCAGATTTCGGATCTGCCGAATTTGGGGTGGTCATAGTGATACTCGAACTGCGCGCCCAGCCGTTTCGCCACGGCCTTGCTGGCATGATTGTCCAGATCAATCAGCGAGATCGCCGTCTCCCACCCCAGAACATCATACGCATAAGACCGCGCGGCCAGTGCCGCCTCGGTCGCGTAACCCTTGCCGGTGGCGTGGTTCATCAGCGTCCAGCCGATTTCGGGTTCGGGCCAGCCTTCGGGGCACCAAAGCCCGATCCGCCCGACATAAGTGCCCGAGGCTTTTTCCTCGGCGCTCCAGAACCCGTAACCGCGCAGGGACCAGTGGCCCAGCAGCGAAGCGATCAGTCGCCAGACCTCATCCCGGCGCAGTGGCCCGCCGACGAACTTCGCCGCATCGCTGGCGAAAAACGCAGTATCGGCGTCCAGATCAGCCTCGGACGGCGCGCGCAGGATCAGGCGCTCGGTTTCAAGCCGGGGGATATGTTGGGCGATGGCGTTCATTACTTCTTCTTGCCAAACCCGCTCAGGCCCTGAGGCAGCCCCATGCCACCGCCCAGACCGGGCAGGCCGCCGGGCATCTTGCCGCCCATCGCCTTGGCCGCCTGTTCCAGCGCCTTGGGGTCCATGCCGGCTGCCATGTCTTCGGGGCTGGGGCCGCCTTTGCCGAACATGCCCTTCATGGCCTGTTTCAGCATCTTGCCTTTGCCCATCTTGCCCATCTTTTTCATCATGTCCGACATCTGCCGGTGCATCTTGAGCAGCTTGTTGAGGTCGCTGACCTCCATCCCCGAACCGGCTGCAATCCGTTTCTTGCGGCTGGCTTGCAGCAGCTGCGGGTTGGCGCGCTCGCGTTTGGTCATGGACTGGATCAAGGCGATCTGCTGGCGCAGGATCTTGTCGTCCAGACCGGCCTGATCCATCTGCTTGGCCATTTTACCCATGCCCGGCATCATGCCCATCATGCCCTGCATGCCGCCCATCTGGATCATCTGTTCCAGCTGCATCTTCAGGTCGTTCATGTTGAACTGACCTTTGACCATGCGCTTCATCATGCGCTCGGTCTGTTCCATCTCCATCGTTTCTTGGGCCTTTTCGACCAGGGCAACGATGTCGCCCATGCCCAGAATACGTCCGGCGATCCGGTCCGGCTCGAAGGTCTCCAGCGCGTCCATCTTCTCGCCCAGACCGACAAAGCGAATGGGCTTGCCAGTCACTGCGCGCATCGACAGCGCCGCACCACCGCGCCCGTCGCCGTCCATCCGCGTCAGGACCACGCCCGAAATGCCGACCTTGGCGTCGAATTCTTCGGCCACCTCAACGGCGACCTGACCGGTCAGGCCGTCAACCACCAGCAGGGTTTCGCGCGGGTCAACCGCGTTGCGGACCTGCTCGACCTCGTCCATCAGCACTTCGTCGATATGCAGGCGACCGGCGGTATCCAGCATGTAGACGTCATAGCCGCCCAATGTGGCCTGCTGCTTGGCGCGCTTGGCAATGTCGACGGGTTTCTGGCCCGGTACAATCGGCAGCGTATCAACGCCGACCTGCGCGCCCAGAACCGCCAGCTGGTCCATCGCCGCCGGGCGATAAACGTCGAGCGAGGCCATCAGGACCTTCTTGCCCTCTTTCTCTTTGAGGCGCTTGGCCAGTTTACCGGTGGTGGTGGTCTTACCCGAACCCTGCAAACCGACCATCAGGATCGGGGCGGGCGGGTTGTCGATCTTCAGCTTGCCGGGGTCTTCCTCGCCACGCAGGGTATCGACCAGCGCGTCATGTACGATCTTGACGACCTGCTGGCCGGGCGTGATCGACTTGGTCACCGCCTGACCGGTCGCCTGGTCCTGCACCTTCTTGACGAATTCACGCGCCACCGGCAGCGAGACGTCGGCCTCAAGCAGGGCAACACGGACCTCGCGCAGGGCGGTCTTGACGTCTTCTTCAGACAGAGCACCCTGTTTGGTCAGCCGATCAAAGACGCCGGAAAGGCGTTCGGATAGATTTTCAAACATGCCTTCGGCCTCCTTAGCCGGTTATCTGGTGGCGCTTCTCAGATAAGAAACGCCGGTTAAATGCACAATTGCCCCCTCCCACCGAACCAAACGTGGGGGTAATGCCAAATGGCATTGCCCCCACGGGCGAAACTCGCTGGTGGGGGGCGATCCCTGAACGACTCAAGGGACCGGAAGATCAAGACGCTTCCGGATGTTTGGCGGTCATCTACGCCTCTGGGCTCTGCGAGTCAAGGCAAACGCTTTGAGCATCTGGCCACTTGGTGTAGCGTCCAAAGGTCGGGGTCAGTTTTGGAGTTTGGTCATGAGTCAACCATTGCCGCAGCGCACCAGGGATTATGTCGGTGAAGTCACGAATACCGATATCTGGTCCGACTTCATAATCCGTCCCGACGACATCTTTGTCTGCACGCCTCCCAAGTGCGGCACCACGTGGACGCAGACGCTGGTACGAATGCTGATCACCAAAACCGCGGATCCAGCCGTGTACAACAACGCGGTCTCACCCTGGCTGGATTGCGGTTTCAGAAATCGTGAGGAGCAGGACAGAATACTTGCCGCACAAACGCACAGGCGGTGCATCAAGACCCACACGCCATTGGACGGGATCACCTATTCACCGGATGCGACCTATCTGGTGGTGCATCGTCATCCGGTTGACGTGCATTTCTCGCTGCGCCGCCATGTGGAAAACATGAAAGACGACTGGCTGGACTACCTGTTTCCCGATGATCTTTCCGAAGCCTTCGCGATGTTTCTGGACCGGCCCGCCTCGTCAAAGGGCACCGACGATCTGACACTGGCCTCATACCTCCACCATTACCGTTCATTCCGCGCGTTCCGGCATCTGCCTAACATCCATTTCCTGCATTACGCCGAACTCAGCCGTGATTTGCCGGGGCAGGTGGCGCGGATCGCAAACATCTTGGGGACCGAGATCGCGCCAGAAATGATCGACGAAATCGCTGAGGCCGCAAGCTTTGGTTCAATGAAGGAAAACGCCCGGCGCGCTTCGCAGCAGCCCGGTTTCAAAAGTGCGTTTCAGGATTACGCGCAGTTCTTCGCGTCCGGGACCAGCAATAAATGGGAGGGAAAGCTGACCGCCGATGACATGGCCCGATACGACGCGCGCCTGTCCGAAATGGTGACACCGGCTGACCGAGCCTGGCTGGAGCATGGACAAGTCCTGTAATCGTCAGGCTTGTTCCTTCGCGTCTTCCTGCTGCGCGGGCAGCCATGCATTGACCGCGTCCACCAGATTATGCGCGCCGCGCCCGTTCGAGTACGCATCGACAATCGGATGACGCCCTTCGCTCATTCCCTTGTCCAGCACCAGAACCGGGCGATACAGCGTCGAACTGCTGCTGTCGCTGCGGAAAGTCGAGCTTTCAACTTCGGCATGGGACAGGCTGGACAGCTGATGCTCAATCGCTTCATAGCCAAAGACAGACTGCCTGCGGATCAGAATGCTGTTCTTTGTGCGGTCCAGAATGACCTGAAACCGCCGCACGAAAACGCAAAACGCCCCGACGCCTAGCCCGCCGCCGATTAATGCAAAGAACAGCCCGAACCAGATATTCTCGCCGCCGTCACTGACCATGGCCAGACCTGCGCCGACAAAGGCCAGTATGAAAAAGACCAGCATGATTCCGATGAACCAGGGCGTGTCGGCAAGGATCAGTTGGGTCGGAGTGTTTCGAGTGACTTTCATGGCAGCACGCTAGCACCGTTTTCTGCTCTGCCCCAGCTTGAATTCGCCGCCATGTTGCGCGATGAGCGCTACAAACAGGAGGGCCCCATGGACGCATCATCCACATTTCAGGATACATTGCCGCTCAGTTCTGACGCGCTGTTGGCGCAGCTGGATGATTGGGGGCTGCCCTACCGCCTGCATACCCATGTTCCCTTGCGCACGGTCGAGGACTCCAAGGCCGTGGAAGGCCAGTTCATGGTGCCGGGCGAGAACGCGTTGCGGGTCAAGAACCTGTACCTGCGCGACAAGAAAAAGCGCAACTACCTGGTGACGCTGGAACAAAGCCGCGAGATTGACCTCAAGGAGCTGGGCGCAGAACTGGGTGTCGGCGCCCTGTCCTTTGGGTCGGCAGACCGGCTGTTGCAGAACCTTGGTATTCGCCCCGGCGCGGTCAGCCCGCTGGCGATGATCAACGGCGTGCAGAACGATGTGCAATTCTTCATGGACGCCGCCGCCCAAGGGGCCGAGGTGATTTATATGCACCCGTTGGTCAATGACCGTACCGTTGTGATGAAACAATCCGACGTGATGGCGTTCTTCGATCGCATCGGTTGCACTGTTACGTGGCTGCCCTGATCACTCAAGCGCCAGTTTCAGCGCGGCGGCGACATGAGCGGCGGATGGGTTGATGAACAGGTGCCCGTCGGCCTCGAATACCGGGTCATCCAGATACTTTGGAAAGGCCAGCGGCAGCTCGGTGCAGGCCAGCAGAATGGCGGTTCCGGGACGGGCATGTTTGTTGCAAAAGGCCAGCAACCTTGCGCGCGCCGCATCAGAGGCACCACCGTAGAAATCACTGTCGATCATGGCCTGCATCTCGGAAATCTCGGGGTCGGGCAGCCGCGCATTTGCGGTGATGCCCTCGGCCGCCAGACGATCCGCATAGTTGGTGGCCTGCATTGTCACGGTTGTTCCCAGCACCAACGCGTTTGATACGCCTGTGCTGGCCGTAGCCTCTGCCGTCGCGTCGAAAATGCTGAGGATGGGCATGGAAACACCCTGTCTGATCGCGTGCAGCCGCGCGTGCGGGGTGTTGGACGCTATGATGCCAAAATCGCAGCCTGCGCGCTCCAGCGTCAGCAGCGCGTCGCGAAACACCGCATCAAACGCCGCCCAGCTGGCTTCGTCCCCGGCGACACCCCGCAAAGCGCGGGTCTTGGCCTGTGTGACAGACTCGATGGTCATGGCAGGGATCGGCAGGGGCGCGCCGTGGCCGCGCGCCGCAAAGTGACGCCCGGCACCTTCGGCAATGGCCCTGTAATAGTCCACGGTCGAGGCCCAACCCACACCACCCAGAATTCCGATCTTCTTCATGCGCGCTATCCAGTCCGCCAGTTCCATCTGACCAGCAGACTGGACGTTTCAGGGCTCATTGACCAGAGGCGATCAGGCCGCCAGTTCTGTCACCGCCTTTTTGGCGCTTTCCAGCGCGGCTTCGGGGTTCACCGCCATCTGATCCGCGGCGATGACCGCTACATCATGGATGCCGATAAAGCCCAGAACGTGACGCACATAGTTGGTGGCAAAGTCGATCTCGGACCCGACAGCAGTACCACCCGACGCGATTGCCAGAATGGCGCGTTTACCCTCCAGCAAGCCTTTTGGGCCGTTCTCCGAATAGGAAAAGGTCAGGCCCGCTCGGGCGACCAGGTCGATCCAGGCCTTGAATGCGGCGGGGACCGAGAAGTTGTAGATCGGCAGGCCGATAACGATGGTGTCAGCCTCTTGCAACTCGGTCACCAGCGCGTCCGAAAGGGCCAGCCGGTCGCGTTGCAGGTCGTCGCGCTGCTCGGCCGGGGTAAAGTTGGCGGCGATCCAGTCTTCGGTCAGCAGGGGCAGGGGGGTAGCCAGGTCGCGGCGGATGATGCGGGCGGCACCCAACTGTCGGACGATGCGGTCAGACAGGTCGCGGGTGGTTGAACCCACGCGGCGGGCAGAGGCGTCGATATGCAGGATGGTTTTAGCCATTGATTGGGTCCTTTGGGTAAGAGAAATCTTGTGCTGGCTCCAATATGATTATTGCGTTTGTGAACAAAACTCGGATATATCAACAGTTATTGTTGGAAATTGCACAATAACGGTATTGCCATGGATAATTGGGATGAGGTGCGGACCGCCTATCAGGTGGCACGCATGGGAACTGTCAGCGGTGCGGCCGAGGTTCTGGGCGTGCACCACGCCACAGTGATCCGCCACATCGACGCGATCGAGGCCCGGTTGGGTGTCAAACTGTTCCAGCGTCACGCGCGGGGATATACCCCGACCGAAGCGGGCGACGATTTGCTGCGCGTTGCGCAAGCCACCGAAGACCAGTTCAACCAGCTTGTCGGCCGGATGAAGGGGCGCGGTGACGATGTATCGGGCGAACTGGTGGTTACGTCGCTGGGCTCCATCGCGCCATTGGTGGTGCCGACGCTGACCGAATTTCAAAAGATGCACCCCGAGCTGATCGTGCGCTACCTGACCGGAGACCGCCTGTTTCGGCTGGAATATGGCGAGGCACATGTTGCAATCCGTGCGGGATCGGCCCCGGATCAGCCCGACAACGTTGTGCAACCCTTCCGGCAGGAAGAAGTCGGCCTCTATGCCAGCACCTCTTATATCGAACGGCACGGCAAACCCTCGGGCATCGAGGATTTCGGAAACCACCACTTCGTCAGTTCTGACGATGAAAGCAGCCGCGCGCCGTTCACCCGGTGGCTGCGCAACACGGTATCCGCCGACCGCATCACCTTTCGCTGTACCAACAATTTCTGTATGCGCGAGGCCGTTCTGGCCGGGGCCGGTATCGGCTTTATGGCCCGTTGGGAGGCCGCCCGTCATGACACTCTGGTCGAAGTGATCGACCCGCTTCCGGAATGGTTCGGCAACCTGTGGCTGGTGACCCATGTGGACCTGCACCGAACCACCAAGGTGCAAGCGTTCCTGAGTTTTCTGAAAGAAGCCTCCAAAGGCTGGTGTCCATGAACCCGCAGATGCGTGGCCATCTGGCCATGCTAGCCTTTTCCGCCCTTGTCGCAGGCAGCTTTTCGCTTGGGTCGATGATTGCCAACGAAATTGCGCCGGCGGCCTTGAATGCGGTGCGTTTTGCCATCGCGGCTGTGGTGATTGGTGTGGCGGCGCTGGCGACAACTGGTCTGCCCCGAAGTGCCGCACAGGCGCCCTGGCGGTATCTGGTGCTGGGCGGGTTGTTCGCCACCTATTTCGTCCTGATGTTTTACGGGCTGCAAACTGCCCCGCCGGTCAGCGCTGCCGCGGTTTTCACCCTGACCCCCGTTGTCTCGGCCATTGCGGGCTGGGTCCTGCTGCGCCAGATCACCACGCCGCGCATGGCAATGGCCCTGTCCATCGGTGCGATTGGGGCGCTGTGGGTGATCTTTCGGGCCGACTGGCAGATGTTCCGCGCCTTCCAGATCGGCGGGGGCGAGATAATCTATTTCTGGGGATGCGTCGCGCACGCGATCTACACCCCCATGATCCGCAGGCTGAACCGCGGGGAACCTGCCGTCGTGTTCACGTTCGGAACGCTGGTTGCCGGGTGCTTGTTATTGGTCCTGTTCGGCTGGTCCGACCTGAAGGCGACCGATTGGGCAGCTCTTCCCGCCATCGTCTGGATCGGGTTGTTCTATATCTCATTCTTCGCAACAGCGGCCAGTTTCGTTCTGGTGCAATTCTCCTCGCTTCGGCTGCCGTCGGCCAAGGTCATGGCCTATACCTATCTGGTGCCAAGCTGGGTGATCCTGTGGGAAATCGCGCTGGGCAAACCTGTCCCGACGGGATTGATCCTGGGCGGTGTGGCGCTGACGGTCATTGCCCTGCTGATGCTGCTGAAGGAAGAGGCCCCGCGCAACAGCCCCCAACGCCGGGCAGCTGAATAAAGCCGCTCCCGGTCTCAGGCCGGTACCGATTGCCCACGAATTCCAAAAGCAGAATCTGTTGAGCCAGATCAAGGTAGGCCCTTGGTCTCAGGACTACCTTGGAAAGCGGACAAAAGGAGGAGATTATGTTCAAACATATCATGCTGCCGATTGACCGCCATCTGCCGCCCGAGGTTCGCAAGGCCGCAGATGTCGCCGCGCAGGTGGCAAAATGGCAGGGCGCCAAGATCACTCTGGTCAGTGTCAGCGGGGCCCATATGGGTGCATCCTCGGAAGCCGAGGCCGAGATAGACAAGCAACTGGCCGAATTCACCGAACAGCTTGCATCAGAAGGCGCGGCCGAAGTTGCGGTGCGCAAGATACACTCGGTCGATGTTGCTGCCGAAGTGGACAGCGACCTGACCCGCGCGGCAGAAGAGATCGGTGCAGACCTGATCATCGTGGGCACCCATGCGCCCCGGATCACCGATTACATCTTTTCCAGCCACGCCGGATATCTGGCCAAACATGCCAGCATGTCGGTCTTCGTGGTGCGCTAGGCCTCGTCCGAGGTCGGAAGCTCGACTTCCAGAAACCGTTCGAACGCATCCAGGTTGATGGGTTCGAACTGACCGAACCCCTGCATCCAGACCGAAGCGGTGCGCAGCGCGTCGGGTTCCAGCTTGCACCATTTCACCCGGCCGCGCTTTTCCTGTGATATCAGCCCGGCCTTGGTCAGGATGACCAGATGTTTCGAGATCGCCGCCAGCGACATCTCGAACGGCTCGGCCACATCCGTCACGGCCATATCGTCCTCCAGCAGCATCGCCAGAATGGCGCGGCGGGTGGGGTCGGCAAGGGCCGCAAACACGGTGTCGAGATCGTTGGACATGGGTCTTTCCTAATGGGCGAGAACCCGTTTGACAATTTCCCCCATCACGTCACTTTGCAGCGGTGATGCGCAAGGGGGGCGGCAATGGCGCTGAAATACTGGCTGGTGATCTGCGTCCTTGGCATCGGGTGGGGCATGTCTTTCATGTTCAACGCCATATTGTTGCGCGAACTTGGGCCGCTATCCGTGTCATTGGGGCGTGTTGCATTTGGGGCGCTGGGCTGTTGGATCTATGTGATTGCCGCCCGTATGCCGGTTCACCTGACACTCGGGCGCGCCATTGGTCTGCTGGGGTTCGGGGCGCTCAGCTATGCCGCACCATTTGCGTTCTATGCGCTTGGGCAGCAGCATATCGCGTCCGGCGTGGCGGGGATCGTGAATGCGACAACACCGGCCTTTGCCGTCATCGTTTCGCATTTCTGGCCGGGAAGCGAGCGTGCGACGCTGTTGAAATCCCTTGGCGTGTTGTGCGGCTTCATCGGGATTGTCGTGTTGTCCGTTCCGATTTTGCGCAATGGCGAAACCTCTCAGTTCTGGGCGGTTCTGCTGACCCTGTGCGCGCCGATCTGTTACGCGTTTTCCGTCAACATTGCGCGGGCCTTCCGAGACATGCAGCCGGTGGTGCTGGTCGCCCTGGCCCTGACGGGGGCGGCCTTGGCAATTTTACCCCTGGCGCTTTGGCGTGAAGGCCTGCCGGTGATCGAGCGCACTGAAACCTGGCTTTCGTTGCTGATGATCGGATTTGTGCTGACTTCGGCCGCTTTCATTGCCTTCTACTGGTTGCTGCCCAGGGTCGGGCCAACCAACATTTCGACTGTCACGCTGATCGCACCGGTTTCCGCCCTGATACTTGGAATCTGGGTGTTAGGGGAAACCTTGCACCCCGAGCATTTGATGGGCATGGCGGCGATTTTTGCCGGGCTCTTGCTGATCGACGGACGCCTTGTTCGACGCCTTTGGCCTCAGCTGGCAGAAAAAGATCAACCAAAAGGTTGAATATGGGTTTTTGGCTAATTAACGCCGTTCCGACCAAACGCAGGCAACCCGGCTGGGCAAATGATCCTTAAATATTATAGTAAAAACAATATGATAGCCTGCGTCATTTCACGCCATCAACGCCGTTGACTCCGTGCCTTTCGCGCCTTAGCACCATGCGCAAGACAGCGCGAGGATTCCGTCCGTGACCGATGACGACCAAAAGCAGCGTATGGCGCAGCTTGAGGCCAAGATCGACGCGGTGAAAAAGGCCAGACAACCGGCTGCCCGCGCTGACAGTGACATATCCGGGGGCGAGCTTGCCTGGAGGATGGTCATCGAAATGGTTTCCGGTCTGGGGATCGGATTTGGCATCGGATACGGGCTGGACAGCCTGCTCGGGACGATCCCGATCTTTCTGGTGCTGTTCACATTGCTGGGCCTTGTCGCGGGCGTGAAGGTTATGCTCCGCAGCGCGAAAGAGGTTCAAGATAAACAAGCGGCCCACATGCAGGCCGAAAAGGACGAGAGGGACTGAACGTGGCAAGCGAGACCACCGCAGCACACGGCGCCGAAGGCGCAGACCACGCAGCAGAAGCCAGCAGCCTGGTGTTTCACCCGATGGACCAGTTCATCGTCAAGCCGTTGTTCGGCGACGGTCCTATTGCCTGGTACACACCCACCAACGTGACCCTGTGGCTGTTCTTGGCAATTGTTGCCATCATTGGCCTGCTGGTTCTCAGCACGTCAAAGCGCGCCATCGTCCCGACCCGGATGCAGTCGATTGCGGAACTGGCCTATGGCTTCATCTACAAGATGCTGGAAGACATCTGCGGCAAGGAAGGCGTCAAGTTCTTCCCCTATGTCATGACCCTGTTCATGTTCATCGTGACCGCGAACTTCCTGGGCCTGATCCCGACCTCGTTCACCACCACATCGCATTTCGCCGTGACCATCCCGCTGGCGCTGGCCGTGTTCCTGACCGTGACCATTTTGGGTTTCGTCAAGAACGGCGCCGCGTTCCTAGGCCTGTTCTGGGTCTCCAGCGCGCCGCTGGCGCTGCGCCCCATTCTGGCGATTATCGAGCTGATCTCGTACTTCGTGCGCCCCGTCAGCCACTCCATTCGTCTTGCCGGTAACGTCATGGCGGGCCACGCGGTGATCAAGGTGTTTGCGGGCTTTGCCGCAATTTCCCTGATTTCGCCCGTGTCGGTTCTGGCGATCACCGCAATGTATGGTCTCGAGGTTCTTGTGGCCTTCATTCAGGCCTACGTATTCACCATTCTGACCTGTGTTTATCTGAAAGATGCGCTGCATCCTTCGCACTAAGGTCCGATAACCCAACATCGAAACTTCCAATTCGTAAGGAGATACATCATGGAAGGCGATCTCGCACACATCGGCGCAGGCCTGGCAGCAATCGGTTCCGGCGCAGCCGCAATCGGGGTGGGCAACGTTGCAGGCAACTTCCTGGCCGGCGCCCTGCGCAACCCTTCGGCGGCTGCTTCGCAGACCGCAACCCTGTTCATCGGTATCGCATTCGCAGAAGCCCTGGGGATCTTCGCATTCCTGGTCTCGCTGCTGCTGATGTTCGCCGTCTAATCTGCGGAACCTGATCCTTACGCGCAGGTGGGTCCAAGCCATAGCGGCCCACCTGTTGTAAAGACAACGTTCCGACGGAGGACATCATGGCGACTGAACCCATTAGCGAAGAAGTAGTTGGCGCGTGCGTCGACTCGCATGGCTCTGCCATCGGGATGCCGCAGCTCTGCTTCGATTGGTTCCCCAACCAGATTTTCTGGCTGGTCATTACGCTGGTCGTCATCTTTCTGGTCCTGTCTCGCGTGGCTCTGCCCCGCATCGCGGCAATCCTGGCCGAGCGCCGGGGGACCATTACAAATGACCTGGCTGCGGCCGAAGATCTGAAGGCCAAAGCGGTCGAGGCCGAAGAGGCCTATAACAAGGCGCTGGCCGATGCCCGTGCCGAAGCGCAGCGTATCGCGGCCGAAGCACGCGCAGAAATCCAGGCTGGTCTGGATGACGCGATTGCAAGGGCGGATGCGGAAATCGCTGCAAAGGCGGCTGAATCGGAAAAGGCAATTGCCGAAATCCGTGCCGGTGCGCTGGAAAGCATTCAAGTGGTCGCCAAGGATACGGCGGCTGAACTGGTCACCGCGCTGGGCGGCGAGGCGGATGCCAAAGCCATCGACAGTGCCATTGACGCGCAGATGAAAGGATAAGTGACATGCGGAACACTCTTGCCCTTATCCTGACCGTTGGTGCCGCCAGCCCCGCGCTGGCTGCAAGCGGCCCGTTCTTCTCGCTTGGCAACACCGACTTTGTCGTCCTTCTGGGCTTCATCGTTTTCATCGCGGTCCTGTTCTACTTCAAGGTGCCGGGCATGATCGGCGGTGCGCTGGACAACCGTGCCGAAGGCATCAAGGCCGAGCTGGACGAAGCCCGCGCCCTGCATGAAGAAGCACGCAGCCTGCTGGCTTCGTACGAGCGCAAGCAGCGTGAAGTGCAGGCACAGGCCGACGCGATTGTCGAGGCGGCCAAACAGGACGCGGCTCTGGCTGCGGACCAGGCGAAAGTCGATCTCGAAAAGTCGATCGAACGCCGACTTGCTGCTGCGCAGGACCAGATTGCCTCGGCCGAAGCCTCGGCTGTGAAAGACGTGCGCGATCAGGCCGTTTCGGTTGCGGTTGCCGCTGCCAGCTCGGTTCTGGCCAAGCAAATGACAGCCGCGCAGGCGAACAAGCTGATCGAGGCCTCGATCGCAGATGTGGGCGCCAAGCTGCACTGACGGGGACACCGACAGGTAAAAAACGCAGATGACCCGAGAGCATTGCGCTGTCGGGTCTTTTGTTTTGGTGGCGGGGCTGATTGTATTGACCGGAACATCACCCGGATTCTGTACCCTTCAGAGGGTCTGAATGTTCCGCTTGGGGTCTAAGGGTGCGAAAAGAGCAGGGAAAGACGGGCCGTGGCAGGCGAAGACGTTTCGATGAATATTGTTGGGGTGGTCAGAAACGGCGGGGCCGCGCTGATCGAAAGCATCAACAGGATCGAAGACCTGACCACCCGCTTGCACCGCTATTCCGTGACCATCGCGACAAACGACAACGCCGATCGTACAGATCGGGTTCTGTCCGAATTCGCGCGCCGCGACCCGAATGTGGACCTTGTCCGCATGGATGGTCTGGCGTCCAGACTGCCAGACCGGGTCGAGCGGATCACGGCGGCCAGAAACGCAGTCCTCAACAGGCTGGAAGAACGCGACAGCGGTCACGACCTGACACTGGTGCTGGATCTGAACGGGCCGAATGTCTGTCTGGACGTTCAGACGGTTCTGACTGCCGCACAACGGTCCGTACCGCGCTGGGAAGGTGTCTTCGCCAATTCCCAACCGGCCTATTACGATATCTGCGCCCTGCGTTGCGCGGGCTGGTGTGACGAAGACGTCTGGCAAAGAATTCAGACAACGCGCAAACCGCTGTTCGGGCGCCGAAAGTGGCGGAAAGTTCTTCTGAAATCAGCGGTTTTCGACCGGCAGTACCACATCCCGTCCGATATGCCACTGATACCGGTCGACAGCGCCTTTGGCGGTGCAGGATTGTACAAGACCCGCGCCCTGCGTGGCCTGCGCTATTCCTGCCGGGACGAAAAGGGCGACCTCGTGTGCGAACATGTGATGCTGCACAAACATCTCAGGGATCGGGGCGCGCGGCTGTTCATCGACCCGGCCCTGACAACCATCGCCCCGAATGACGATCTGGGCGAAGGCAGTGGCGCAGCTTTCCCGTCCCATCTGATCCAGCCCGAGACCGGGGCCGCCTGATCCCTGAGGGCGCTCGGAAAGCGCTAGGCCTGACGGGTTTCGTGCTGCAACCTTTGCTGCGCAACAGCCTCGTTCCGCTCGGCCTTCTGCTGATCGATCATGCAGCGTTCGACAAAACTCAGATGCGTTTCGACGGCCTGACGTGCGGCTGCTGGATCGCGGGCCTGAAGGGCCGCGTTGATAGTGCTGTGCTGGTCCAGAATGGCCTCGCGGGTCGCGCGCTGCCGGAACATTGTCTGTCGGTTATAGAACACACCCTGTACCAGCAGGTCATACATCGACCGCATCATATGCAGCATCACCACATTGTGGCTGGCCTCGATGATGGCCATGTGAAACTCGGCATCCAGCTGCGCCTCTTGGTCCGCGGCGTTCCGGTCATGGGCCGCCCGCATCTTGTCAAAGATCGCCTGAACAACCTTCAGATCGCTCTCTGATCCCAGCCGCGCGGCCCGTTCTGCCGCCAGCCCCTCCATGTCGCGGCGAAAGGACAGGTAATCGAATACGGCTTCGTCATGGCTGCTGAACAACCGGATCAGCGCTGGCGAAAAGGCCGACCCCAAAACCTCGGCCACATAGATCCCGGACCCGGCTTTTGTTGTCAGCAACCCCTGTTCCTGAAGCTCGGACACCGCATCGCGCAGGGACGGGCGCGACACACCCATCCGTTCGGCCAACTCACGCTCGGGAGGCAGGCGTTCACCGGGGCGCAGGATGCCGCGCAGGATCAACAGTTCGATCTGGCGAACGACCGCAAGCGACAGTTTTTCCGTCTGAACTTTTTGAAAAGGCATGATCTGTTCCGAAATTGGTCAACTCATTTGACCATGGACCGGGGGGCTGTTCAAGAATACCCGGTCACATCCGCTGAAATATTAGGTCAGAAGTGTTGACTTTAATTTGAGAAAGCATAGGCTGCGCCGAAATGAGATCGGAGGAGCCTCATGTCCCAACACCCTTTGTTTGCCACCCGGGCCTCCCGGATGAAGGCATCAGAAATCCGCGAGCTGCTGAAACTGCTCGATCAGCCCGGTATCATTTCCTTTGCAGGTGGCATTCCGGACCCCGCGCTTTTCCCGGCTGAGGCTTTCTCTCAGGCGTTTCAGCAGGCATTGGGGCCGGACATGCAGGCGCAGGCTCTGCAATATTCCGTCAGCGAAGGCTATGCGCCCCTGCGCCGGTGGCTGGTGCAGCACATGCGCGAATTCGGGGTGGAATGTGACATGGACAACGTCCTGATCACCTCGGGCTCGCAGCAGGCGCTGGATTATCTGGGCAAGCTGTTTCTGTCCCCCGGCGACACGGCCTTGGTCGGGTGGCCCACCTATCTGGGCGCGCTTGCCGCGTTCAACGCGTATGAGCCGCGCTTTGACCGGCTCAATGGCAACAAGGGGGCCGATGAATTCAGGGCTGCGGCAGAGGATGGCGCTGTGAAATTCGCCTATCTGTCGCCCGATTTTGCCAACCCGACAGGCGAAACCCTGACACGCCCGGGCCGTGAGGCATTGCTGAACCTGACCGACGAACTGGACTGCGCGTTGATCGAAGACGGAGCCTATCAGGCACTGCGCTATGACGGCGATCCGATCCCGCCAATCCTGGCTCTGGAACAGGCGCGCAAGGGATCGATCGAAAACTGCCGGACGATCTACTGTGGCAGCTTCTCGAAAACCCTGTCACCGGGTCTGCGCATGGGGTGGGTTGTTGCGGCCAAGCCGATCATCTCGCAGATGGTTCTGCTGAAACAGGCGGCAGATCTGCATTCGGCAACCATCAACCAGATGGCTGTGCATCAGGTGGCGGAAGCGTGTTTTGATACTCACATTCCGAAAGTGCGCGACACTTACCGCGCGCGCCGTGATGCGATGCTGGATGCGCTGCAACAGCACATGCCCGACGGGGTCGCGTGGACGCGCCCCGAAGGCGGCATGTTCGTCTGGGTGACACTCCCGTCGGGAATCAGCGGGTCTGACCTGCTGGCGCAGGCGCTGGATACGGTGAAAGTGGCCTTTGTGCCGGGGCAGGCGTTTTTCCCCGACGGCAGCGGGGCGAACACGATCCGGCTCAGCTTCTCGAACTCGGACGAGGCGACAATCCGCGAAGGCATCCGCCGGTTGGGCCAAGTTCTGCGTGCCTGACGTCCGGAAAGGTTCTGTTAACCAAATTGCTGCAACTCTGCGGCATGATCCGGTTTCTCGCTCCGCTCCTGCTGGCCGCCTGCGCCGCCGGGACCCCGCATTTCCGCGACGTTCCTGCCACCCGCGTGGCGGTGAACGGCAGTGTGTTCGATGTGCGCGTGCGCGGCGATCTCGCCGAGGCGGTGCGGATCAACGCGCAATATGCACCGCGGCTAGGCCCTGTTCGGGATCGCGCCGCGCTGGCCATGGCGCAGGTTTCGGGCTGCCCGATCCTCGACGTGCTGGGCGATGCGGCTGTCACGGTTGGTGTTCTGGGGTGTGACCGCGAGGCGGGGGAACGGTTGCTGCTGACTGCCGTCTCGACGCCCCGATATGAATGTATCGACTATGGCATCTATGAAAATGTCGGGGGCAGTACCGGGTATCAGGTCTTTGAATGCATCCCATACTGACATACGCGTGTTCCTGCGCATTTCGGCAAGATGTTGTGGATAACTTGCGCTGATATCCCATATCCTGCGCAACTGCGTTGACTCGGACCCCATCCCTTGCGCAGACTTTCAATTCATAGGAATCACGGGACACGCGGCCATTGCGTTTCAGCAAGCTCAAACTGACCGGCTTCAAAAGCTTTGTTGATCCGACCGATCTGATCATCGCGGACGGGTTGACCGGTGTGGTGGGTCCGAACGGCTGTGGCAAGTCCAACCTTCTGGAAGCCTTGCGCTGGGTGATGGGTGAAAACCGCCCCAAATCCATGCGCGGCGGCGCGATGGAGGATGTGATCTTTGCTGGCGCCGCCACACGACCCGCCCGCAATTTCGCCGAAGTTGTCCTGACCATGGACAATTCCGAACGTCTTGCGCCTGCGGGGTTCAACGACACCGACCAGCTTGAAATCGTGCGCCGGATCACCCGCGATGTCGGCAGCGCCTACAAGACCAACGGCAAGGATGTGCGCGCGCGCGATGTGCAGATGCTGTTTGCGGATGCCTCGACCGGTGCCCATTCGCCCGCGCTTGTAGGGCAGAACCGCATCGCCGAGCTGATCAGCGCCAAACCCCGCGCCCGCCGTCGCATTCTGGAAGAGGCCGCTGGGATCTCGGGGTTGTATCAACGCCGGCACGAGGCCGAGCTGAAGCTGAAAGCGACCGAGGCCAACCTGACCCGCGTCGATGACGTGCTCGAGCAGTTGGGCGGGCAGCTTGCGCAACTGGCCCGTCAGGCCCGTCAGGCCGCACGCTATCGCGAAATCGGCGAACAGCTGCGTCAGGCCGAGGGGATGCTGCTCTATCGCCGCTGGAAAGAGGCCGACATGGCCCGCCAGCAGGCCGAAGACAAGCTGAGGGACCGGCTTTCCGAGGCTTCCCGCGCCGAGGCCGAAGCCCGCGCGGCCGCAGCAAAAAGGGCCGGGATCGAAGAAACCCTGCCCCCCCTGCGCGAGGAAGAGGCCATCGCCGCCGCTGTTCTGCAACGCCAGCAGGTGCAGCGCGATCAACTGACCGATCAGGAAACCCGCGCGCGCCAGACCATTGAAACGCTGACCAGCCGCATCCATCAGCTCGGCAAGGATATCGAACGGGAAACTGGCCTGAACCGCGATGCGGGCCAGATGATCGAACGGCTGGAATGGGAAGCCCGCGAACTGGCCAAGGCCGCCGAAGGGCATGACGCAAAGGTGGCGGAAGCCGCAGAAATTGCCCGCGAAGCGGCTTCGATCCTTCAGGACCGCGAAGACCACCTGTCGCAGCAGACCGAAGATATGGCGCGTCTTGTCGCCCGTCACCAGTCGGCGCAGCGTCTGGTCGAAGACAGCCGCAAGACACTGGCGCGCTCTGAGGGGGAAGAGGAAAAAGCCCGGCTGGCCGTGGATGAGGCCAAAACAGCCCTGACCCGCGCCAGCGAGGCGTTTGAAACCGCGCAAGAGGGTGAGGAAGAAGCCCGCGAAGCCGCCGAGGCTGCCGAAGACGCGCTGGCCGCCGCAGATGAGCTGCGCACCGAAACGCAGGCCCGCGAAGCCGAGGCACGTGCGCAACGGTCCGAGGCCGAAGGTGAATTGGGTGCAATCCGCGCCGAAACCACCGCGCTTGCCAAGCTGGTGGAACGCGACACGGCCGAAGGCGGGCAGGTGATGGACCTGCTGCGCGTGGAACCGGGTTTTGAGAAGGCTCTGGGTGCTGCGCTTGCCGATGACCTCCGTGCGCCGCTGGTCGAAGGTGACGGCCCGTCCGGCTGGGTTCAGGTGGCAGGTTATGACAGTGATCAGCCCTTGCCAGATGGGGTCGACCCGCTGGCGCTGCACGTGTCGGGGCCGGACAGGCTCAGCCGTCGCATCGCGCAGATCGGACTGGTCGATGCGGATCAGGGCGCGCGGCTGCAGGCGTCGTTGAAGCCGGGCCAGCGTCTTGTGTCCCGCTCGGGCGATCTGTGGCGCTGGGACGGGTTCCGCGCCTGGGCCGAGGATGCGCCAAGTGCGGCGGCGCTGCGACTGGAGCAGCTCAACAAGCTTGAGGCGCTGAAACAGGAACTGGCCCGCACCGAGGCGCAGGCCGATGGCGCCCGCGCCGCACATGAAACCTTGTCGCAGCAACTGGCGGACGTGACCGAGGCCGACCGCCGCGCGCGCGAAGCCCGCCGCGCCGCTGATCAGCGCATGGCCGAAACCGCACGCCAGCTCAGCCGCGCCGAGGCGGATCGCAACCTCGCGCAGGGCAAGCTGGAAACCCTGACCCTTGCCGTGGACCGTCACAAGGAAGACGCCATGTCCGCCCGCGTGCAGCTGCGCGAGGCCGAGGCGGCGCTGAACGATCTGGGTGACCTCGACAGCGCCCGCGCCGAGGTTGAGGACATCAAACAGACAGTCGAGGCGGCGCGGATCACCATGCTGACCCACCGCTCGACCCATGATGAGCTGCGCCGTGAAGGCGACGCCCGCACCCGCCGCACGCAGGAGGTCACCAAGGACCTGAGCGGCTGGCGGCACCGTCTGGAAACGGCCGAGAAACGGATTTCGGAACTGGCCGAGCGCAAGGAAAGCTCGGAAGAGGAACTGACCGAGGCCATGGCCGCTCCCGGCGAAATCGCCGAGGCACGGGAAGAGCTCAACGAGTTGATCGAAGCCGCCGAAGCCCGGCGGGCCGATGCCGCCGACAAGCTGGCCGAAGCAGAAACACAGTTGCGCGACGTGGTGATGGCCGAGCGTGAGGCGGAACGCCTGGCCTCGGAAGCCCGCGAAAACCGCGCCGCAGCCGAGGCGCGCTGTGACGCGGCAAAGGAAAGCGTGCTTGCGGCAGCAGAACGAATTGCCGAAGACCAGCAACTGACCCCGAACCAGTTGCTGAACCAGCTGGACGTAAACCCCGACCAGATGCCCGCTGCGGATGCTCTGGAGGCCGAAGTGAACCGTCACAAACGCCAGCGTGACGCCATGGGCGCGGTGAACCTGCGGGCCGAGGAAGACAGCAAGGACGTTCAGGAAGAATTCGACACGCTCAGCAGTGAAAAGGCCGATCTGGAAGAAGCGATCAAAGCCTTGCGCAGCGGCATCTCCAGCCTCAACCGCGAAGGGCGCGAGCGTCTGCTGACCGCGTTTGAACAGGTGAATTCAAACTTCGCCATGCTGTTCAAGCACCTCTTTGGCGGGGGTGAGGCCAATCTGGTCATGGTCGAAAGCGATGACCCGCTGGATGCGGGGCTGGAAATCATGTGCCAGCCGCCGGGCAAGAAACTCTCGACCCTCAGCCTGCTGTCGGGCGGTGAACAGACCCTGACAGCGACCGCGCTGATCTTTGGCGTTTTCCTGGCCAACCCGGCCCCGATCTGTGTGCTGGACGAAGTCGACGCGCCGCTGGACGATGCCAACGTCACCCGTTTTTGTGATCTGTTGGACGAGATGTGCCGCCAGACCGACACCCGTTTCCTGATCATCACCCACCACGCGGTGACCATGGCGCGCATGGATCGTCTGTTCGGCGTCACCATGCAGGAACAGGGCGTCAGCCAGCTGGTTTCGGTCGACCTGAAGAAGGCTGAGCAGATGGTGGCCTGACCGCTCACTGCAACGTTATGAAGATTGCAGGCATAACGCGCTACCTTGGCCTCATGACGCGTTTCCTGATCCCCGCCCTCATCGCCGCCACTCCGGTTGTCGCCGCCGACTGGCCCGTCAAACCCGGCGATGTCCCGCTGACAGTGGCCGAGCTTGACGCCCTCGCGGGCCAGACGCTGACCTTCTACGATGATGGTCAGGCCAAGTTTTCGGCCGGGGGCGCCTATTCCTATACCTACGCGGGCGGAGATTCTGCATTCGGAACCTACTCCATCGCCGATGACGGTTCCGTCTGCATCGCGTACCGCAACGGGTTCAGCCGCTGCGACCTGTATGTCCACAGTGGCGAGCGGCTGATCCTGATCGATCAGAAAGGGGATCGGTACCCGGTACGGCCCGAATAAGGGAGTCACCAGTTCACGCCAGTCACTTTGGCAATGGACGAACCCGCGCAGCGAACTGAACCTGCGGCAGACGTCAAAGGCCATGCCGGGAACACCAGTCCAAATATGCGCGCCCGAAGACGGGCCAGAACCAAACTGTGGGCACCCCGACACAACGCACTGGCGCAAAGCAGGGTAAGTCGCGCCAAAACCGCCGCTGCGGTTGACGAGCCACGCACCGCTTCGTTAGTGCAGCAGCGATCCCGTTTCGGCTTTGGGCAAGAGGTGCTGTTTTGGATTTTCATGTTGCAAGTTTCTGGTTTGGCTCGCCGTTATCTTGCGTTGAAAGAGTATGCATTCAGTCCTTTCTGGATCATGGCTATGTCTTCCATCTGTACGTGCTGGATATGAACATAGATGTTCCCGAAGGGGTCGTTGTTCATGATGCCCGCGAAATCTATACAGATGAAACCACCGAAAACCTGACCGGTGGCCGGAGACGGATGGCGGTCTATTCAGACATCTTCCGGATCCACATGCTGCAAAAAACCGACTATGTGTGGGTTGATCTGGATATCTACTGCATCCGGCCGCTGGATGTTCCACCGGACTATCTGTTTGGTGTCGTCTGGCGCAATAAGGCGATGAACAATTGCGTATTGCGTCTTCCCAAAAATTCTCTGGCACTGAAGCTGATCCTGAATTTCCTTGAGTCAGAAGTCCCGATCCCGTTTTGGTTGGGCAGTGACCGCATCGAAAAACTGGTCAAACGCTATGAGGCGGGCGAGACAATCACGCTCTACGATCTTCCGTGGACGACAACCGGCCCAAGTGTGACCCGCTGGGCGCTGGGGGTCACCGGTGAAATCGACCGAGGCCAGCATTGGCATTTGTATTGGCCGCGTCGCGGGTTTCTGGACCCGGTCGAGAAAATCGAAGACTACGAACCCGATTGGGCCCGGTTTCACCATTTCCAGGGCGAAACCCGCAGTGGTATTCGCAGCAAATTTGGCGGTATTCCTCCAAAGGGAAGTTACATTGATATTGTCTGTCAAAGACATGGAATTGACCCCAAGAAATATCCGGTCACATAATCAGCGGCGACGGTGCCGATATCGACGAGTAATCTTGGGGGTTCGCGTCATACCGCAGAAGTGCGGGCCGCTGGCTCAGAGTTTTTCCAGCAACTCCATCGTTGGCCACGCATCCGCAGGCAGGCCCAGACGATTCTGTTCGGCCTGCGTTGCATCCCGCGTTCCGGCGCCCAGAATCCCGTCGATCTTGCCCACATCATATCCTTTGGCCTGAAGCTTGGTCTGCAACTGTTTCATCTGTGCGCCATTCAGGCCCTGCGCGGGATTGCCCGCATCATAGATCTGGCCGCCCTCAAGCCGTGTTCCGAAATAAGCGGCGGTCAGAACATAGACAAAGCTCTGGTTCCATTCGAAATAGACGTCGAAATTGGGGTAGGCCAGAAAGGCAGGCCCGTTGCGCCCCTGTGGCAGGATCAGCGAGGCGGGCAGGTTGGCCAAGGACCCGCCGCGCGCCTGAACGCCCATCGCCTGCCATTCCGCCACCGAACGCGGTTTGCCGGGGCCGGACAGGGACCAGTCCATCTGCGCGGGCACGGTGACCTCCTGCAACCAAGGCTCACCCGCGCGCCATCCCAGATGAGACAGCATTCTGGCCCCCGACATCAGCGCATCAGGGGCCGAGCTCTTCAGGCGGACATGCCCGTCACCGTCACCATCGACGCCGTTTTCCAGTATGTCACGCGGCAGCATCTGCACCATGCCGATCTCTCCGGCCCATGCGCCGGTGGTGCGGGCCGGGTCGAAATCACCGTTCTGATACAGCTCGATGGCGGCGAATATCTGCGGCCGGAACAGCTCCGGGCGGCGGCAGTCATGGGCCAGCGTCACCAAGGCGTTGCGGGTGTTGAAGTCGCCCTGAAACGATCCGTAATCGGTTTCAAATGCCCAGAAGGCCAGCAGCACCCCGCGGGAAATGCCATACTCGCGCTCGATCCGATCAAAGACCGCATCGTATTTGCGCGACATCGCTTGCCCGCGTTCGATCCGGTTTTGCGAAATCAGACGACGGGAAAACTCAATAAAGGGCTTCTGAAACACGCCCTGCGCCCGGTCGGCCTTCAGCACAGCGCTGTCCTGCTGCACCCCGTCAAAAAACCCGTTCACCGCTGATTTGTCCAAACCCTGCTGCACGGCTTCGGTCTTCAGCCCTTTGACAAAGGAGTTAAATCCACCTCCACATTGCGCCAGCGCAGGTGAGGTAAACAGGGCGGCGGCGATCAGGCCAGAGAGTATACGCATGAAAGGGTCCGTCAGAATATCAGTTCGGCCCCAACCCACACTGACACGAGCGCAAGCGCAAGCCCCCAAACCCGCCAGAGCATGTCACATGCGCGAAAAACTTCTGATGCGCCGATCTCGCGCGGGGCGTCTCCATTGACCCAGGCCAGGTCGCGCACCTGCCCATCATAGCTGCGCGGCCCCGCCAGCGCGACATTCAGGGCGCGGGCCATGGCGGCCTCGGGCCAGCCAGCGTTGGGCGAGATATGCCGCCGGGCATCCCCCGCAATCTCGCGCCAGCGTAACCATTGGCCGGACAGCGCCACGATCATCACGCAGGTCAGGCGGGCGGGGATCAGGTTCAGCAGGTCGTCGAACCGGGCCGCAGCCCAGCCAAAATCGCGGTACGTTTCGGTGCGATAGCCGATCATGCTATCGGCGGTGTTCACCGCCTTGTACACCAGCAACCCCGGAAGCCCCGAGACCAGAAACCAGAAGGCAGGGGCAATGACCCCGTCACTCAGGTTCTCTGCCGCGCTTTCGATGGCGGAACGTGCCACCTGTGCCCCGGTCATGTCCTGCGTGTCGCGCGAGACGATCATAGCCACCTGCGCCCGCCCGTCTTCCAGCGAGGTTTGCAGCCCGTCACCAACCGCGCGGACATGGGCAACCAGCGACTTCTGCGCCAGCAGGATCGCACAGCCGAGGATTTCAACCACCGGCCCCAGCTGGGACAGACCCCACCCAAGGCCCCATGCGCCGCAGATCAGAAGGGCAAGCACCGCCACCCCTTTCAGTCGCCGACCGCGCCCGTGGTTCAGGCGTTTGTCCAGCCAGCCGATCAGGTTGCCGATCACCACCGCCGGGTGTTTGACGCGGGACCAGAGCCAGTCGGGCTCTCCCAGTGCCGCGTCCAGACACAGGGCGCAGACCAGCATCAGGGCAGGGCTCACAGTGCGGCCTCCAGCCTGTCCCACCCCTTTTCTGGTGGCAGACCCAGACGCAGAAAACTTTCCGAATAGGGAAAGATCCGGCTCCAGATATTGGCGCGGGCCAGCCGGTCCTGCCACCCCGAGGCGTCATCGACCCGATAAAGACGAAACAGGCTGGTGCCACCGACAATATCCGCGCCCCTGGTCAGCATCAGCGCATCCAGCCGGGCCGCCTCATCCGCCAGTCGCGCGCGCGTGGCATCAGCCCAGTCATCGTCCGACAAGGCCTGTGTCCCAACCCGTAGGGCCGGGCCGGACACCGACCAGGGTCCGGTCAGGTCGTTCAGGCGGTTGATCAGTTCAGGCCGCCCGATGGCAAACCCAAGCCGCATCCCGGCCAGCCCCCAGAACTTGCCAAAGCTCTTCAGCACGATCACGCCGGGACGTTCCGCCAGATGGATCAACGATACCTCTGGCATGACATCGCAAAAGCTCTCGTCGATCACGGTCAGCGGGGCCGAGACGTCGTTTTCCTGCCAGATACGCCCGTCCGGGTTGTTGGGATGCACGATCACGCGGGCGTCAGCCGCGCCCTCAGGCTGAACACGCCACCCCTGCGCCGAAAAGGCGGCGGCGTGTTCGTTATAGGTGGGCGGTGTGATCTGGACACGCCCTGGCGCGGCCAGCGCCGGAATGCGAGAGATGACAGCCGATGCACCGGGTGCCGGCAGGATCGCAGCCCCCTGCGGCACGTTCCAGAACCTGCGGGCTGCATCGCTCAGCCGTTCAAAAGCACCGTGATCCGGCAACTCGGCCCAATCTCCGGCGGTCAGGCCCGCGACAGCATAAGGATGCGGATTGATTCCGGTCGACAGATCGATCCAGTCCGCACGCGCTCCGCCATACCTGACAATCGCCCTGTCCAGCCCCCCGCCGTGGTCGCGAATTGCGCGGGGGTCCAAGCCGTGATCACGTGTACTCATCTGCTCTCTCTGCGGGGATTGACCGGTTTCGGGGTGCTTCAAGCGGATTTTTGCCATTTACACAAGCAAATCCGCTCGAACACGCGAGCGTGCGGCTGCTGTTAACACTTTGTTAAGGAAATAACGAGATCACGGACCACGGGGGTCGGCACCACTCACCATACCAAGTGCCGAGGTTGTTGCAAATGAAAGTTCTGATTGT
Source organism: Ruegeria sp. HKCCSP351 (assembly GCF_017872535.1). NCBI lineage: Bacteria > Pseudomonadati > Pseudomonadota > Alphaproteobacteria > Rhodobacterales > Roseobacteraceae > Ruegeria > Ruegeria sp. HKCCSP351. Next base: position 27,784 of record NZ_JAEDOV010000007.1, on the reverse strand, counting down.
TGAGAGTAACCCCGACCTTGGTCGGGTCTGGAAAAGACATCTGGAGCGGCAAGACGCCGAAGTCACACTGGTTGACGCTCAGGAGGCCGCCATTCTGGCGCTCTATGGCACGGATTTTGATATCATCGTGCTGGATCTGGTTCTGGAAACCGGAAGCGCATTGGCTGTGGCCGATTTTGCCAGCTATCGCCGCCCCGAGGCGCGGGTGATTTTTGTCACCAACACCACCTTCTTTTCCGACGGGTCGATATTTGCGCACAGTCCCAATGCCTGTGCCTATGTTCAAAGCGAAACGCCGCCAGAGGATCTGGTGGCGATGGTCGAACATTACGCTGCCGGGCGCTGATCGCGTCCATGCGGCTCCCTGTAATCCAGCACCGGGTTCACCGGAATGATCCGGTGCGGATTGATGCTGTCATGGCTGTAGTGATAGTGGCGCATGATATGATCCATGTTCACGGTCTCGGCGACACCGGGCCATTGATACAGCTCCCGCGTATAGGCCCATAGGTTCGGATAATCGATCAGGCGCCGCCTGTTGCACTTGAAATGCAGGTGATAGACCGGGTCGAAGCGGATCAGGGTTGTAAACAACCGCCAATCGGCCTCGGTGATCCGGTCCCCCATCAGATACCGGTTCCGGGCCAGACGCCCTTCCAGCCAGTCCAGCGTGTCAAACAACGGGTGTACAGCGGCGTCGTAGGCCGCTTGCGAGGTGGCAAAGCCCGACTTGTAGACGCCGTTGTTGACGTCTGAATAGATGCGCGCGTTGACCTCTTCGATCTCGTCCCGCATCGCTTCGGGCCAGTAATCATCGGTATTTCCGGTAATCCCGTTGAAGGCCGAATTGAACATGCGGATGATTTCCGAACTTTCGTTAGAAACGATGGTCTCCTGTGCCTTGTCCCACAGGATCGGAACCGTGACACGGCCGGAATAGGACGGATCCGCCTTGGTATAGATCTGATGCGCATGGCTCAGCTCGTAAAGACCGTCGCCCGTGGCACCGTGATCATCCGCCTCTAACGTCCAACCCTGATCCAGCATGTCCGGATGCACGACCGAGACCGGGATCAGATCATTCAGCCCTTTCAACGTGCGAAAAATCAGGGTGCGATGCGCCCAGGGGCAGGCATAGCTGACATACAGGTGATACCGCCCGGCTTCGGCCCGGAACCCGCTTTTGCCCGACGGCCCCGCGCGGCCATCGGCGGTCAGCCAGTTGCGAAACTGCGCCGCGCTGCGCTTGAATGCGCCACCGGTGGATTTGGTGTCATACCAGGTGTCTTGCCATTTCCCATCGACCAGCAGGCCCATATCTTATCCTCCGCACAGGCGTTTGGCCAAAGATAGGGTCAAGACCCGCCTGTTCCTATGCGTTTACCCGCGCACATGACCTGCATGCGCGCACAGGCAATGCTGGTATTTCTGTGCAACAAACCGCAGGCACAGCCCGTTGCGTGAACGCGTTCACTGGATTTTTACAACAGTTCCCGCACAATAGAGGACATTAGCGGGGGAGTGATTTTATGAGTACTTATGTTTCAAAGGAAATACGCGCCGAGTTGGACGCGGCCCGAATCGCCACATTGAAAAAGGCCAGTCGCCTTCGTGTCCAAATGGGTGACAATACGTATAAAATTCTCAAATTGTGGAAAGATGGTTTCACGGTTGAGGCGGAAACAACGCCGCGCCTGCGCGGGTTGGTCGATATCTATGACGGGGCCAATCTTCTGTATCAATGCCTGATCATTGCCGATCAGGATGAAGGCGGCGAGATGCGATATGAATTCAAGCGCAGCACAGCCGCCCATGACAAGGCACCGCTGGATTTCTATCGCGCCCCGGATGCGCCCATCGCACTGCTGGGATACGAAGACTAGGCTCGGATTTTCATCGTGCCGGATTCGGTCAGGGTAACGCCCACCATGCCGTAGGACTGGCTATCGCTATGGATTTCGCCATGGGGTCCGCGCCCGGCCAACAGGCGCGGTCCATTGTGAGGCCAGGCAACCCAGCCACCGCTTGGATTATTGCAGGTCACCAAAGGCCCGTTTCAGTCGCGCGCAGGCGTCCTCGACCCGCGCCCGTTGCGTGGCCAGGTTGAACCGTTCGAAGGTCTCTCCGCCAGTGCCAAAGCCCGGCCCGGACGAGGTTGCAATCCGCGCGTCCTCGCGCAATCGGCGGACAAATTCAGCGTGATCCATGCCGGTGCCGGAAAAGTCGACCCAGGCCAGATAGGTCGCCTGCAAGGGCATCGACCACAGGCCCGGAATCTCGGCGATGGTCTGATCGAACAGACGCCGGTTTCCTTCCAGATGCGCGATCTGCGCATCCACCCAATCCGCGCCGGCCGGGCTGTAGGCGGCGGTGATCATCGCCACACCCAACGCGCTGGGGCCATAATCCAGCGTTGCCAGCCGATGCTTCATCGCCTCGCGCAGTTTGGGGTCGGGAATGATCATGTTGCCGGTCCGCTGCCCGGCGATGTTGAAGGTCTTCGATGCCGCAGTCAGCGTCACTGTCCACGGGCGTGCATCCGGGGCTGCCACATCCATCGGCACAAATTTGGCACCGGGATAGACCAGATCGTGGTGAATCTCGTCTGACACAAGGATCAGCCCGTTGCGCTCGGCAAATGCAGCCACGGCGCGCAGTTCCTCCGGTGTCCAGACCCGGCCCGACGGGTTCTGCGGCGAACACCACAGCAACATCTTCTCGGACCCGTCCAGCCGCGACTGCGCATCTTCCAGGTCAAGGCCATAACTTTCCCCGTCCCGCACCAAAGGGCATTCCACGACCCGGCGGCCCGATTTGTTCACCTTGTGAGCAAACTCATGGTAAACGGGGGTAAAGATCACGATGCCATCACCGGGATCGGTCCAGACTTCCAGCGACAGGGCAATAGCATTGCCCAGACCCTGGGTGGTCAGAACCCAGTCCGTGTCGATTTCCCAATCGTGGCGGGTTTTCATCCACCACTGGACCGAGGCCAGATACTCCGGGTGCGCCCAGGAATAGCCGAACACGCCGTGATCTGCGGCCTCGCGCACCGCGTCGATCACACAGGGGGCCGTCGGGTAATCGGAATCGGCCGTCCACATGGCCAGCCCGTCCTCGGGCGAGACGCCATACAGCATCTCCATCTTGTCCCACTTGGTACTGTTGGTGCCCCGGCGGTCGATCAGGTCGTTGAAAGTCATGTCTGCTCCATTTTCTCGACCGAAAGCTAACCGCAAATCGGGCAGGTGCAAGGGGGGCGTTGCGGCGCGGGGCGGGATGGCCTAAATCAGCCTCATGAAACGTAACATCCTGATCTATCCCGACCCCCGTCTCAAGAAGGTCTGCGCCCCCGTGGCCGACCTCACGGACGACCTGCGCGCGCTGGCCGATGACATGCTGGAAACGATGTATGACGCCCCCGGTGTTGGCCTTGCCGCGCCACAGATCGGCGTGCTGGATCGCTTGATCGTGCTGGATTGCGTCAAGGAAGAAGGCGAGGCACCGCGCCCCCTGATCATGTTCAACCCGCAGGTCATCGCGGCCTCGGAAGAAACCAATGTCTACGAGGAAGGCTGCCTGTCGATCCCTGATCAATACGCCGAGGTGACGCGCCCCAAAGTGGTCGATGTGACTTGGATGGACCGCGACGGAAACCTGCAACAGGAAACCTTTGACGGGCTCTGGGCCACCTGCGTTCAGCACGAGATCGATCATTTGGACGGCAAGCTGTTCATCGACTATCTCAAGCCGCTGAAACGGCAGATGATCACCCGCAAGATGCAAAAGCTCAAACGCGAACGGGCCCGTGCATGACCGTTCGTACCTGCCTGCCATGGCCTGACAAGCGCCTGCGCACCAAGGCGGATGAGGTGCCCGAAATCACTGATGAGGTCCGCGCCATCTGGGACGACATGATCGACACGATGGAGGCGATGCCCGGCGTCGGTCTTGCCGCGCCACAGATCGGGGTGATGCTGCGGCTGGCCGTTGTTGACGGTTCTGCCGAACGGGGCCGGGCCGTGCGTCTGGCAAACCCGGAAATCCTGCACAGCTCGATCGAACTGCGCGAACATGAAGAGGCCAGCCCGAACCTGCCCGGCGTCTCGGCCACAATCAAACGCCCGCGCGCGGTGACCGTGAAGTTCCTGAACGAACATGGCATGCTGGATCGCCGCGATTTCGTCGGGATCGACGCGACCAGCGTACAGCATCAGATCGACCACCTGAACGGGCGGATGTATTTCGACCGGCTCAGCAAGGTCAAACGTGACATGCTGCTGCGCAAGGCGCGCAAACAAACCTGACGTCCGTAGGCCGGGCTTCAGCCCGGCACCCGTCCCAACTGCCGGAGCCAACGATGCGCATCATCTTCATGGGAACCCCCGATTTTTCGGTCCCGGTGCTGGACGCACTCGTCAAGGCCGGGCACGACATCGCCGCCGTCTACTGTCAGCCTCCGCGCCCCGCCGGACGCGGCAAGAAAGACCGCCCGACACCGGTTCATGCCCGGGCCGAGGCGCTGGGCCTGCCCGTTCGCCACCCAACCTCTCTGAAATCTGCTGACGAACAAACCGCATTTGCCGCGCTGAACGCCGATATCGCCGTCGTCGTCGCTTATGGCCTGATCCTGCCGCAACCCATTCTGGACGCGCCGCGACACGGCTGCCTGAACATCCACGCCAGCCTGCTGCCGCGCTGGCGCGGTGCCGCCCCGATCCACCGGGCGATTATGTCCGGCGATGCCGAAACCGGGATCTGCATCATGCAGATGGAGGCCGGTCTGGACACCGGCCCGGTCCTGCTGCGACAGGCAACCGCGATTGAAGCTGAAGAAACCACCGCCCACCTGCATGACCGGCTCTCGGCCATGGGGGCCGCGCTGATCGTCGAGGCGCTGGCCAAACTGCCGGACCTGTTGTCCGAGCCTCAGCCCGAGGATGGCGTGACCTATGCCGCCAAGATCGACAAGTCCGAGGCCCGCATCGACTGGACACGCCCGGCGGTCGAGGTCGACAGGCAAATCCGCGGGCTGTCACCCTTTCCCGGCGCATGGACCGAGATGAATGGCGAGCGCATCAAGCTGCTGGCATCGCGGCTGGCAGACGGGCAGGGCGCAGCGGGTGAGGTTCTGAACAACGACCTGCACGTGGCCTGCGGTCAGGGCGCGGTCGAACTGCTGCGCTTGCAACGGGCGGGCAAAGGCGCGCAGGATAGGGAAACCTTCCTGCGGGGCTGGCCCATTCCCACCGGCACCCGCCTGACCTAGGAGAAGCCCGATGTTCATGGTGATGATGGGGACCGTCGTGATTGCCGGGATCGTCGGATATCTGTCCGAACAGACCGGGTTCACTCATAACGGCTATCTTCAGTCGATCATCATCTGCGTGGGCGGGGCGTTCCTGTTCTACTTCATCCGCATCATGTTCGGGATCAGCTTTGGCCCTCCCGGTCTGGATGCGGTGATCTCGTCTGTCGGCGCCCTGATTATCGTGCCGACGCATTGGAGGAAATGACATGCCCGTCGTCGCCCTGATCATCATCGGCGCAGCCGCGGGGTTCCTCGCCACCCGCCTGATGCGGATCGAGGCGGACATTCCAACCACCATGCTGATCGGTGTCATAGGCGCCCTGATCGGAGGGTTCGTTCTGCGGTTTCTGATAACCGTCATGGGCTGGATGTCGGGCTTTGTGGGCGCGGTTCTGGGCGCATTGCTGGTGATCTGGATCTGGCAGACCTACCTGCGCCGTTAGCATATTCCTTGGCTGCGCATTCCGTCCCGCAAACCTTCACTCGACAGATAGCGCAGCAGATCAGCGCTCGTCGCACTCCAGCGCTGAACCAAGCGCCGGGGCGGCTTTCGTCGTCATATCGAACCGGTTCGCCTCGGCGGCAGTCATCCAGTGGATGCTGTCGGCCGGGGCCGCATACAGCGTGTACCAGTAAAACGACTCATCGACGCCAATGTCCCTGAAATAATCCAGATAGCGGTCATGTTCCGGGTCATCCTCGGGCAGCTCCGTTGCCACCAGCCCTGACCCGGCCCAGCTGTGGACGCCCACACAGGCCCCCGGCTGCAAAACACGGCGATGTCCGGCCAGAAACAGATCGGTGCCGCCGCTGGCAACCAGACCGTCCGAGGGCACGATGGTATCGAACCCGGCCTTGCGCACCTCGCGGCTGAAGATGACATTGGCGTCGTCATCCACCGATCCCTCAATATATTGCAGCACCAGCGTGCGCGCTTCGGGATTTTCGGCGGTGACGTCTTCAAAAGCGGACAGCGTCGTTTCGTCAATCGTGCCCGAGGCGATGATCCGGTCACCCTCGGCAACAAAGTGGACAGGCGCATAATATGCGCCGCAGGAGGCCAGCAAAGCCAGTGAGACCGCAATCGATGTAAGTCTGAACGGCATTTGGCCTCCGGGCTGCGCGTTCCAAACAGCTATCAGCCCGCCCCGGTCGCGTCCACCGACAGGTTCAGTTGCGGGGCGGGCGGCTTTTGTAGACGGGCAACTGCCAGCCAAACACCAGCGACCCGGCCCGCAAGGCCCAGCACACAAGGGCGCACAGACCTAGCACAAAGGCGGGCTCCAGCCCCAGCCTGACCGCAAGTACCGCTGTCAACGCCCCCAAAAACGCGCACGAGACGTAAAGTTCGCCTTGTTTCAGGACCAGCGGCACCTCGTTGCAGACCACGTCGCGCATCAGCCCGCCCAGACACCCGGTCGTCACACCCATCAGCACGACGATGATACCGGGCTGATCCAGTGACAGCGCGGCACCGGTTCCGGCGGCAACGGCGACCGACAGCGCGAAACTGTCCAGCCAGACCAGCCAGTTATAGCGGCTTTCCACCAGATGCGCGGTAAAGAACACAAACACCGCCGCCGCGACGGCAATCAGGATGTAATCCGGCTGGCCGACCCAGAAGATCGGGTGCCTGTCCAGCAGCAGGTCGCGCACCGTGCCACCGCCAACTGCGGTCAGGCAGGCCATGAAGGCGAAGCCCACCAGATCCAGCTGTGCCCGGCTGGCCACCAGCGCCCCGGTCAGCGCAAAGATCAGAACCGAGGCATAATCCAGCAGCGTCAGCGCGCTCACGCCGGTGCCTTTTTCGGCTTGAAGGGCGCCATGCCTGCGCGGGCCAGTTCATCGGCCTTTTCGTTTTCGGGATGGCCCGCATGGCCCTTGACCCATTCCCATGTCACATCATGTCGTTCCTGCGCCTCGTCCAGTCGCTGCCACAGATCGACATTCTTGACCGGCTTCTTGTTCGAGGTTTTCCAGCCATTCCGCTTCCAGCCGAATATCCAGCCGGTGACGCCGTTCTTCACATAGGCGCTGTCGGTGACAATGGTGATCTTCGACGGGCGCTCCAGCGTCTCAAGCGCGCTGATGGCAGCCAGCAACTCCATTCGGTTGTTGGTCGTCTCGGCCTCGCCGCCGTTCAGTTCCCGCTCTTTCAATACCCTGTCCCCGTTCTTCGCACGCAGCAGCACGCCCCAGCCTCCGGGGCCGGGATTGCCGGAACAGGCGCCATCTGTATAGGCAAACAACTCAGGCATGGGCGAACACCAGAATAAACCCGTCGTAAGACCCGGCCAGACCCTTGCCCACCCCTTCGACCGTGCGGTCAACCGTGAACCCGGCCTGGGTCAGCGCCTCTCGGATCTCGGCTTCCGAGTAATAGGTGTAATAGCGGTCCAGATCGTCACGATGCTCGCCCGTGCCCAGCTTCATGCCCAGAAACAGCTGGCCTCCGGGCTTCAGGGCCGTGTGGATCGCTTTCAGGTGACGCGTAAAATCCGCTCGCGGCGCGTGCAGTAGGGAAAAACTGGCGTAGACACCGTCATACTCGGCGGTTTCGGTAACATCGTCGAACGTGCCCAGATGCGCGTCCACCCCGTTCTGGCGGGCATGTTCGACAAAGGCGGGGGTGGCATCCAGCGCCCGCACCTTCAGCCCCTGACGCATCAGGAAACCGCTGTCCGATCCGGGGCCTGACCCCAGATCCAGCACATAGCCGCCCGCACCGACCGCATCGGCAAAATCCTGACGGGTCTTGAGCTGTTCGGCTGGCAGAGGAATGGCCAGATATTCGTTTACTCTGTTCGTATAGGCATCAATCGTGCGTTTGTCGCTCACAGGTACACTCCTACGGCTAGGCTGGCCAGAACGACCGCGGTCAGCAGGATACGCAGCTGCATCCACCAGACCGGCGTCAGCCGCCAGTATGAAAACAGGGCGTCCAGCAGCAGCAAGCCGGTGAACCCGTAGATCAGATTGGTGCCCGCAGTGACCGGCCCGCCGCCTGTCATGGCAAAGGCCCACAGCGCAGGCAGGACCGACAGCCCATAACACAGCGCCGCCTTGCTGCCCGAGGTCTTGGTGGCAAACCCCCACAGAACACCGGACATAAAGCTCAGGATGACCGAGCCATAGAACAGCTGCACATAAGGGCCAACAAAGCGCGGGCCAAATGTATGCGAACCCCAGTCGTTCAGATCACCGTTCAGATAGGTCAGCGCGCCCCAGACAAACGGGACCAGTCCCGCCAGCCCCAGATAAAGCGGCGCCTTCGGCACGCCGGTCACGCCGGTTGCCTCAACACGCGCGGCACTTTGAATTCGACGTTTTCAGTTGCGGTCTCGACCGGCTCGACAGTGACATCGTAATGATCGCGGAAGGCGTCGATCACCTCGTTCACCAGCAATTCCGGGGCCGATGCGCCTGCGGTCACCGCAACGCTTTTGATGCCCTGCAAAGCGCGCCAGTCGATCTCGGTCGCACGCTGGACCAGCTGTGCATATTTGCACCCCTCGCGTGATGCGACCTCGACCAGACGGCGGGAGTTTGACGAGTTCGGAGCCCCCACAACCAGCAGCGCATCGGCCTTGGGCGCCACGGCCTTCACGGCCTCCTGCCGGTTGGTGGTCGCATAACAGATGTCTTCCTTATGCGGCCCGACAATGGCCGGGAACCGGGCCTGAAGGGCTGCGATGATGTCCTTGGTATCATCCACCGACAGGGTGGTCTGGGTGACAAAGGCCAGCTTGTCGGGGTCGCGCACCTGCACGGTGGCCACATCATCGACCGTTTCGACCAGCAGCACATCACCCTTTGGCAGCTGTCCCATCGTACCAACGGTTTCGGGGTGACCCTTGTGGCCGATCATGATCATCTGCAATCCCGCATCCGCATGGCGCTGTGCCTCGACATGAACCTTCGACACCAGCGGACATGTGGCATCCACATAGATCATCTCACGCTGCGCGGCTTCGGCGGGTACCGATTTCGGCACACCATGGGCGGAAAAGATCACCGGGCGGTCATCGGGGCATTCATGCAGTTCTTCGACAAACACAGCCCCTTTGGCCCGCAACCCGTCGACCACGAATTTGTTATGCACGATCTCGTGGCGCACATAGACCGGCGGCCCCCATTTTTGCAGGGCCATTTCAACGATCTTGATGGCGCGGTCCACACCGGCGCAGAACCCGCGCGGCGCGGCCAGGTAAAGTGTCAGTGGCGGCTTGGTCATTCGGCTGTCTCCTTAGGGCACAGGTAAGTCTTTTCCCGGCCTTGGTCCAGACAGGACATTGTCATTCATCTGACACGAATCGTTGTTAGTCAGAGGATGTTTCAGCACCAATCCTTAGTTAAAGAAGCGCGGCCAGGACTCCGGTCCTGACCGCGCGAATTTTCTCATCAACAGGCAGTGGTGCCGGATCAGCTGCCGCCTGCAACCGCGACGCTGCGATGCTCTGCCGGCATTTCACGCGGCGGGCGACCGATCACGTCGCGCAGATCCTCCAACTCGATGAAGTTGTCGGCCTGACGGCGCAGCTCGTCCGAAATCATCGGCGGTTGGCTGCGGATCGTTGACACGACCGACACGCGAACGCCCTGACGTTGCAGGCTGGCGATCAGCGGGCGGAAATCTCCATCGCCCGAGAACAGCACGATATGATCCACACGCGGTGCCAGTTCCATGGCATCGACCGTCAGCTCGATATCCATGTTCCCTTTGACTTTCCGACGCCCCATGCTGTCGGTGTATTCCTTGGCCGGTTTGGTGACCATGGTGAAGCCATTGTAATGCAGCCAGTCAACCAATGGGCGGATCGGTGAATACTCGTCGTTTTCAAGCAGCGCTGTATAGTAGAAAGCCCGAAGCAACTTGCCACGGCGCATGAATTCCTGCCGCAGAAGTTTGTAGTCTATGTCGAAACCGAGTGCTTTTGCCGCGGCATAAAGATTCGAGCCGTCGATGAACAGCGCTAGCCGTTCGTCCTTATAAAACATAAATAGGTCCTTCCGGTACAATCCAGACTACGCCGCGTTACGTGAGTGAGTGGGTGTGTGAGTTATAATATGGCGCACTCTGGTGGGCTTAAAATTAGAACTTTTGTCGGTTATCGCAAGTATGCAATGTGTCGAATATAGGGTAGCATATGTACAATTCTTTGCCAAATGCGGTTGTGGCATTGGGCGCAAATCTCGATCTGAGAGGAAATGGGCCCGCTGTAACGCTACAGCGCGCAATTGACGCACTTTCGCAGCAGGGCGTAGTGATTCGCTCTGTAAGCCGGTTTTTTGCGACACCCTGCTTCCCCGCTGGCGCTGGCCCGGATTACGTGAATGCGGCAGCGCTGATCGAAACCGACAAATCCCCGTCCGAGCTTTTGCGCGCGCTGCACGAGGTTGAAAACCAGTTCGGCCGTGAACGGGTGCAGCGCTGGGGAATGCGGACGCTGGATCTGGATCTTGTGTGCTGTGGCGATCAGATTCTGCCCGACCGCGCCCTGTTCGACCGCTGGCTGACCCTGCCGCCCGAGGCGCAACGGCAAGAGGCACCGGATCAGCTGATCCTGCCGCATCCGCGCCTTCAGGACCGCGCTTTTGTGCTTGTGCCGATGGCGGATATTGTGCCCGACTGGCGTCACCCCGTGCTTGATCGCACGGTTTCCCAGATGGTTGCCGACCTGCCCCCGTCCGAGGTTGCGGCGGTTACGCCGCTGTGATCCCTGCAAATGCAGCATTTCCTGCTTGTCAAGGCGCGGAATCGCGCTTAGATAAACCCCTTCCTGACATGGACTCAGAAACGGAGAGCGCCCAATGGCCCGCGTGACGGTTGAAGATTGCGTAGACAAGGTTCCAAACCGGTTCGAACTGGTAATGCTGGCCGCCCATCGGGCGCGCGAGATTTCTGCCGGTGCCGCGATTACCGTTGACCGCGACAACGACAAGAACCCTGTCGTGTCCCTGCGCGAAATCGCCGACGAGACCCAAGGCGCAGACGCCCTGCGCGAACGCCTGATCGAGGCCAACCAGACCCAGATCGAGGTTGATGAGCCGGAAGAAGATCAGATGGCGCTGCTGATGGGTGCCGAGTCGGACAAGCCTGCGATGGACGACATGTCCGAAGAAAAACTCCTGCGCGCTCTGATGGAGGCTCAAGGGCAGGGGTAAGCTCCAAAGACGAAGGTGCGGACCGGATGATTTCTGCTGACGATCTGATTGCGCTGGTCCGCAACTACAATCCCAAGACGAATGCTGAACGTATCGCGCTGGCCTATGAGTTTGGCCAGAAGATGCACGAAGGGCAATTCCGCCACTCTGGCGAGCCCTATTTTACCCACCCCGTTGCCGTTGCCGCCATCCTGACCGAACAGCGTCTGGATGATGCGACGATCATTACGGCTTTGCTGCACGACACGATCGAAGACACCAAGGCCAATTACGGCAAGGTGTCCGATCTGTTCGGGGATGAGGTCGCCAAACTGGTCGATGGCGTCACCAAGCTGACCAACCTGCAACTGTCCAGCCGCGAAACCAAACAGGCCGAGAATTTCCGCAAGCTGTTCATGGCCATGTCCAAGGACCTGCGGGTCATTCTGGTCAAGCTGGCCGACCGTCTGCACAACATGCGCACCATCAAGGCGATGCGGCCCGAAAAGCAAGTTCAGAAAGCGCGCGAGACGATGGATATCTACGCGCCGCTTGCGGGCCGCATGGGGATGCAATGGATGCGCGAGGAGCTCGAAGACCTCGCGTTCCGCGTCCTGAACCCCGAAGGCCGCCAGTCGATCATCCGTCGCTTTATCACGCTGCAACGTGAAACCGGCGATGTGATCCACCGCATCACCGGCGACATGCGCCACGAGCTGGAAAAGGCGGGCATCGAAGCCGAAGTCTTTGGCCGCGCCAAGAAACCCTATTCGATCTGGCGCAAGATGCAGGAAAAGGATCAGGGCTTTTCGCGCCTGTCCGATATCTACGGGTTCCGCATCATTACCCAGACGGAAGAAGACTGCTATCGCACGCTTGGGGCCATCCATCAACGCTGGCGCGCGGTGCCGGGGCGGTTCAAGGACTATATCAGCCAGCCGAAATCGAATGGCTACCGCTCGATTCACACCACCGTTTCAGGCCGCGATGGCAAACGGGTCGAGGTTCAGATCCGCACCCGCCAGATGCACGATGTGGCCGAAACCGGCGTTGCGGCGCACTGGTCCTACCGGGACGGGGTGCGCACGGAAAACCCCTTTGCCGTCGACCCGGCGAAATGGATATCCAACCTGACCGAACAGTTTGACAACGAGGATGATCACGAAGATTTCCTCGAAGCCGTCAAGCTCGAGATGTATTCGGATCAGGTCTTCTGCTTCACCCCCAAGGGCGACGTGGTGAAACTGCCGCGGGGCGCGACCCCGATCGATTTCGCCTATGCCATCCACACCCGGATCGGCCATGCCTGCGTGGGGGCCAAGGTCGATGGCATTCGCGTGCCGCTCTGGACGCGGATGAAGAACGGCCAGTCGGTGGATATCATCACCGCTGACGGGCAGACACCGCAGGTCACATGGCTTGAGATCGCCGTCACCGGCAAGGCCCGCACCGCCATCCGCCGCGCCCTGCGCGAGGTGGATCGCGAACGGTTCATCAAGCTGGGCAAGGAACTGGCGCGCTCGGGCTTTGACCATGTGGGGCGCAAGGCCACGGACAAGGCGCTTGATACCGCCGCCAAGCACCTGCGCCTGAAAGACCGGCATGAATTGCTGGCCCGTCTGGGCAGTGCCGAGCTGACCGCCCATGAGGTGGTCGAGGCCGTCTATCCCGAGCTGGCCAAGGATGAAGGCGACGCCATCCCGCTGCGGCGCGCGGTGATCGGGCTTGAGCCCGGCCAGAAATTCGACCGCGCGCCCTGCTGCCAGCCGCTGCCGGGCGAGCGGATCGTGGGCATCACCTACCGGGGCAAGGGCGTTGTGGTGCACGCCATCGACTGCGACAAGCTCAGCCAATATGAAAGCGAACCGGAACGCTGGGTCGATCTGCACTGGCATTCGGGCACGCACCCGGCCGTCTATGGGGCGACACTGGATCTGACCATCGGCAACGATGCCGGGGTTCTGGGGCGCATTTGCACATTGATCGGCGAGAAAAAGGCCAATATCTCAAACCTGGAATTTGTGGACCGCAAACCGGATTTTTACCGCCTGCTGATCAATGTCGAACTGCGCGACCTTGAACAGTTGCATTCGCTGATGCTGATGCTTGAGGCTGAAAGCGACGTTGCAGCGGTCGAGCGTTATCGGGACCGGACCAAGACCGCGACTGCGGCTGGCTGAGAAGGGGTGATCACGGGTGGTATTCAAGCGCCGAGACCGACGCTCTCCTGTTCAGGTCGCATCGGAACTCGTCTATCCGCGTGGCGGATGGACCCGCGCCTTCCACTATGTCAAACACCGTGTCCGCCGCCTGCCGGATTCCCCTGACCGGATCGCCCGTGGCATAGGGGCGGGCGTTTTCGCATCCTTCACGCCGTTTTACGGGCTGCACTTTCTGGTTGCGGCAATTGGTGCGCGGCTGATCAAGGGAAATATTCTGGCCGCCCTCAGCGGCACGTTCTTCGGCAATCCCCTGACCTATGTCCCGATTGGGGTGATCTGCCTGCAAACCGGGCATTTCCTGCTGGGCACTGAATATGAAGAAGGCGACACGCAGGGGCTGATGGGCAAATTTGCCGACGCCATCGGTGACCTCAAGAACAATCTTCTTGCCCTGTTCACGGACCGCGTGGCCGACTGGCACGGGCTGGGGCAGTTCTATGATGATGTTTTCTATCCCTACATGATTGGCGGCATCATCCCCGGTATCGTGGCGGGCATTATCTGCTACTACCTCAGCCTGCCGCTGATCCTGACCTACCAGCTGCGCCGCCGCGCCAAGATCAAGGCAAAGTTTGAAGAAATCAAACGTCTGGCCGGAGAAACAACTGCCGGTCCCGCGCCAAGATCGCTAAGGTCGGGGCGAAAATCTGCAAAAGGAACCGAATGATGTCCGAAAGCCGTCTGCGTCTGGGTGTGAATATCGATCATGTTGCCACCGTGCGCAACGCGCGCGGCGGGGCCTATCCTGACCCGCTGCGCGCCGCCAAGCTGGCAGAAGAGGCCGGCGCCGACGGCATCACCGCGCACCTGCGCGAAGACCGCCGCCATATCTCGGACGCCGATATCGACGGCCTGATGGAGGTTCTGTCGGTGCCTCTGAACTTTGAAATGGCCGCCACCGATGAGATGCAGAAAATCGCCCTGCGCCACAAGCCGCACGCCGTCTGTATCGTTCCCGAAAAGCGCGAGGAACGCACCACCGAAGGCGGGCTCGAAGTCGCGCGCGAGGAAAACAAGCTGGCCCATTTCATCGCCCCGCTTCGCGAGGCCGGGTGCCGCGTGTCGATCTTCATCGCCGCGGATCAGCGCCAGATCGAGGCCGCGCACCGTATCGGTGCCGAGGTGATCGAGTTGCACACCGGCGCCTATTGCGACGCCCACGCCGAAGGCCGCATGGACGCCGCCGAGCGCGAGCTTGAATCGCTGCGCCAGATGTCCACCTTTGCCCATTCTCTGGGGCTCGAGGTCCATGCAGGCCATGGCCTGACCTACGACTCCGTAAAGCCGGTTGCCGCCTTCCCCGAAGTCATGGAACTGAACATAGGGCATTTCCTGATTGGCGAGGCGATCTTTCTGGGTCTCACCCCCGCCATTCGGGAAATGCGCCGCCTGATGGACGAGGCGCGCGCGTGATCACGCCCGGCTTTATCGCCATCTGGTTCGCCTGGCTGATGGCCGGGGGCTCTCCGGGCCCGGCCACCATGGGCATTGCAGGAACCGCCATGAACGAAGGCCGCACCGCGGGGCTGGCCTTTGCCCTTGGCATCTGCGCCGGATCGGCCGCCTGGGGCATTGCCGCAGCGCTGGGCCTGTCGGCGGTCATGCTGGCCAATGTCTGGCTGTTCGAAGTGATCCGCTATGTCGGCGTGGCCTATCTGGGCTGGCTGGCGCTGAAGGCCCTGAAACGCGCGATGACCTCGGATGATGAGGTCGCCCTGGGCAAACCGGTCACTGGCACGCTGCCCACGATCTTTGCCAAAGGTGCCGCCATCCACCTGACCAACCCCAAAGCAATCCTCAGCTGGGGGTCGATCTATGCCATCGTCGCGCCAAGCGATGCCAGCCTGCCGATGCTGCTGGGCTATTTCGCCATGCTGTACGCGGGATCACTGATGATCTTCATCGGCTATGCGTTTTTGTTCTCATCCGCCCGCATGGTCCGCACCTACCGCCGTGCCCGCCGCTGGTTCGATTTCGCCTTCGCCGGGTTCTTTGGCGTGGCGAGTTACAAGATCCTGACAGTGCGGTTGTCGTAAAGCAGGCGAAATAGATCTCGGCAAATTCCGGTGGAAGCGCTAGGGCGCGTTCGAGATTTCCAAAAACCATTCCGCCACGGCATTTGCCCAACCGGGTTGCCTGCCGTGGCCATGTGGCCCCAGCGCTAGGGTGACAGAGCCGTCCTGACACTCGGTCCACTTCTTTCGCCAGGATGCGCCCTCTGTTGAAACGCTGTTCGCCATCTGCCCGCATCCATTGGTTCTGGTCAGAATTTCAATGGATTTCAAAACGCTACCCTGTTCGAAATCATAGTCCCCAAAGGTCACAAAACGTCCCTCCAGCGGGACGGTCCGGTCTGCATAGCCGTGCGAATGATGCATGTGAACCGGGCCGCTGCACCGTCGCCACATCGGCTCCCAAAAAGCCCCTGATGCCGAGGCATAGGCGAAGGCAAAGGAATGATCCATGCAGGCCTTGTCCCAAACCAGTGATCCGCCGCGTGAATACCCCGCCAGCAAAATGCGGTCGGCGTTCAGGTCGAAACGGGCAATGGCATCTTCCTTGATCTGCTCCAGCGCGGCTAGATCATCCCGCGGCCAGCGATAGCCATCATGCACTCCCCAATCCAGCGCCTTGGGATTGCCAATGTCGACCTGACCGTTCGGCGCGATAAAGGCGATGCCGCGGTCGGTAAAGGCCGCCGCGAGGCCGGAAATTTTCACAGCTGAATTCGCCGTTGCACCATAGCCATGCAGATAGATAACAGCTGGCGGCGTGGGCGCGGCATCGGGCAGAACCACCCGATAGGACAACTCTCCAACCTGACAGGGGGTTTCCTCGGTTCCGCAATCCTGTGCAGAAGCGGGTAAAACGGAGCTTATAACAATGCCAGCCACCGCAATCGCCATGAACAGAATTTTTGACATTGCGTCCCCCGCACCAACGTAAAAATTGAACATTCCGGTAAAGTATATCACGGAATGCGGCAACCAACCGCTTGCGTGTGGTCATCAATTGCCGTTGATTGGCCCGACCATAGAAATGAGAGCCATATGATCCTCGGCATCGGCACAGACCTTGCAAACATAGACCGCATTCAGGGTACGCTCGACCGGTTCGGCGACCGGTTCCGCAACCGTGTCTTTACTGACACCGAACAGCGCAAGGCCGAACGCCGCGCGGATACCGCAGGCACTTATGCCAAACGCTGGGCCGCGAAAGAGGCCTGCTCCAAGGCACTCGGCACCGGCCTGCGCATGGGCATCTCGTGGAAGGACATGGCCGTCACCAACCTGCGTACCGGGCAGCCGGTGATGCATGTCACTGGCTGGGCCGCCGAACGCCTGAACGAACTGACACCCGCTGGGCACGAGGCGATTATCCACGTCACCCTGACCGATGACCACCCCTGGGCACAGGCCTTTGTCGTGATCGAGGCGCGTCCTCTGCAAGATCACGTCACACAGCCTTGACTTGACCCCATCCCCCCCGCATGTAGCAGCGAAGCCAAGCACAGAGAACTGGAGAGAGCAGTATGGCCGACGAAGCCAAGACCGGAAGCGGCGTCTGGGAAACGATCAAGACCATCGTCTATGCCCTGCTGATCGCGGGCGTGTTCCGGACCCTCTTCTTTCAACCGTTCTGGATTCCCTCCGGTTCGATGAAACAGACGCTGCTGATCGGCGATTTCCTCTTCGTCAACAAAATGGCCTACGGCTATTCCTACGCCTCATGCCCCAGCCTGATCATTCCCAGTGTCGGTCTGAACATCGACGCCGAAGATCTCTGCGGCTGGATGCAGGGCGGCGACGGCAACCGCATCTGGGGCGGCGATCCCGTGCGCGGCGATGTCATCGTCTTCCGTCACCCGGTTAGCGGGCGCGACTATATCAAGCGCCTTATCGGCCTGCCGGGCGACCGCATTCAGGTCCGCGAGGGGCAGATCATCCTCAACGGCACACCGGTTCCGCAACAGCCTGACGGCATATTCACCGAAATCGCCGAACCGCAGGGCCCGCAACGCCTGCGCCCCCGCTGCGAAAACGGCCCCGTCGGTGTTGGCGGCGCCTGTGAAAAGTCGCGTCTGATCGAAACCCTGCCCAACGGTGTCACTTATGACGTGCTGAATATTGGCAATCAGGGGTCGGACAATACCGGCATCTATACCGTGCCCGAAGGCCATTTTTTCTTCATGGGCGACAACCGCGACAACTCGGCTGACAGCCGCCTGCCGCAATCCGCTGGCGGGGTTGGCTATGTGCCTTACGAAAACCTGATCGGTCGCGCCGACCGGATCATGTTCTCGTCCGCTGGCCGGTCGATGCTGTTCTTCTGGACCTGGCGCGGGGATCGGTTCTTTAAGGCGGTCAATTGAAGCTCTCAGCCGAGATAAAGGCGTTTCAGCAACGTTTGGGGTATGAGTTTGCCAACCCCGAGTTGCTGGTGCGTGCGCTGACCCACGGCTCGGTCTCATCGTCGACCCGGCCCGACAATCAGCGGCTTGAATTTCTGGGCGACCGCGTGCTGGGCCTTGTCATGGCCACTGCGCTGCTTGAGGCCGACAAGAAAGCCTCCGAAGGCCAGCTTGCGCCCCGATTCAACGCACTGGTCCGCAAAGAAGCCTGCGCAGATGTGGCCCGCCAGATTGATCTGGGCGCGGTCTTGAAACTCGGCCGGTCCGAGATGCTGTCCGGTGGCCGTCGCAAGCAAGCGTTGCTGGGCGACGCGATGGAGGCGGTGATTGCCGCCATCTACCGCGACGCCGGGTTCGAAGCCGCCCGCGATGTCATCCTCGCCCTCTGGGGCGACCGCATCCACAAGGTCGAGGCCGACGCCCGCGACGCCAAAACAGCGCTTCAGGAATGGGCACAGGCGCGCGGCCAGAAACCACCCAGCTATGTCGAGGTCAAACGCAGCGGCCCCGATCACGCCCCCGTCTTCACAATCGCCGCCCGCCTTCAGGACGGAACCGAGGCACAGGCCACCGCAGGCTCCAAGCGCCAGGCCGAACAGGCGGCGGCCAAGGCACTCCTGTCGTCCCTGCCGCAGTGACCTGCTGCGCGCGACCGGATCCTCTTTCATCTGGCCAAAAATATCCCGGGGGTGAGCCCGGATGAAATCCGGGCGAGGGGGCAGGCCACCTGGCCGGTCGGATAGGCGGGGCCGATCCAATCCTCATTCATTGAAGAAACGATCCGTCAAACCACCCGGATGAACCCGGTCAGCCCGGTTTTCTGATGTTCGATCACATGGCAATGAAAGGCCCAGTCGCCGGGATTGTCCGCCACCAGTGCGATATCGGCAATCTCATCCTTCAACAGCAGCATGGTGTCCGTCATCAGCGGAGGCAGGGTGCGCAGGTTGGATCGCAGCGGCACGAAGGCCAGCCCGTGCAGGTGGATCGGATGCAGGTTGGGCGACTCGTTGCGCAATCGCAGGACATAGCTTTTTCCCTGTTCCAGAACCGCCAGCGGCCCGGTGCCTTGCGCTGCATCGCCCGGCCAGGGTTTGCGGTTGATCGACCAGAAACTATACCCCAGCGTGCCGCAGAACCCGTCATTCGGGGCACCGCCCTCCGGGGTCCAGCCAAAGACGAACTCATGCAGCTCCGCGCCGTTTGGATCAGGGCGCGCAACGGGGTTTGCACGCAACGGGCGCAGCTCTCGCAGATCGCGCGCCGCTGATGCGCCATTAGCCCGCAAGCGCGCCATGGCGCGGTGCGGCTGGCCGGGAAACTTGGCCATCAGGTCCGCCGACTGCCCTTCGTTCTCGGGCATCCGGACGGCAAAATCCACCCGTTGACCGGGGCCCAGCAGCAGCGGTTCATCCGCCGTTGGCACCGGCAGGTCGATCTCGACCGGATGCCCGTCCCAGGCGATGATCCGGGTCTCGGCCCCCTCGGGATGCAGCTTGTAGATGCGGGTCGTGTCCGTGTTGACCACCCGCAGCCGTACCAGACTGCCCGCCGTGTGCTCATAGACCGCCGCGCCCTGCCAGTTGGCGGTCTGCACCGTGCCAAACGTGCCCGCTCGCGCCGCACCCCGCGCCGTATAGGCAGGCAGGAACGCGTCACCCTCGTCCAGACGGAAATCCCGCAGATTGATCACCTGTTCGCTGTCGAACCCCGGCTGTTCCGGCTCGGCAATCACCATCACGCCGGTCAGCCCGCGCGCCATCTGCTCCATCGTCATGCAATGGGGGTGATACCAGTAGGTCCCCGCATCCGGTGGCGTGAATTCATAGGTAAAACTTTCGCCCTCGCCGATGGGCATCTGGGTCAGGTAGGGCACCCCGTCCATCTCGTTTCGGATGCGCAGCCCGTGCCAGTGCATCGAGGTATAGTCCGGCAAGGTGTTGCGCACGCTCAGCCGCATAGGCTCGCCCTGCCGCCCATACAGAACCGGCGGCGGCGCATCGGGCGACAGGCTGACCATCCCTGTGGTCAGCCCTTCTCGCAGCCGGTAACTGGCAGGTTGCAGCACCAGCTCCTGTGCTGCATCACCTGCCGCCAGCGACCATCCGCCCAACCCGAACGCACCGGCGGCAGCACCGCTTCCAAGAAGAAACTCGCGACGTTTCATGAAAACCTCATTGAAAGGATTTGCTGCCGGGCTGGAACTGGCTGGGCATCTATGCCTGTCCTGCCACCGCAAACGCAGGGCCGCAATGCGACAAATCCCTCTGGCCCGCCGGACCTTTCTGCTATAGGGGGGCGCAGTTGCAGACAGGATTGCCAGACACATGACCACACGCGCCGGATTTATCGCCCTGATCGGAGAGCCCAACGCAGGCAAATCCACCCTCCTGAACCGCATGGTCGGGGCCAAGGTCTCGATCGTGACCCATAAGGTGCAGACCACCCGCGCCCGTATCCGGGGCGTCGCGATGGAAGGCGATGCGCAACTGGTCTTTGTCGACACGCCCGGCCTGTTCAAACCGCGCCGCCGTCTGGACCGTGCCATGGTCGCTGCCGCCTGGGGCGGGGCCGCCGATGCCGATATCGTCGTGCTGATGGTCGAGGCGCATCGCGGCATCACCGAAGGGGTCGAACGCATCCTCGAAGGGCTGGCCGAGATCGGGCAGGGCCGCACCATCGCGCTCGCCATCAACAAGATCGACAAGGTGCCGTCCGAGAAACTGCTGGCGCTGACCAGCGACCTGAACGCGCGCTACCCCTTTGCCGAGACCTTCATGATTTCGGCCGAAAAAGGCCACGGCGTCGACGACCTGCGCAAATGGCTGGCGGGCGAATTGCCCGAGGGGCCGTGGCTGTATCCCGAAGACCAGATCGCCGATTTGCCGATGCGCATGATCGCCGCTGAAATGACGCGCGAGAAGCTGACCCTGCGCCTGCATCAGGAACTGCCCTACCAACTGACGGTCGAGACCGAAAACTGGGAAGAACGCAAGGACGGCTCGGCCAGAATCGATCAGGTCATCTATGTCATGCGCGACGGCCACAAGGGCATCGTTCTGGGCAAGAAGGGCGAGACGATCAAGGCTGTCAGTCAGGCCGCGCGGGCGGAACTGGAAGAGTTCCTCGACCGCAAGATCCACCTGTTCCTGCAAGTGAAAGTCCGGCCCAACTGGCTTGAGGAATCCGAGCGCTATTCGGAAATGGGTCTGGATTTCAAAGACGGCAACGCATGACCCGCCTGACCGCCGATTTCTGGGTTCACGCCTATCTGGCGCGGCTCCGGTTTCAGGAAATCCCCGCCTTTGTCGTGGCCCATGGCGATGACACCGCGGGCGCGGTTCTGGTCAAGCTCAACACGCTCGACGGGCAAGCCACCGCCTTTCAGCGCAGCTTTGATCTGATGAGCGGTGAACGCACATGGGTCGAACTTTCCTCTGGCCCTGAGGGCGACGTGGATCACGCCATCCAGCGCCAGCGCAGCTTTGACCCCGACCTCTGGGTGATCGAGGTCGAAGACCGGCAAGGCCGGCACCTGCTGGGCGAAGAGGGGCTGGAGTAGCGGGCCCGATGCATGTCCGCTTTGAGGCAAAGACGGACTTGTGTAATGACGTTACGGCATCAGCAGATGGACGTACACCGGGGCATCTGACGAGGGTTCAATAACAACAAACAGGTTGGCGAATTCGTTTTGATCGATGTTAACGTCTTCCAGCACACCAAGACCCTCCAGAATTTGTGGAATGGTCTCGGCATGTGCGACTATCAGCACGGCATCCTCGTCATGATCGAACTCAAGAACGTCCACCAATCCAGCGGTGTCTCCTCTGGGCAAGGCGTTGGTTGGAAGGCCAAGCGTCTCTGCAATAATTCGTCCAGTTTCCAGGGTCCGAAGCGCGTCCGACGTGATAACGGCACTAAGGCCAACGTGCTGTAGCATCTCGGCCCAATCCGCTGCACGCTGCCTGCCTTCGGGGGTCAGCGCTGGATCAGCCCCTGACAATTCCTTCTCGCAATGCCTAATCAAATACACCGCGTCCTGAGCAGCCGCAGAAAAGCTCGTTGCCATAAGTAGCAGCAGACCAATACAGAAACATCGCATGGATTGGCCCCTTTGCTGTTGGAATTTTGACATTCTTTCAAGCCGGCCGCTGAAAATCAAGGGAAGCTGGTGACAATGCGGATGCCCGATTTGCCCCGCATAGATGCCCAGTCCCCTGCCGTCGGACCAAGCGATTGACGTATCTTTCCGCGTTTGGTGTGCAAAACCATTGCAGAACGGAACCCTTCACGATTTTCTGGGAACACCACAACTTAATCACCGACAGGACCCCGAATTGGACTGGCGCGATCACGGCATCCTACTGACCTCCCGCCGCCACGGCGAAACCTCGGCGATTATCGAGATCTTTACCGAATCCCACGGGCGTCATGCCGGTGTGGTGCGGGGCGGGACCAGCCGCAAGATCGCACCGATCCCGCAACCCGGCGCGCCGCTGGATGTGCTGTGGCGCGCGCGGATATCATCCAGATCGACAAGGCGATCAATCGAGCGCAACAGGTGATCTTAGGGAAAATGATCCACAAAAGAGAAATACCGCCTGGGCTTCCTGCTTCGGCCCCATCATCGCTCAGTCCTCCCATCCTCGGGGAGAATTGAATCAGCGACTTACCTCACGATCAAGCAAAAGGTTTTCAACGAAAAACCCAATCCGACCGAGCGGAAATCACAGATTTCGCTACTGCAGCAGGCCGGTCGCAAAGTCCAATCAGGTACCATCGCTGTCTCACAGCGATGAACGCGGACGCTCGCATTGCTCGCGGCAAGCGTTACTGGCTATCCATTCATCTCCAAATGGGGTGCGCTCAGCGATCTGTTGTCAAACGCCGACGTGGTGCTGGTACTCGTCGCGCAGTCTTTGAGCTAGGTCTTCCACGTTTATGACTTGACCGACATCCACTATTCTGATGATTAACCCGGCCTCAAACTCCTCGACCGTGACGTCAAAGGGCAAGAGCAAACCCACATTGGGCCTGCGTTCACTGTTCGGAATGCAAGTTTGGGGTTGCTTGCCCCAAGAATTGAATAGCTGTGAAAGGTATCCCAAGCTATTCCACAATATAGCTTGTCGAAGTCGATGCGCGAAAGGACCCCGAAGCTTTCTTCCGCGAGCGCTGCGATTGTGTTCTCGACCGCTCCGTCGAACGGGCGGTCGAGGGCTACTGTCATCCCAATTTCACCATCCGTCAGCCTGCCGGCGCGTACCATATGGGAGATGTGTAGGCACGCTCCTGCTGAGATGTCGGTGCGCCTTCAGGAATCTCGATCCCGTAGCGATAGGCATCGTAGACGTACCAAGGCGGTGTGGGGATCTCCAATACTCGGACGTAGTAGAAGGCTGGGCGGGCGGGATCGAAGTCCGGGTCGGTCCAGATCGTCGCAAGTTCGGATGCGCCGATCGAGTTGGCCCAGCTCGCCGTTGCCACATCCACCGTATCGCCTACCGCAGGCAGCTTGCCATCCGCGCCGGGGACGCGCCCGTCGGACCAGGCGACGTCATAGACGGCTTCGCTGGTCGTGCCGTCCTCATTGAGCCAACCCTTCACGACCTGGATGCGGTCAAGGTTGGCTCCGATTGGATCCCTTAGCGCGGCCACCATGAATGTCGGCGCCTCGGCCCCATCGGGCGCAGCGGACAGGTCAGCGCCCATGGGCACGCCTTTCGAATACCCGACGGTTGACGGAATACGAGAAGCCAGGTCGGCCTCGTCAAAGTTCCAACCGCCGAAGAAACGGACCGATATTCTGGGGCCGGTCGTGGCATAGACTTCCTTGCGCGCCATGGCGTCGAAGATGCTTTCGCGAGTATTCTCCTCGGCCCAGACCGCCGTGAGACCGGCGGCGACCATCTGCCATGCGAAAAGCTCACCGTTTTCGTTCTTCATGAAAGGGTGTTGCAACCGCTCTGCGGACGGTTCGTAGCCGGTGTGCTTGCCAAAGAAATTCTCTTCTTCGGCGGTCACAAGACCTGTATGGCTGTCTGTCGCCCCGCTGAAGCCAAACTTGTAAGGATTTGTTCCGAACTCTGCTTCCAGGGCCAGCCCGCTCTTCAACGCTTCGCGAGCATACTCTCGCGCGAGCATATCGTCGGTTTTGGCTTCAGACAGATCGAGGTTGCCTACATCCCAGTTGTAATAGTCGGCAAACTCGTCATTCGGGCTGAGAAATGGGTGTGCCTCACCGTCGCCCTTGATCTGCGTAATTTCATAGAGCGGTTCCCATCTGGCTCGGGCTTCCACATATTCCTGCGTGACGGGGGATCCGTCGAACCGGATGTCGATTGGAAACATCACCCCGTTGGACAAGTTGCCATTATGTGCGAGCGCCAGAACCGCGCCGTTGGTTTTTTTCTCGTAGTCCTCGAGATAGGCGTAGAGATCCATCGGATCGGGACTGCCCCAGGGCGGCGTCATCACCATGGGTACGATCTGCCCAACGCGATCCGGTCCATCACGGAAGATTACGTTGCGATGCATGTTGTTCCCCGCTACGAGTGAGGTCCATTCGAACCCGAGCATCGGAGTGAAGATGCCGGGCTCGTAGAAGCGCTCGGCGGTCTTGAGGTTGTCCGACCAAATCGTTGCGAACCTTCGCGAGCCGGGCATGTAATTGTTGAACATTTCCTCTTCGATGGCGCCCTGAGAAACGCTTCCGATCAGGTCAAGCGCTGTATCCACTGCTGTCTGTCCGCCCGCGCGGAACCCATCGGACCAACGCTTGCCCTGTTCATAGCGCGTAACCGACGGATTGCCTGCAAGGGCGTCGAAGATCATGCCCATACCGTCCGAGTGATCTGCAATAACCAGCCAGTCTAATGGGCGCGACAAGCGAACAGGCTGGCCAGAGGACGCGGTGATTTCTTCCCCGCGCGCAAAACGATAAGCATCCTCATGGTCAAGGCGCGCACCGAAACCTCCGGCGTCCATAGATTGTCCCGTATGAAGATGTGTCTCACCCCAGAGTGGTCGTTCCGGGAAAGTTCGACCAGCATAGGGTGAATAGGCCGGCGCTGGATAGGTATCGGCGAGCTGTTCCGAAGTTGGGGTCCATTCCTGCGCATGGGCTGGCATTGCCGTAGTGAGGACAGTCGTTGCGAGCAAGGCAATCGCGTTTTTTACGGCGGCGTGTCTCTGCTGTTCCATGTCTTCTCCTCCCAACGCTTCTGTTTTAGCATAAAACCATATTTTAGCGGTTTGGTCGAACAGTCCCCATGACCGAGATCAAACGGACGTCGTGATTGGTATAGAGATTTGGCGCGGGCAATCCGGCTTGATTGAGGGCGCCCGTTTGGTGCCAGAGCTTCCGTACCACGATACCCTTGTTCATCGTAGAATGCATGGAATCCGGCGGTAAGGGTCGCGAGGTTAGCAATTGTATATGTGTCAATATAAGTTTGGTTTTGTGTAATAGCTTGCAATCGCATCGCCGACCGTAGAGCTTACCTTTTCGTGGCAACTGATACCCGAAGGTCTGATGATACGCATGCGCACGCTTATTCTTTCTCCGCTTGTCCATTTCTTCGCGCTTGGTGCCCTGATCTTTGCCGTATACGCGGCGATCAACGATGAGCCAGTTGCGCTCAGCCCCGATATGATCAGCTTGACCGAGAGCGAGGCAAGCCGACTAGTGCAGAACTTCATTGCCACCTGGAACCGCCCCCCAACGATCCGGGAGTTGGAGAACTTGATGCAATCGTGGGCGCTGGAAGAGGCCCATGTCCGCGAGGCGCTGATCCTCGGACTTGATCGGGGCGACGTGGTTATACGCCAGCGATTGAACCAGAAGATGAAGTTCCTCGCAGAATCTGGCGCCGCGATGGTGGAACCGGATGAGGACATGCTTCAGACGTATCTGGAACAAAACCCGGAACGGTTCACGCAACCCGCTCGAATGGCTCTGGAACAGATCGTTGTGCCCGGAGATCGGGATACCTCCGAGCTTCTGGCGCTGTTGGAGAACGGTGCCGACCCGGCGACGTTGGGACAGGCTACTCTACTGCCACAATCCTTTCCAATGACGCCTGCACCGGTGATCGACCGCACACTCGGAGAGGGGTTCCACGAGGCGCTGGCGGACCTGCCGGTCGGAAAATGGCAGGGTCCGGTCGAGAGCGGCTATGGCCTGCATCTCGTTCGGGTAATCGAGAGAATGGACTCCGTGCTGCCACCGCTGTCCGAAATCCGCGACCGCGTAAAGGCCGAATGGTTCGCGGCTGAGACAAAGAAGATGCGCGAAAGCTTCGGTCAGGCACTGCTGGATCGTTACACCGTGAGCTTGCCCAACGCTGAAGAAGTGTTGAATAGATGAAAAGGTTTCTGGTACCTCTGTTTGCCATTTTCGCCATTTGTCTGCCGGGATACGCGCCAGCCCACGCGCTTGATCCAGGGTATCTCGAACTCGCGTCCATGGGGCAGGAGCGCTGGCGCGTGACCTGGCGCGCACCTGACGTGAACGGTCGAAAGATGCCCATAGAGGCTCGCCTGCCAGCGAACTGTTCACATGAGCCGTCTCCGTCACCGTCCTTTGATGGACGTGCCTGGACAACCGGATGGATCGCCACCTGTCCAGGAGGCCTTGAAAGCGGTGTGATCGAGATCGTCGGGCTCGAGCAGACCAACACGGAAACCCTGGTGCGGTACGAATTGGAACCCGGACAGACGCAGGTGCGTCGCCTGACGTCGACCGAAACCGCATTCACGGTACCTGAGAATCCTGGGTTTCTCGACATCCTTTCGAGCTACGTAGCGCTCGGAGTGACGCACATCCTCGAAGGCCTCGATCACCTGCTTTTTGTCTTCGCGCTTGTGCTGCTGGTTCGCGATCTCAGTCGGTTGTTATGGGCGATCACGGCATTCACCGTTGCACACAGCATCACGTTGGCTTCGGCCACTCTCGGCTGGCTGAACATTCCTCCTCCACCTGTCGAGGCAGTGATCGCGCTCTCAATCGTGTTCCTCGCTTATGAGCTGTCGCTTTCACCGGAGAACCGTGATCCGTTGGCCACGCGTTCACCCTGGATCGTCGCTTTCGCTTTCGGCTTGATACATGGCCTGGGATTCGCCGGGGCACTGAGAGAGATCGGCTTGCCTGATGGGGACATTCCACTGGCTCTGTTTGCCTTCAACCTCGGGGTGGAGCTTGGTCAGGTTCTGTTTATCGTTGTGGTACTGACCATTGGGTTCGCGGCCCGGCTTCTATACCCGGCGATAAAAGAGCAAGCGGTTCAGCTAGAACGCGTGACAAGTTACGGCATCGGTAGTCTAGCCGCCTTTTGGGTGATTGAACGAATTGCGGGATTTTGAGCGAAGCTCGAAGAAGCTACCAAAAAAGCCACTGGCGCAAACCTTCGCCCGAGAATACCCATCCAATCTGAATCGGTAGAACTCAACGACCGGCGCAATCTGCACCCGTTCTAGGTGCCTATCAGATCAAAATAAAACCAAGTGGCCGGTTCCGGTCGGATCCAATTGAAGTGGTCGGGATGACCGCTCTCGGGAAATCAGCTACTGTATGACGAGACATCTTTGCATCGTGCCTCACCCGGCTTCCCAAGTTCGCTGCATCCGCATAAGGCGGCTAAGTCCTGTGTGGATGGCGTCTGCTTTGCAAGGACAAAATGCTCTGATTGCGCGGCT